>CAYHST010000031.1:0-6740 GCA_964359415.1 uncultured Candidatus Saccharibacteria bacterium | reverse complement strand
TTGGAGTGGCGCCCGGCTTGGTGCGCCCCGATTCAGACAAATACAACTTGCCGCGGAATGCGGTTGATAATCATGTCGGATTCCAAGAATTCAAGCTCAAACTTTCCGACCGCATAGAACAGTATGCCGCGCTCGTACGGCGGATAAAGTGACTATATGAGAATCTTTTACGTAACAAATGCTCGATTACCAACAGAAAAAGCGCACGGCTTGGCCATAATGAAAACATGCGAAGCGCTCGCGCGCGCCGGGCATAACGTTGAACTCATCGCGCCGAAGCGCCGCAACCCGCTCCGGGCAGACCCGTTTGAGTATTACGGCATCATAAAGAAATTCGCTCTAAGGAGACTTCCCACGCTTAATCTGGCGTGGGGCAGAATAGGATTTCTTGCGCAAGAAATCTCGTTCTCTATAAGCGCGGCGCTCTACCTGCGCGGCAAAGACGGAATTATTTACAGCCGAGACGATGTCGTATTGTGGGTGCTGTGGATTTTCGGATACCGGCGTTTTATTTGGGAATCGCATACCGGCGGATGGAATTTTTGCGCGCGCGCAGTCGCGCGCGAATCTGCCGCACTCGTTGTCATATCCAATGGCCTCAAGGAATTTTATGTTGAGCGCGGGATTGCCCCCGATAAAATCTCTGTAATACCGAGCGCAATTGACATGGAACAATTCGCGCGGCCGGAAAACAAAACTGACGCGCGCAAGCGGCTTGGCCTGCCTCTTGACGCGAAGATAGCGATGTACATAGGGCGTTTCGACGGGTGGAAGGGAAGCAATGCGCTTTTTGAAGCGTCAAAACTCTTGCCCGCGGATATTCGCATCGTGGCTATCGGCGGAGAGCCGCACGAAGTGCTTAAACTCAAAGAGCAATACCCGAGTGTCATCTTTACGGGGTTTAGGCCTTATAGCGAGCTTGCGAATAACCAATCGGCGGCCGACGTACTCGTAGTTCCCAACACCGGAAAAGATTTGATATCGGCGCGCTTCACGTCGCCCTTGAAGCTCGTCGCGCACATGGCATCGGGGCGGCCAATCGTTGCCACTGACCTGCCCAGCATCAGGGAGATTACAGGGGACGACTCGGCAGTACTTGTAGCGCCCGATGACCCGCCCGCGCTCGCGCGAGGAATTAAAGAAGTTCTTGCCGATAAATCGCTCGCAGAGAACATTGCGAAACGCGCTCTTGAGAGGGTTGAGCGGTACACATGGAAGTCCAGGGCAGTCGAGATAACAAAACTGCTCGTCCGCGCGTAAAGAAGCAAAAAAGATGAGTTTTGGTTTGATTCCATGCCGCACGCGCGGTAGGGAAGTGTCCCGATACTTCATTTTAAAGTGAAGTATCGGGATTTAAACAGGTTCATTCCCTGTGCGCATGTATGCACAGGCCGGGCACTTTTCGCTTTTTACATTCAGTTCGCGCTGCGCCGGCGGTAAAATGCGACGGTCTGTCGTATGCCTTTCTCAAAGCTGACGCGCGGTTTCCAGCCAAGCGCATCTTCGATTTTTTTATTGGAAAGCGCGTACCTGAAATCGTGTCCAAGGCGGTCGGCGACATACTCAATTTCTTTTTCAGTTTTGCCGAGTATGCGCAGCAAAATTCTCGTTATCTCAAGATTTGTATACTCCTCTCCGCCGCCGATATTGTAGATTTCTCCGGCTTTTCCTTTTCGGAAGACGAGATCTGTCGCCCTCACATTATCCCCCACATAGAGCCAGCTCCTGATGTTTCCTCCTGTCGCATAAAGCGGGACTTTTTTGCCCTCAAGAAGAAGCGTGATGAATTTCGGGATTAGTTTTGTCGCGTCTTGCCCAGGCCCGTAATTGTTGGAGCTTCGGGTTATCACACCGGAAAGGTTGTAGGTCTTTGTATAAGACAGCAGCAAAAGTTCCGCGCTTGCTTTTGACGCGCTGTAAGGGTTGCGTGGATTGTAGGGGGAATTTTCGGTAAATGGCGCGGAGGCCGCTTCCAAATCCCCATAGACCTCATCGGTGGAAATAAGATGGAAACGAGATAGTTTGTAGTCGCGCGCGAGCCGCAAGAGATTGTTGGTGCCCTCGACATTCGTTTTGATGCAAAGACTGGGGTCCAGGATGCTATGGTCGACATGGGTTTCGGCGGCGAAGTGGATGATATGCGTCGGCCTGTATTTTTCAAAAAGAGCGGTCATCGACGCGAGGTCGCAGATGTCGGCTTTTTCGAACCTGTAGTTCTTTTTCCCGTGTACCAACACGTTCTTTAGATTGGCCGCGTAGGTCAGTGCGTCAACGTTGATGAAGAGTTCGCGCGGATATTTTTTGACAGCGTAATTTAGATAGTGGCTGCCGATAAACCCCGCACCACCGGTCACAACAATTCTCTTATTGTAATTCATACTAGTTTTTCAATATACGGGAGTTGCACAAGCGCGATACGTCCGCTGACTGGGGTGCTGGGCAGGCCCAGCACCTCGTCACCATTGTTTTCCGAGCGAATTTATTTAACATTTTGGGCGCGCTTCTTCATAAACTGCGAGGCCTTATGCAGATTTTCAATATTTCCAATGTCAAACCACTCTTTTTTGAGCATTTGCGCGCGCAAAGTACCCTCTTCAAGATACAGAGAGTTTACCGATGTTATCTCGTATTCCCCGCGCTCGCTCGGAGAAATCTTCCTTATTTTATCCCAAACGCTGTTGTCATATATGTAAAGGCCGGTAATCGCAAGATTGCTTTTGGGTTTGGGCGGCTTTTCCTCAATACTGATTATTTTTCCTTTCTTGTTTATCTCCGCGATACCGAACCTTTTCGGGTCCGGAACTTTCTTTAGAAATACCGTCGCTCCCGTCTTGAATTTTTTGATGGCAGGAGCTATATCGTCCAAAAATATGTTGTCGCCCAAGAACAAAACGCAGTTGTCCTTGCCGATGTAGTCTTCGGCGATAAAAAGTCCGTATGCGATTCCGTTCGGCTCATTTTGTATTCCGTATACTATTTGAATCTGTTTTGCACTTGTCGTTTTTGGTACGAAATGCTGTCCCGAGCCCAAGAGTCTCACAAACGAATCAATGTGGTGGGGGGCGGTTACAACCATGATTTTACTTATTCCGGCGTCAACCAATTTCTCAATCGCGTAGTAGATGACCGGCTTGTCAAATACCGGCAATAAATGCTTGTTTGTAACAAGGGTAAGCGGGTGCAATCTGGTTCCGGACCCTCCGGCGAGAATTACGGCTTTCATCCCGTTAGAAGTAGGAAGCTTGCGCTTCCGACTCGAAAGTTATTGTTTGTAAGCAAACGACAAATGAGAAACATAGGTTGAATGTACCATATTCCAAACTTCCGCGACTTCTAACGGGACTCATGGCGGGATTATATACAGAAAACGAGTTTCTGCACACCAAAGCGGGGTTCCGATGTTTTTCTCACGTTCGCTCTTTTTCCGCGAGTACGAGATGTTGAAATGCGAAAAATCCGGGAAGAATGCGGGCAATCGCGAGCCGCACCTTGGATATCGCTCTCCAAAACAGGTTGTTCCACATCGCTTCTGGCAAAAGGAATTCCACCGGCTCAATGCTGGAATCGAAAACGCAACGCTTCAGCTGCGGCTCGCCTGCCTGTGTGGAGTACGCAGACAGGCCGCGGAGCATCTGGCGCACGCGCTTGCGGGTGAAGAATTGATAATGCGTCCGGTCCATAATGCCGCGGTCATGGTAGTCGAATATGCCGAAGAGAAGCAAAAATCTCACGCTCCAATGAGCGACATTGGGCAGGGAGAGCAGGATTTTTCCGCCAGGGGAGAGCATTGACACCATTTTGCCGAAATACGCGAATGGGTCCGTCATGTGCTCCAGCACGTCAAGCAGCAAAATTAAGTCGAATTTCTGGCCAGAAAATTCTCCAATGTCCCCCGCGATTTTTTTGTAAATGTTCTTTACATGCTCGCGCGCCTCGGCATCGATTTCGACAGCATAGAGTTCCGCGACGCCTTGTTCTTTGAGAACCTGCCCTATCGCGCCGGAACCCGAGCCAATGTCCAAGACGCGCGTGGAAGCGGGAAGATTAGTACATTGCCGAAGCGCCCACCAATGGCTTGAACCATAGAAAGGCTTGTATTCATACCGTACATGCGCGGCCTTCATACCTTAACGCGCTCCGGCTTCTCGTACATCTTAAACTTCGCCAGATGCATTTTTTGCAGGAAGTGGCATACCGATGTTTTAAGAACCCCCAGCCCGTAAATAATGCTGGCGCGCAGATTGGTGGACGATGCCTCTGGAAAATATTTCGTGGGGCATGTGATTTCCGCGACATAGAAGCCGGCCATAAAAACCTGCGATAAAAATTGATTATCAAATACGAAGTTGTCCGAATTCGCGCGATAGTTGATGCTTTCGAGGATTTTTCGCGAATAGGCGCGATAACCCGTATGATACTCCGAAAGTTTCTGTCCGATCAATATATTCTGAAAATGAGTCAATAACCTGTTGAATACATATTTATAAAGAGGCATACCGCCGCGCAATGCTCCTCCGCCGAGGATTCTCGAGCCGAGTGCGACTGGATACACGCCGCTAGCGATTATATGCGCCAAAGCCGGAATGAGCTTTGGCGTATATTGGTAGTCGGGATGCAGCATGATAATAATATCCGCGCCCAATTGAAGAGTTTTATCGTAGCAGGTTTTCTGATTAGCGCCGTACCCCCTGTTCTTTTCGTGCCGGATTATGTGGTGTATTCCCAACTCTTTCGCGATTTCGTGCGTTCGGTCGTCGCTTCCGTCGTCAACGAGGACGACTTCGTCAACGATGTCGAAAGGGATTTCATGATAGGTTCGGCGAAGCGTCGGCTCGGCGTTGTACGCGGGTAAAACGACGATCACTTTTTTGCCTTGTATCATAGTTTCTGGTCGCGCCGATGCTTCATGGAATACAGATATTAAATTCTCATCGCTGAATGTGCTGTCTTTAGTCCGGCATTATACATTGCCTTCTCGCACGTGCAATTGCGGCTACCTATCAATTTCTGCCGAGGGCAGACGCTGGCTTTGCTTTTTGCTACACTTCAGCCCATGTATGCCGCGACAGTTGAATACGCGAAAAAACATCAGCAGGTGTTGCGATTTCTGATTACGGGGGGAATTGCATTTTCCGTGAACATCACTGTCCTCTACTGTTTGACAAGTATCTTGGGCGTCTACTATCTAATCTCAACGGTAATCGCATTCCTCGCATCTTTCTCCGTCAGTTTTCTCTTCCAAAAGTTTTGGACGTTTCAGGACGCTTCCAAAGATAATTTGCATGTCCAGCTTTCTTTATACCTTACCCTGCAAGTCATGAATCTTGCCCTCAATACGGGCCTCATGTACGCATTCGTGGAATACCTGCACATCTGGTACATCTTTTCACAGGTAATCATAGCGCTCGGGCTCGCTGTCATATCATTTCTTGTCAATAAAGAGTATATTTTTAAGCGAAGTTCATAGCGCGGGGTCCCACGCGCTCCGGTTCTGCCATGGCGGACGTTTTTACATTTTACATGCGGACCATAATACCTCCGCCGTTCTTCCGGGGAAAAGGGGAAAATAGGTGAAGGATTGGCAGGATGGCAGATAAATGATAGGTGCGGCTGAACACGCAACTCGCTTGACGCTCGCGTTCAAACCCCTATACTTCATTCCATAATGAAGTATTGGAATGCGGGAAGGTTGCGGAAGGTGCGCGAGCGCAGGGAACGCAGGGAGAACGTTTCAGCCGCGCGCGCCATCGCGCGCATGCGCAAATCCCGCACCTATACGGCGGGCGATATGGAAAAGAACAGCAACCTGATGCTTAATGCACTCGGGCTGCCGCTGCGCAGACAACTGCTTATGCGTCTCCAAAAAGAGGGCGCGATGTCGCTCTCAAAGCTGGGCCGGCCATTTGGAATGAAGCTCCCTAGGATGTACGGACAGATGCAAATACTTGAGCGCTCGGGTCTTATTACCACGCACAAGCGCGGGCGCGTGCGAATGTGCGTTTTCAATCGCGGAGCTTTCAACGAACTCTCTGCCTGGCTCATGTCGCACGCGCGATAGGAAATATCCCGATACTTCACTTTAAGATGAAGTATCGGGATTTTGAACAGGCGCATTTCCCCTATACGAGCGCGGAGGTCTAATGCCCCGTGCGGAGTTCTCTCACGGGGTTTACCCTCCGGACGATATACGAATATCCAAGCTGGGTGGCGGAGAGAAAAACGGGAAGGGTATTCACTTCTTGCGGCTCAACGCCGCACGCATTGATATTGATTTCAAAACAGTTTCCGGATTGCGTTTCTGCCGCGCCACATCTATCGGTACACAGTCTTCTGACCATCCATACAGAGTAGGCGCTTGTGGAGAATTGCGCGAGGTATGCGGCCTCTTGCTCCGGCCGGTATGCAGTGGCTGTCAGGGGCTTGAATGTGCTTACCGGTAGGCGGTCGCGGTTCTCTAGCAAGAATGCAAAGCGGCTCATCGCTCGCCTCTCCTCATCCAAAAGAAGCAGGGACTCGGCATTGACCGGCAACGTGAGACGGCGGGCTGAATGATCGGTTATAAACACAGTGTCAGGGAAGTTGTACTTTGCCTCAATAATCCGCAAAAGTTCTGTTTCCGAAGATGGCCTCCAATAAAGCGAAATTCCGTGCAAATTGACAATGGCAAATAGAATGCCGGACATCGCAAGCGCAACCAAAACCCAGCGCGAACCGAGTTCGCTCATGAGTATTACTGCGGA
>CAYHST010000030.1:8277-11461 GCA_964359415.1 uncultured Candidatus Saccharibacteria bacterium | reverse complement strand
CGCAGTAAACGTCAAGTGAGTCGGGTCATACGAATTGAATGTCGGAGTGAAGGAGCCGGGGGAGCCGGAATACGTGCCTGTGTAGTAGATCATAGAGCCCGACTGGAAGTTTGTTCCGGTTACGGTGAAGTTTGTTGTTTGGCCTGTGTTGACGCTTGAAGGATTGATGGAGGATATAGTTGGGGTACCGCCGGTTGTCACGCTTGTCTGTGCGGCGACAGTTACGTCCGCATATTTGTACGTTGTGCCGGAAACTACTCCGGATGAATTGGTGTTGGAACAGGCGATGCCGTATGTGGTGTTGGCGTAAAGAGCGGGAGTAGTCCCTGAACCGCTTAGGTTAATAGCGCCAGACCCTGTGGCTCCGTTGACGCCATTTCCTGCGGCATAACAAGTTGTAACGGTGCCAGTAGGCTGTGTCACACTCCAATTGAACGTAGCTGTTCTCCCAAACTCCACGTTTATGCCCAATCTTGAACTGTCATTACTGCCGTTTAGGGTGATGGTAGGAGATGTTGGATTGCCAGTAGTTGTCGTATTCGCCTGCGCTTGAACGCCGATGCTCACGTACTTATACGTTGTACCTAATGAATTGGAACAGACAACACCGTATGTTGTATTGGCGTATAGCAGAGGAGTAGTCCACGAACCGCTTAAGTTGACAGCGCCGGACCCTCCACCAATACCGTTACCGGCGGCGGCGCATGTCGTCCCGCTTGTCGGGGTAACAGTCCATCCGATGTTAGGCCTTCCTCCGAACGTGGTGGTGAACGTTGAGCCGTCGTACGCCGAACCGTTTATGGTGATGTTTATTACAGGGGCGGTTGCGGCCGGTGCGGCAACTACTGCAGGCGCAGTAACGGTCATATTTAACGTGCCAGACCTTTGTCCACTCGGGTTTTGAACATAGAAGGTATAAGTACCGGAATTCAGCGGCCCCGCAGTAAACGTCAAGTGAGTCGGGTCATACGAATTGAATGTCGGAGTGAAGGAGCCGGGGGAGCCGGAATACGTGCCTGTGTAGTAGATCATAGAGCCCGACTGGAAGTTTGTTCCGGTTACGGTGAAGTTTGTTGTTTGGCCTGTGTTGACGCTTGAAGGATTGATGGAGGATATAGTTGGGGTACCGCCGGTTGTCACGCTTGTCTGTGCCGCAACTGTAACGTCTGCATATTTGTACGTAGTGCCGGAAACTACTCCTGCAGAGTTTCTGTTGACGCAAGCGATGCCGTAAGTCGTGTTGGCATAGAGAGCCGGAGTTGTCCCTGTACCGCTTAAGTTAATGGCGCCGGAACCTATTGCTCCGTTGACGCCGTTCCCCGCGGCGGAACATGATGTTCCGACAGTCGGCGACACACTCCAATTAAATGTAGCTGTTCTTCCAAACTCCACATTTATGCTTAATCTTGAGTTGTCGCTACTTCCATTTAGAGTGATGGCAGGAGCGGTAGTGCCAGCGACTGTTGTGTTCGCCTGCGCCGGGACATTGATGTTCACGTACTTATACGTAGTGCCGGCTGAATTGGAACAAACTATGCCGTATGTCGTGTTGGTGTACAGAGCTGGAGTTGTCCACGGACGACCTCCATCGCTTAAGTTTACGGCGTCAGAACCCCCATCAATACCGATACCTGCCGCGGCGCAGGTGGTGCCGCTTGTCGGCGTAACAGCCCATCCGATTCTGGCTGTTCCGCCGAATGTCGTGGTGTATGTTGAGCCGTCGTACGCCGAACCGTTTATGGTGATGTTGATGACTGGCGCTGTGACGACGAGCGGATCTACAATCGTGAAGTACGAGTCACTTGCATCGAGATAGCTCCCAACAAGTGTTTTGATTTCCAGCTTATAGGTTCCTAATGGAATCGATGTCGGTACGACAAAACTTTCAGTTCCGTCATTAACCGTACTGGTCAGCAAATTATGCTCTTGATTGGTGCTAATACTGCGGAGACGAATAAGCACTTGGTCGTTGCTCTGGATATTGGTACTGCTCCACGTGACGGACTCGGTCTTTCCTCTATACCAATATCCTCCGCCATTCGGCGAGATGACGGTGATGGTGGGTGCGTTCGCTCCACCTACAGCAAACGGAAAACTGACAGATATAACTGGATCAGTACTGCCTGTCAGACGCTGTCTGACCTGGAGGAAGTATCTGCCAGCGGGGATATCGCTTATCGACTCGTTTGCTATCTCGCCACTGCCCGAAATGTTTGAAACTTCAAATACGCCGGAAGATTGCACATTGCCGGTAGCCTCATTGATAAGATGGACATACGAATTTGCAGGGAGGTTCGTGTATGTGATTCTTAGTGCGCTACCGTTGGCGGAGACGGAACCAGTTATGGAAGGTTGCGTCGCCGTTTGATTGTTAGAGGTGCCGCTAGTAGATGCCGCACATCCCGTCAGTGTCGCGATTCTCGTGCGTGTCTGCGGACCGGTAGCTCCATATCCTGTGGATTCCGAACCGCCCGAGGAGACGATACTTTGTGCCGTCTGGAAATTTTTCAGAGCACGCAGTGTTGCCGGACCGAAATATCCTGTCACCAGTGCTTCCGGATAAATTGAGGCGCCCTGGCCTGCCAGAAATTGCTGGAGTCTGGTAACCTCGCCATTGCTATTCGCGTCATTGTCTCCGGCAGAAAGAAAGTTGGAGAGCGCGAGACAGGAAGTTACGGCTGTGGACGCGCCAGCGGATGCCGTGCTTCCCGAACTCGCGCCGGAACTGCCGCTTGTTTCCGCGGAGAGGGTGGCGATTTGCGCCAGCAAGGTCTGGAGCTGCGTTCGTAGCGCATCAATCTGCTCTTGAACCGTAAGGGCGCTAGTAAGTAAAGGAGTAGCAAGGAGAATCAAACCGATACCGCTAACCGCAAGTCTTTTAAGCATACCCGGTGAGTACAATTTGGCATCATTTCTGCCGTTGTTAATCCGATTTACACCATCTTTCCATACATTCATAATAATTTCCTGCTTGTATCCACGCACGCCACAATCAAGGCAATGCCAAATTGTCCTACCGGGCATGGAGAAATTTGCTATTTGTAATCTCAAAATAGTGGCATATTTCCAGCATTTGTCCAGACCGATTTTGTGGTGGTGGGGATAGTGCTTGGGGGCCACTGGAGGTTTTAACCGCAAATGGGCCCCAACCCGGCGCGAGGGGACAAAAATTATACAGTATAAA
>CAYHST010000030.1:0-8267 GCA_964359415.1 uncultured Candidatus Saccharibacteria bacterium | reverse complement strand
GTGGGTATAGTGTTTGGGGCCAGTTGGCGGTTTACCCCCCATGTGGCCCCAAGCGAGGATCGAGGGCAGAAATCTATTCCAGTAGAAATTCCTTGATGTCCTCAAGTTCCTTTTTTCTTTGCTTAATTGCTTCCAGAGACTCCAAAGCAAATTCTTTGTATTCTTTCCTATTCTTAAATTGCTCGAGTATTATATCTTTCTCGCATATTCCCTTGTTTGCATTTTCATTTCCGACATATTCCCCCCAACTCGACTTGCTTTTCACCAACTTGGAGGTTTCACCTCCAAGTTGGTGAACCCTATCATTCAAATTCACATAAGCGCTCAAATGAAGCAGGTACTCGTTTGAATTAACATGAATGGATTTAAATACTCCTTGGAAAAGCGAGCCACTTCTTTCTTCTTTTTCATTAAAATACATCGTGTAGCCGGTCCCCAAACGATGCATAAATTTCTCAATGCCACGTTCGCAGGCCTGCTTTACTATAAAATGATAATGGTTTGGATTTATACAATAAGAAATAAAATCAATAAGTTTCTCTGCCTTTCCCTTTCCCGCCTTTTTCAACTTGGAGGTTTCACCTCCAAGTTGCGCAAACGAATTCTCGTAAATACTGCCTATCGGAGCAAGCGTATTAAATTCAATCATGCTCTGAAGAAATCTGTCCAAATCCTTTTGGTTTGAGAAAATATTTCTTTTATCTATTCCGCGATTATACAGATGATAATGCTCGCCAGTTACAAAAGGTACTTTTCTGTTTGCCATATTTTGAAGATGTTGCCGTATTATCCTACTTGGAGGTGAAACCTCCAAGTAGAGGGTGGTTAGGGTTTTAGCAAATCCGCGAAGTTCTTTTCGGAAAGGATTTTCACGCCAAATTTTTGGGCATCTTGGTATTTTGAACCCGGGTTCTCCCCTGCCACTACATAGCTCGTTTTTTTAGAAACCGAACCTGTCACTTTGCCGCCTAAAGCGCGTATGCGCTCGGCCGCGTCTTCGCGCGGCATTTTGGAGAGCGTGCCGGTGAGAACGAAACTCATGCCTGCTAGCTTGTAGCCTGTAGCCCGTAGCCGGACAGAACTCTTTATTGTTACGTGCTTGAGCAGGTGGCTTAATATCTTTTGGTTTTCTCTATCCGCAAACCACGCGACAATTGAATCCGCCATGATACCGCCGACTCCGTCTATTTTTTCCAATTCCTCCTTCGTTGCTTCTGTTAATTTATCCAGGTTCTTGAAATGTCTCGCGAGCAAATACGCGGTTTCTTCTCCAACATGCGGAATGGAAAGCGCCGTAATGAATTTCGGCAATTCTATCGTCTTCGATTTTTCAATCGCGGAAAGCAAGTTATCAACCGATTTTTCGGCAAATCGCGGAAGCGCAAGCAAGTCCCCGCGTTTTAGAGTAAAAATGTCGCCGTACGCGGCAATCAATCCATACTCAAGGAGTGCGTCTATGATTTTCGGCCCCATGCCATCAATATCAAAGCAGTGCTTGCCGACGAAGTGATATAACTTTCTTTTAAATTGCGGATAAGAATTTTTGGAAACGCATCTCCACGCGGACTGTCCTCTCATTCGCTCGATTGCGCCGTCCCCTCCGCACGCGGATACTTTTTTGGGCCAAGAATATGGCTTTTCCCGCCCCGTTCGCAGTTCTTTCATCACCCGCACAATGTCTGGAATCACGTCCCCTGCTTTCTGTAATACAACAGTGTCGCCCACGCGCACATCAAGACGCCTGATTTCATCCTCGTTGTGCAAGGTCGCGCGGGAGACGACGGAGCCGGCGACTGAAACCGGCTCCAAATGCGCGACCGGAGTCAGTACTCCCGTGCGGCCTATTTGGAGAACAATGTCCTCCACGACAGTAGTGACCTGCTCCGCAGGAAATTTGAAAGCGATAGCAAAACGCGGTGCCTTGCCGGTGTATCCGAGTGCTTCTTCGTATTTTTTCTCATTCACTTTAACGACGATTCCGTCTATCCAATAATCTTGCTGCTTCTTTCCCGACGCTCCGCCTGCTCCGACCTTTTGGCGTCGGGGCTTCCACTCTTCCCAGTACTTGATGACCTCATCGATATTTTTCGCAAGCGCGTGATGCGGATTTACCTTAAAACCGAGTTCTCGCAGATATTCAAGCTCTTCGTTCTGCGTAGGCGGGAACCCGCCAGCTGGCGGGTCTGATGTTTTCACATTCGCGCTGCTACGCTCAGTACTTCCTCGCCCTTCGCTCGATAGCGCCACGTCATAAATAAAAACATCCAGCTTGCGTTCCGCGGCAACGGCCGGATCAAGCTGGCGAATCCCGCCTGCGGCGGCGTTTCTCGGATTCGCGAAGAGCGGCTCCCCTTCTTTCGCTCGCGTCTTATTCAACTCTTCCATGTCCTTTGCACTCATCCACACTTCCCCTTCGACGACTATGTCTATCGGCCGCGTCAGCGAAAGCGGAACAGATTCTATGGTGCGAATGTTATTGGTGACATCTTCCCCGACTTCGCCGTCTCCGCGCGTCGCGGCAACTTTTAATAATCCTTTTTCATATTCGAGTACGATTTTCAATCCATCAATCTTTAATTCGCATACGTATTCGATATTTGGAACGGTGTGCCCGCCGGAGGCAGACAAAAAACGTTTTACGCGCGCATCAAATTCTCGCATTTCTTCGGGCGAGAACGCGTCGTTAAATGACCACTGCGCTACTTTATGCCGGACTTTTTTGAAGAACGGAAGCGGCTCGCCAGCCACCCGCTGTGTTGGCGAATCGGGCGCCACAAGCGCGGGATATTGTTTTTCCAAATTGGAAAGCTCGTGCTTCAGAGAATCCAGCGCGGCCTGCGAGATTTCTTCCTTGTCGTAAACGTGGTAGAGCCGGCGGTAGCGGTTAATTGCCGTTTTTAATTTTTCGTATCTGGCGCGGGTTTCTTTGGGAATCATGTTAGATTTCATTACCGAGTGTAACGAGGTTAGGAAATCTTAAAGAAAA
Organism: uncultured Candidatus Saccharibacteria bacterium; assembly: GCA_964359415.1. GTDB lineage: Bacteria > Patescibacteriota > Minisyncoccia > Phycocordibacterales > UBA2100 > UBA10103. The sequence goes on along the minus strand of CAYHST010000030.1, from coordinate 5,281 downwards.
TATAGTCGCTACGCTCCTTATTTTCTTTAATAGCGCAACTCCACCGAGCGTTGGAGAGCTCGCGTACTTGAGTCTATGGACGCGCACGGAACATTGTAACCGTCGGCACGAATTATAGTGTGAGTGTTCTGATAAGAGTCGCATACGTCAATATCGCATTTTTTGACTGTGACTTTCGAACAGAATCCATTCGGATTGAAGTTGAATGACATAGTGCGGGTAGGCGTTGACGGTCGCGGGAGGGTGATGGCGACTGGCTGATTGTCGCACGTCGCGGAATCGAAGGGCGGAGTTTGGGCAAAATAATTCCAGCGAACGTCCCAATACAGAGCGCACTCCGCAGCAGTATCAGCGGCATAAAAAGCAAATTGCGATTCGCGTCCTATTGAGGAAAGACTGACTTGTTTTTGCGCAATCTCAAATATTGAAACACCGAGAGCGAGAACAACCGATGAGATAAGCGCGGCGAGAAGGAGGGTAAAGCCCCCCTTACCACTTCTCCTAACGAAACCAAAACTTTTGTGCTTTTTGCACTCTCGTTGACGAGTAATGTTTTCGTAGGAAAAGTGGTAAGGGGTCATATTCATCTCGCGGCGCTTCCGTCGTTTACCCACCGGTAAAGATTCTCGGAAATGGAGAATGAACGGCTTTGGTAACTTCCTGTCCGCCAGGACACCGTAACGGTAAGGTTGATTTCGTCACTGGGAGTTCCGGGAGGGTCTGGGACGAAAGTCGCGCGAACGGTGCGGGTAAAGTTCGTGGTGGTCCAATCATTACCGTAGCCGTACAATCCTTCAGGACTCTTTTTTAGCGGTGGACACGGATTCCCGCCACACGTTATCATTGCATCGGTAGTCGTATCAACATAAAAAGGATTGGTACTAAAGTCGTCAGGAAAACCGTTAAGAAGATTCACTGTCGTACCGAGCGCATTTTTTAGAACATTGCCGTCTCTCACGTGCCGCACGGATTCAATCGCTTCCTGCGCGAGATGGAAAGCCGTTATTTGGTCTCGCGCATAATAGGAACTCGAAAGACTCTGCGTCGTAAGAGACATAGGAGCAACAATGGCGATGGTGAGCAAGGATATCGCGACAAGGGTTTCCACGAGGGTAAAGCCCCCCTTACCACTTTTCCTACGACCCCTCGATGAACTGAAGTATTTTCTCAACATATTCGCTTTTTTGCTATTCGACAACATAGAATGTGAGTTGGAAAAGTGGTAAGGGGTCATTTGCTTTAAAAAAGTGGTAAGGGGTCATAAATCTAAAAGCCGCTGTACGGCTGTAGCCTGTATTCTGAATGTAGTCTTTGTCTTCAAATTGGACGCGCCTGCCGTACCCTGCATGGTAACGACCACTTTCGGCTGATTAGTGTCGCCGCGTTGCGTTCCAACCACATAGAATTTCATGCTGTCGATGGTTATCTCCAGAGACGTGAGCGCGATCGGATTTGCTCCGCCTTGAACAGATTTATAAATCCTACCCGCACTATAAGAATAAACCCACTGGTCGGTAGGGTCGGTCGGATTTCCGCCAAATGGTTCAAAAGAAAATACTGTGGTCCCGCCGGTACAATCTTTCGGTCCACCAGAATTACTTGTGCAGTTGGACGAACCGTTATAATCGCTTCCCATGCGAATGGAACGCACCATTCCGTCCAGCGCGATGTTGAGATTGTTCATAACAGATTGCAGCGCCTGCGCTTTGCGATTGGCTCCGGTAAGCGCCAAAAGCGCGCCCACTGAAATGAGCATGACAATCGAAAAAAGCCCGATGGAAACAATGAGTTCGACAAGGGTGAAGCCCCCCTTACCACTTTTCCCACGACCCCTCGATGAACTGAAGTATTTTCTCAACATATTCGCTTTTTTGCTATTCGACAACATAGAATGTGAGTTGGAAAAGTAGTAAGGGGTCATTTGCCTTAAAAAAGTGGTAAGGGGTCATATTATTGCACTGATATTTGCCCTGTCGCATCAACAACAATGCTCAAAACATCACCCCGCGGCGATTCAACGATGATGCGCGCGCTGTCCTTGCAATTGGAGGGCTGAAGCAGGCATGAATTTCCGTTAGCGCTAATCCACGCGTCCGGTTCGGGGCGCTTATACAAGATATCAAGCTGTTGGACGGAAGCGCATGAGGAGAAGTTCGTTCCGGCCGGAGCGCAAAGTTTCTTGATGCGGTAATTGCGGCCGATTACATACGGAGATGGAGGCACATTTTCGGAAGCATTGCTGAATAATCCGTTGCCATCCGCATCCGCAAAAAGTTCGTAATGTGCGTTATCGTTTATGTCAAAATGCATTCCATATCCGGCAGTGAACATATTCGTCGTTCCGAAACCGCGCACTGATATTCCGTACACCTGCGCCTGGCGTATGGAAAGCGCGATGTCATACGCGAGATTTTGGAGAAGAACTGACCCGCCGTATTTTGTGTTGCTTACAAGAACCACGGACGTAACGACTGTAATAATCGCGACAACGACAACAAGCTCGATGAGAGTGAAGCCCCCCTTACCACTTTTCCTAACAGAATCAAAGCCGATACGTTTTTTCAACTCGCGCATAGGGTTGCCATTATTTTTGAGATGCAACTCACGTTGGCGCGCGAATCGCTCCTTAGAAAACGCTTCATAATAAAGTAATTTCCATGGTGCATATTTCTTTGTCGAGATTACTTCCCCGTCGTTGTGTTGGCTGAAGCGTTTTCTAAGATTGTTTGTAAAACCAATGTATATTCGTCGTGGGAACCGAATGCTGTTCAGAATGTAGACATAGGAAAAGTGGTAAGGGGTTATTGCCATAAAAATGGAATTAGAATTCCGTACATCTGTGAGAACCACAGGAGCGCGCAGGCAACGATTAAAAACGGTCCGAATGGAATCTCGCTTTTCATTGTATACGATGCCGTGAAGCCTGATGCGGCTATCCCCTGTTTTTTGAAGAACCGAACAATGCGCGGAAGAGGCAAAAGCACGAATACAGAAACAATGGCGCCTATGATGAATGCGAGAAGGAGTGCTTCAATGCCCGCGAGCGGTCCCAAGAGCCAACCGATGCCTAATGCCAGCTTCGCGTCTCCTAATCCCATCCATTTTCCTTTTGATACGAGCCACAGGGCAAAAAGCGGAAGCGCCACAGCCGGGCCGGCAAGAATAGTAAGTAGTAAGTAGTTAGTAGTTAGTAGTGAAGACAATAATGCAAGAAAATTGAATGCCCACACCCACGCGTTCGGAATGATGGTATGCCGGATATCGTAGACCGCAATCGCGAGCAGAATTGCTGAAATGAGGAGTCCGATTATTTTCTCAAGAGGAGCAAGCGGGGCGCTTCCAACAAGCGCAAACGCGGCGCCCATAAGCAATTCCACCGCCGGATATTGAATTGAGATGCGGCTTCCGCACGCGCGGCATCTCCCCCGAAGCGCCAGCCACGAAACAACGGGAATGAGGTCAAACCACCTAATTTTCACGCCGCAAGACATGCACGCGCTTCTGCCTGAAAGCGCGCGCGCGCCCGAGCGCAGGATGACAACATTAACGAAACTTCCGACGATAAGGCCGAAAACGAAATAAATGATGAGTGAGAAGGAAAGCATTAAAACAGAGTTTACCACGCAAAATCCCCGCTCGCGGGGATTTTGCGTGGCGCTAATATTTCTCTAAGCTACGGAACGCGTACGCAATAAACTCCGGTAGTACTGCAATTCGGACCTGGAGTCAAAGTGAAATCTGTCTTATTAGATGTCGCAAGAACCGTGTTGCTAGTGTTTTCCAGAGTCGCAGCTATGACATAGCTTGCACACGGAGAAGTTGTGCACAGGGTGGTCCCGCTAACTGCCGTAAGAGGAACGTACGAATACGCAGCGCCAGACGTTGGGTCTGCTGGAATGGACGAGATATAACCGCCCGTAACCAAGACACTGCTGGACGCAGTCCCGATTGAAAGCGGGTAGCCCTGGACAGAATCGTAGTAGAGGTCAATGGCGGTTCGTATCTGCTTCAAGTCGGAAATCCTGCGCGCATCGCGCCCCTTCTGGCGCGCAGTGTTCAAAGACGCGAGAACTACTGACGACAAGATGCCGATGATGGCAATGACTACCAAAAGCTCAATGAGCGTGAATCCTCTGTTTTTTATTTTAATCATGCTAATTGTTAATTAATAACTGATAAAACTTCAAAAGCACCGCGTTACGGCTGTACACAGTACACTACCTCGGTCGCCCCTGGAGTGCCGGCATTTGAATTACAGTTGGTCGCAACTCCACGTAATGTAATCGCTTGGTTTCCATCGTAATCACTATTCAATGGGTTGGCTGCGGCTACCTCAAGCTGAGCTCCGAGGATATACTTTGAACCGCTCGTTAGCTGTATATAACCATAGTCCGAGTTGTCACTTGGGTCTTTCGGCACCGTTGTAATGTAACCAGCTGTGGCGAGGGCCGAGAGAGCAACAGGATAGCTTTGGGTAGAATCGTAGTTTAGCTCAAGAGCGAGTTGAATTTGCTTAATATCCGAAATCCTGCGCGCGTCGCGGCCTTTTTGACGCGCGGTGTTGAGAGACGCGAGAACGACTGATGACAAGATGCCGATGATGGCAATGACTACCAAGAGTTCAATCAGCGTAAATCCTTTGTTTTTCATTTTGTTCATACTAATTATTAATTAATGACTAATAATATCACACGTTTAGCGTGCACAACCAGCTATAATTCCGTATCCTGAAGAACTGTTAATTTGCACCATTCCCGATGCGAGCGTACCAGCGCCTACCTCAAGATAGGCACAGATATCAAAATTATTTGCGTTTGGCGGGGTCGTTACACCATCTCCAGAACTCACACGATAATTGCAGACTGACGTTGCGGCAACTCCACATGCGGCAGCCCCCGCAGACACAGACGGATCGGTATAAGCGGGGCTATTCAGTGCCGGAGTGGTGCAGGTGCTTGCAATTCCACCGGTAGCTCCGGTACAGCCAGCAAAAGCGGTCGTTTCTCCCAAGAGCGCAACCAAGTTGGCCATTTGCTTCAAATCGGAAACACGGCGAGAATCGCGGCCTTTTGCACGTGCGCTATTCAAGGAAGCGAGAACTACTGACGACAAGATGCCGATAATGGCGATGACTACCAAAAGCTCTATAAGCGTGAACCCGCGTGATTTTCCGAAAACGTGGCCAGTTCTGTTGTATGCTTTCATGTCAGAAATTATTAATTTACTTTTAATTGACGCCTCTCGGCGCGTGGCTCAATTGTATACCTCTTTCTGGAATCTT
>CAYHST010000029.1:0-12586 GCA_964359415.1 uncultured Candidatus Saccharibacteria bacterium | reverse complement strand
CGATTCCCGTGAGCTGGATGACAGTCGTCTCGCCCGCCTCTTTCCACACGCGGTCGAATTTGAGGGCGTCAATGGAAACCGCAGTCGCGCCCTCTTTCGGACCGTAAAAAACCGCGGGAATAGAGCCGCGTTTTCGCAGGGCATCAGCCGACTCATTCGGCTCCCGAACTTTGATTTCAAGCGCTAACATTGGCGAGAGTATAACCGAGGAAGACGAAAAAGCAAAACTCGGTAAATCTCAATTTGGCAATTTGCAATTTGCAAAAAGATGCATTTCGTCATTGCGAGCAAAGCGAAGCAATCCAGGCCTTATTCCCAAGTCTCTCCTCGGGAATTTTGCATTTGAGGTGAGACCTTTGGGATTCTTCTGTAACCGACTACAGACTACTGGCTACCAGTTTTTTCAATTGACTCCCTCTCTGGGCTTTGCGATACTCCTTTCAGCTTCGGAAACTGAATTCCGAAACGCCCCGAGCGAATACTCGGAAATCGTAAATAAACGTGAACCGAAGGAGAACGATCATGTGGTATACAAGCCCTGGATTTTGGTTGGCGTTGCTCGCTCTGATAGTCTACTCGATTTACCTGTTTCGTCGCAACCCGCGAAGGAAGGTCTTTTCATTGCTCGAACGCGCCGAGAAAGAGATGGCGAAACCGCACCCAAAACTGGGACAGGCCACACTCTATCTCAAAGAGAGTCGGCATGCGCTGGGTCCAGCGTATGGGCGGAACCTGATTTCCGTCGACGAATGTGTTGCGGTCAATAAACGACTTACCTCGCTGGGCACTCGGATTAGTGAGGCAATCCGCGATAAGCAAAAAAGGCGATAGCCAGCGCAAAGGGCTATAGTCGTTTAGTTTTCAACCCAGCAAAAGGCGAACTCCGCATTTGCTGGGTTCCCTTTTTATATCTCTCCATACTTTGCTGTCCTTTTGTTCCTATTGCCTCCGCCAGCTGGCGGATGCCTCTTGTCTATATTACTATTGCCCAATGAAATACGACTTCGTAGCGTTCGGCGACATAGTGACAGACTGCTTCATCAAGCTTAAGGAAGCGAAAGTGGAGTGCGATTTGGACCGCGAGAACTGCATGCTGTGCGTGAAGTTCGGACAGAAAATCCCTTTTGAATCGGCAACGGAAGTGCCCGCAGTCGGCAATGGCCCGAATGCGGCCGTTGCGGGCGCGAAGCTGGGGTTGAAGAGCGCGGTAGCGACTGAAATCGGCGACGACCTAAATGGAAAGATATGCGTGGACGCGCTTAAGGCGGCACACGTGGCAACCGAGTTCGTTGGAGTTCATCCGGGACAAAAGACCAACTACCACTACGTTCTGCAGTACGAAGCGGAACGCACCATTCTAATCAAGCACGAGATTTTTGAGCGTTCGCTCCCGCGCTTTGACGAGCCTCCGCAATGGATTTACCTCACATCGCTCGCCGAGGGAACATACGGCCTCCAGCACGACATCGCCCGCTACGCGAAAGAAAACGGCGTGAAGCTCGCGTTCCAACCCGGAACATTCCAGATACGCTCAAAGCTTGAGGAACTGAAAGACATTTATGCCGCGTCAGAAATATTCTTCTGCAACAAAGAGGAGGCCCAGCAAATTCTCGGCACGAAGGAGCATGATTTGAAAAAGCTCCTATCGAGCGTCTGCGCGCTAGGACCCAAAATCGCCGTCATAACAGATGGCCAAAACGGCGCTTATATTATGGACGATTCAGGCGCGTACCACGCGCCGATGTATCCGGACCCTGCGCCGCCCGTTAATCGCACCGGTGCTGGAGATGCGACCGCTTCAACAACAGTCGCATACATTATCAAGGGACTGGCGCCGAAAGAGGCGCTCTTGCGCGGGATGATAAACGCATCGGCAGTCGTGCAAAGAGTCGGCGCCCAAGCCGGACTCCTCACGGATACTGAAATTGAGGCGCTGTACGCAAAACGTCCGGCAAGTTTCCAAATGACCGCGGTTTAGGACGCCTTTTGCTTTTGTCCACATGCGATGAGGCGTCGCCTCATCGCATGTGGTAGAATTTGCCGATGGCACGGAGAATGTCTTTCTCTGTCGAGGAATGGTATCACTGTTTTAACCGCGGGGTAGAAAAACGGAAGGTTTTTGACGATGAATTTGACGCAAACCGTTTTCTCATGACGCTGTATCTTGCCAATGGAACTCTGCCGATGAGTTTATACAGTGAGCGTAAGCCAGAATTGACAAAAACATTTGCTACAGACAGAGGCAAGCCAATTGTCGCCATCGGCGCATATTGTTTAATGCCAAATCATTTCCACTTATTGATTAAGGAGATTAGGGAGGGTGGAATCGTGGCATTCATGCAAAAAGTAGGGACTGCCTACACAATGTATTTCAACGCGAAGAATGAGCGTGTTGGAAATCTTTTTATGAAGCCGTTTCGAGCAAGACACGTGGGCGATGACCGATACTTTCAGCATGTGCTTCAGTATATTCACTGCAATCCTGCCGAACTATATGAACCGGGATGGAAATCAGGGAAGGTGAAAAACATGCGACTATTGCAAGAAAAGCTCGGGAAATATCCGTATTCAAGTTTGCGAAACTATACGGCAAAAGAAAACAATCCCATACTTTCGCGTGATGGATTTGAAATTGCAGATCAATTGCCTTTATCAAAGATGCTTAACGAGGCGCGTGCATATTACACGACTATAGCGGATGAAAATCTGGAGCGCTGACACGTTCATACAGCGAGGCGACGCCTCGCTGTATCTCGCTGTATTTTACGACCTGACCTTTTCTCAACCACGCCTTTTTGCGGCTCGCTTTATTGCGGCGACTATGTGCGAGACTCCGAGGCCGTAGTATTCAACTAATTCCTTCGGCTCGCCTGATTGGCCGAACTTGTCTTCTATGCCGACGAATTCAATCGGCGTGGGACACTCACGCGCGAGAAGTTCGGCAATAGCGCCTCCGAGACCGCCCGTAATTTGATGCTCTTCCACCGTGACGGCAGAGCCAGTCTCGCGCGCGAGAGAAACAATTGTTTCTCTATCCAGAGGTTTTATGGTGTGCACATTGACGACGGCGGTTCCGATCCCCTTCTCTTCAAGCTCGCGCGCTGCAAGGAGCGCATTGTACACCAAGGGGCCAGTCGCAAATACTGCAACCTTTGGATTTTTACTTTTCCAAAACACCTGCGCTTTGCCTATCTCGAACGGCGTTTCTGGAGTAGTCATTACGGGAGTTTTGTCTCGAGCAAAACGCAGATAAGTTGGCAGTCCGTTTTTCGCCGCGGCGAGAGCCGCCTTTCTTCCCTCCTCCGCGTCGCATGGCGAGATGACTATCATGTTCGGCATAGCGCGCACGAGGGCGATGTCTTCTAGCGCTTGGTGAGTCGCGCCATCGGGCCCTGTGAGAAGCCCCGCGTGCATTCCGCAGATTTTCACCGGCACGTTATTGAGCGCAATCGTTGTGCGTATCTGTTCCCAATTGCGTCCGGGAGAGAATGTCGCGTACGAGGTTATAAAGGGTATCTTTCCATAAGCGGCCATTCCGGAAGCAACGGTAGCCATATTTTGTTCAGCGACACCCACTTCAACGAACCGTTCTGGAAATTCTTTCTGAAACGCATCCGCGCGCGTTGATTCCGCCAGGTCTGCTGACAACACGACCACGCGCGCATCAGCTCGACCCGCTTCAACTACCCCTTTTCCAAAACCATTGCGTGTCGGGGCTTTCTCTTTGCCTTCAAACACATCTTCCCGCAGATGCAAGTCTTTTTGGATCATAATTATTTTATCGTCTCAAGCAGCTCCTCGCGGGCTAGAGATAATTCCTTCAAAAAAACTACTTCTTCCTCTTTGGAGGGCGGTTTGCCGTGCCAGAGGTAATCATGCTCTATTGATTTGATTCCCTTCCCGGGAACAGTAAGCGCGTGTATGAGAGTCGGCTTGTCCGTAACCGTTTTTGCTTCCTCGCACGCCAAAACAAATTGCCTGATGTTGTTGCCGTCTATATCAATAACGTGCCAGCCGAATGCGCGGTACTTATCGCCGAATGGTTCGAGCGGCATTACATCTTCAGTGTTCCCGTCTATTTGGATGAAATTCCGGTCAATGATTTGCGTGAGGTTTCCCAATTTCTTTGCGGCCGCGAACATGGCGCCTTCCCACGAATTTCCTTCATCATGCTCGCCGTCCGATGTCGCGACGTAAACGCGAAAATCCTTTCCGTCCATCCGAGCGGCATACGCATAGCCGGCGGCCTGTGAAATACCGCTTCCAAGGGGGCCTGATGTAGATTCAAGACCGGGCAATAATTCGCGCTCCGGATGCCCCTGAAGCCGCGAGCCGAATTTTCGGAGAGTCAGACATTCCTCAACCGGAAAGTAACCAGAATGCGCCATCGAGGCGTAGAGGACAGGCGCAATATGGCCGTTGGAAAGGAAAAGCCTGTCTCGTTCCGGCCAGTTCGGATTTTTCGGGTCATGTTTTAAAACGTGAAAATAGAGAGCCGCAAAAATATCCGACATGCCCAATGGCCCGGCCGTATGCCCGGAACCGGCCGCGGCGAGCATCCGAACTATGGTCTGCCGAATAGAATTGGCAAGTAGTTTAATCCGTCGAACATCTTCATCTATAATTGTCATTGTTGGAAGTATAACATTCCTCAATGGCGCTTTATTAATTCTTTAAGAGCTTTTTTTACAACATCGTCCGGAACCGGATGCGCGAATTGTCCATCTTTCTGATGCACTCTGCCGATAGATTCCGGCAGAACATAGCGTGTTACGCCTCCGCGCGTTTTCTTATCCGCAAGAGTCGCTTCCAAAATCTTTTCTGTGGAGTAGCGCGGGAAATCCGCTGGATTAATTCCGAGCCGCGCGAGATGCCTAAAGACTTCCTCGCAGTCTGAAGCAGAGAGTATGCCGAGCAATTCGGATATTTTCGCTTCCGCCAAGATTCCATAACCCACGGCAAACCCGTGCGGAAGGCGGTAACCGGAAAGAAGCTCAATCGCGTGTCCGATAGTGTGTCCGAAATTAACCACCATCCGTTCGTTGCCTTCGCGCACATCCCTGCCAGTCACTCCGACTTTATAACTCACAGAACGGAAAATGATTTCCTGAAGTACGTCTGGCGTCTTTAGCGGTTCATCAAGATTCAGTTTCTCAACAAGCGAAAGCGCTTCGCCGTCCGCCGCTATGAAAGTCTTCACCGCCTCAATAAGCCCGTTCACTATCTGCTCGCGCGGCATCTTCGCGAGATATTGAATGTCCATGATGACCGCGCGCGGAAGCCAGAAACTGCCGATGGTGTTTTTCCCGTACTTGGTATTAATACCGACTTTCCCGCCGATAGAACTGTCCACCATCGCGAGAAGCGTCGTTGGGACGTTTACATACGGTACGCCTCGCATGTATGTCGAGGCGACAAATCCGGCGACATCTCCGACGATTCCGCCTCCGAGGGCTATGATAAGCGTGTCACGGCCGTACCGGTTTTTCAGAAGCTCGTGCTGGAGCCCCGTGACCGTCTTCTGGTTCTTATTGCGCTCCCCCTCCTTGAAGCTGAAAAGCTCCGCGGGGTTCCCGGATTTCTCAAACACCGACAATATCTGCGCACCGAACATCTTCCCCACGCGCCTGTCGGTAATGACCGCAATGCGGCTATTTTTCCCTTCGCGGTTCGCGATTTCCTGAAGTTCTTTCTCAAGCCCCAAGCCGATTGATACCGAGTACCCCTTGCCACCTTCCACACCGGCAGAAATAGTTTTAGTTTCCATTGCTTTTGGCGACCTCGCGCAGTAATTGCTCCGTGGCGTCCCAGCCCAAACACGGGTCGGTTATTGAAAGCCCTCCGCGGTCTATTGTTTCTTCCGTCAGCGATTCTATCTTTTGGCCTCCCTCCTTGAGAAAACTCTCCATCATAAAACCCTTGACAAGATGCCGGCAGTCGTCGTGGACCCGCATCGTCGCCAGAACTTCTTTAACAACGATGGGCTGGAGTGTGCAGTCTTTCTTGCCGTTTGCAATGCAGTTGTCGTGGCTCGCGTCAATGATGATGGAAGGATTCTTGACTTTGTGCTTTTCGAGAAGCGATTTTGCTTTGTGAACATGCTCAACGCCGTAATTGGGTCCGGTCTCTCCGCCGCGCAGAACAAGGTGCGCGTACGGATTTCCGTGCGTTTCCACTTGGTAGCCGTCTATCACCGCCACGTGCTTATGCTGTGCGGCGACAATGGCATTTACGGCGACATCAATGGAGCCCGATGTGGCATTTTTCATTCCCACGGGGCATTCCATTCCGGATGCGAAAATCCTGTGCTCCTGGTCCTCAACGCTCCGCGCGCCGATTGCTATCCACGAAAGGAGTTCCGCGAACCCTTTTGAGTTGTGCGTGAAAAGCGCCTCGTCGGCGATTGGCAGTCCCATCTCAACGATTTTCACCATCATGTCTCGACAGTATTCAATTCCGAGCGCGATGTCCGCCGGCTTGTAAGGGTCGGGCTGATTAACAGGCCCGAGCCACCCCTTGATAGTGCGCGGCTTCTGAATGTAGACGCGCATCACTATTTTGAGCGCGCTTTTAAGCTCGTCGGAGAGTTTTTTGAGCCGCTTCGCGTATTCAAGAACAGAATCGCTCGGCCACGCAGAGCACGGCCCAACGATGAAAAGCAGGCGCTTGTCGCGCCCCGTCAAGATGTCGCAAATTTCCTTGCGGTCTTTCTCCACGCTCTTTTCTCCTTGCGCGGAAAGCGGATGACGAGCGATTATCTCGTCTGCACTCGGCATTTTCTTGATTATTGTAACGCCCATATGAAGTACGGCTTGGCCGTGGAATTAGTGTACCACCGATGAGGTACGCTCAAAAGCCTGTAGCCGATAGCCCGGAGCAAAAATAAGGGAAAACAAAAAGTCGTACTAAGCAGCACGCCTTTCTGCTTGGTACAACCTCTAACACCAGCCAGCTTCAACTGGCTACGTAGCGCTCCTTGATATGTGCTACGATTTCCTTTGCTGCCACTTTCCAATCCGCTATAAACACAGTCCTTCGCAGGCACGCCCCTGCACCTTCCAACAATGCCTCCACGCGGGGGCGAGTCAGTGAAGCAACAACCTCATGTGGTGCTTCATGAGCATGCACAATGAACGCCCTGTGTTCAATTGTCGGAAGTCTTTCAAACAACTTATCGACCATGTAATTTCTTACATCGTCTTCGATGGTCTTATCCATTCTGACCTCACTATAGATATTTATCGGACCTACTGGGAACAAGTCTATTGAAATCCCCCCCCCTGTCAAGTTTTTTGCATATCATCGTAGCCGATGCGGCCGCATCGGCTACGATGATATCGATTTTTCTGGTATCCAAGGTGAGACCTTAAAGAGTCACTCCCAAGGTCTCACCTTGAATTCATTTGTGCTGTTTGTTCAACTCTCTCTCTAAAAGCACATAGTACGGCGCGTTGCCGATTTCTCTCCCGAGCCAGAGACGCTCTTGTTCAAGCGCCTGCTCAACGAGCATCGTGAGGCCTGAAATCGCCTGCGCCCCTCTCTCAACCGCCTCGCGCATCAGGCGCGTTTCGAGCGGATTGTAGACGAGGTCAAAAACCAACCCGCCCTTGCGTATCATCTCCTTGGGCACGGGCGTGTCGCCATCATTGGGATGGAGTCCCACTGGAGACGCGTTCACGATAACGTCAAATTGTGTACCACCCAGTGCATCAAGTGCCAATGCCGTGCCGCCGAATTTCTCGCACAGGATTTGGGCCTTTTTGAATGTTCTGTCGTAGCTGTGGATTTTTGCTCCGCATTCTTTCATGTGATACGCAACGGCGCGCGCGGCTCCGCCCGCGCCAAATATGAGCACGCTCTTTCCTTTGAGCGCCGTATCTTTTAGCGCGACCGCGATACCCACTACGTCGGTGTTGAATCCCTTTAGTTTCCCGCCAGTGTTTATTATCGTATTTACAGAACCAATTTCGAGCGCCTTTTTGTCCACTTCATCCAAAAGCGGAATGACAGATTCTTTGTGCGGTAAAGTTATGGCGGTCAAATGTATCGGAAGCGCGCGTATCGCTTGTACTAGCTCGGCGATGCTCGGATTCTGAAACGCAAGCATGACGGCATCAACATCTTCGCGCACGAATATTTCGTTGTGCAGAAGCGGGCTCAAGCTGTGCCCGATAGGATTGCCAATAACGGCAGTGAGTTTCGTATGGGCTGATATGGCCATAATGTATTCCCTTTCTACGCGCTTAATTTCTTGTGCAAAACTTCCACCGCTTCAACATATCCGGCTTCTTTCTTGCCGGAAATCTGCGCGATGCACGCCGGCGCCGTGACGGAAACACGCCTCCACTCCTCGCGGGAGCTGATGTCGGAAAGATGCACTTCAACGGCCGGCAGTTTCGTGTCGCGGAGCGCGTCGTGCAGGGTGTAGCTGGAGTGGGTGAGGGCGCCGGGGTTGATGATGATGCCCGCTGCGTTCAGGCTCTCCTTCTGTAGGAAATCTACAAGAGCTCCCTCGTGGTTGGATTGAAACGCCTTCACACTGTGTCCAAGCTTTTGAGCGGCTTCCCTTACCGAGGATTCTATATCAGCAAGTGTTTTTGTGCCGTATTGCTCCGCATCGCGTGCGCCAAGCAGATTCAAGTTCGGGCCGTGTATGAGCAATATCGTTGCCATAGCCCCAGAGTACTAGACGATTGCAGATTCAGCCAGTGCTTTGAGCCGAGCGTACGATTCCGCGGGATTCTTGCTTTTAGAGAGCGCGGAGCCCACGCCGAAGCGGCGCGCTCCCGCGCGAGCGAGGTCGGCGATGTTTTTCTCGGAAATACCTCCATCGATTGAAATCGTAAGTTCAGGATTTCGCTCATGTAGCTCCGCGATGCGACCAATGACGCGCGGGTCATACGGCGCGCCCTGTTTTCCCAGCGTCGCAATAGACATTAACTGAACAACGTCACAATCCGAAATGCATGAATCTAGTGAAGTAAGCGGGGTGTCGATGAGCAAGGCCATGCCAAACTCCATTGCCCCTGCATCTTTCCATTTTGAAAAAGCATTTCTAACCGCCTGCGCGTCTTCAAATACTTCTATGTGAGCAATTATGCGAGTGCAATTGGCACGAGCAAGTAACTCACCGATGCGCACCGGTTCTTGAACCATTAGATGCGCTTCGTATTTCAACTTTTCAGAAAACGGCAATTTCTGGCCTGCTTTCGCCATCGCTTCAATTTCTATCCACTGACCCTCGCGGTACGGCCACGAAATCTCCGGCGCAAAAATCCCGTCGTCTAAATCTAACTGTATCTCGGTGGCAAATGTTGAGAACAATTCCGAGCGACGTGAAAGCTCGGAAAAATCCGGCGGGCATGTATTAGTGGGGATAATCTGAATCATGGACAAAATAATATCAAACAATCAATTCAGTATTCTGGAATAAATCTCTTTATGAGCTACTATAGGTTAATTCGCGCGAATTAACCTATAAACCGGTCGGTTTCTGACTCCTCGGCTCGGAGATGCGGAAGGCCTATCGGAATGTTGATAGGCACCTGTAGACGGCGCGCTTCCGCATCTCGCTCGCTCTACGTCGCCAGTAAGGAATAATGTCATGCGAAGATAAAGATTGGAAATTAAAAATCAAGCGCATCTATGAGCTTGATGCGCCGCGCGTGGCGCTCCTCCCCGGAGAAGTCCGTTTTAAGCCATTTTTCAACCGCTTTCTTCGCCTCTTCCACGGTCAGGAATCTTGCTCCCAGCGAAAGCGCATTCGCATTGTTGTGTTCGCGTGTGGATGAAATCATATCCAATTTCTTTCCGCTCATGTCTTTTTGCTCGCCGGCAAAACCGTAGTACGTTGCGCATCGCACGCCCTTGAAACGATTTGCAACGATTGCCTCTCCCTGACCAGAAGCACCAATTACGATTGCGCGGCTATCTTTTCCCTCAAGCGAATCTATTGAGAGTTTGCGCGCTGCAGTTGCAATAATGCTTGGGTAATCATCGGCGGGGTCGTTGGAAAACGCGCCGCAGTCCTCCACCTCGTGCCCCAGCCCGCGCGCGTATTCAACAAGCATGTTTTTCAACTCAAATCCGGCATGATCAGCCGCACAATAAATTTTCATAACACAAGCTATATGTGCTTCGCTACCGCGAGCACATGTTGAACGAGCGTGTGCGCGTACCCCATTTCGTTGTCGTACCATGCGAGTACTTTCACGAGAGTGCCGTCCACTACGCGCGTCATACCCAGGTCGGCGATGGAGCCGTATGGAAGTCCCAAGATGTCCGAGGAAACGAGCTGTTCTTCCGTCACAGAAAAAACGCGCTTCCAACGGTCTGTTTTTGCGGCAGCGCGCAAGGCTTCATTCACTTCCTCCACGGAAGTCGCGCGCCTTGAAACGAACGTCACGTCGGCGATGGAGCCGGAGGCGACAGGAACGCGCACGGCAAGGCCGTCAAACTTGCCCTTGAATTGCGGGTAAACGAGAGCGGTCGCTTTCGCGGCGCCGGTGGAAGACGGCCCCATGTTGAGGGCCGCGGCGCGTCCGCGGCGAAAATCATCCGCTGCCACTCCGTCTACAACAGCCTGCGATGCCGTGTAAGCGTGCGTTGTATTTAAAATAGCGCGCTCAATTCCGATTGCCTCGTCCAGAATGCCCATGACAGGAATAACCGCATTTGTCGTGCAGGATGCGTTTGAACTTATTTGGCAATTTGCCAACTTTTCCTCATTCACTCCTATAACCACCGTTTCCACGCCCTCGCCTTTCCCCGGCGCGCTGATCACTACGCGCTTTGCGCCTGCTGTAATATGAGCCCCCGCCTTTTCGGCGGTGGTGAAAAGTCCCGTGGATTCCACGACAATATCAACGCTCAAATCTTTCCACGGCAGCTTTGTGGGGTCCTTTTCGGCAAGCACGGGAATTTTCTTTCCATCCGCGATTATGGCGTTTTCTCCGGCTTCGACGGAGAACGGCGCGCGGCCATACACAGTGTCGTATTTCAGGAGGTAGGCGAGATTTCCAGCCGGCGCCAAATCATTAATTGCCACAATCTCAATGTTTTTCTTCCCATAAGCGGCGCGCGCGAACCCGCGTCCAATTCTCCCAAATCCATTGATAGCTACTCGGATGCTCATAACGTTACATCAGTACTGCCGTACCTTCCGTCTTAAAGCTCGCCCCGTAGGAAGCTTCGCTTTCCTTCGGGGTTCGTCCAAATCCGTTTATTGGCGACGTAGAG
Source organism: uncultured Candidatus Saccharibacteria bacterium (assembly GCA_964359415.1). Classification (GTDB taxonomy): domain Bacteria; phylum Patescibacteriota; class Minisyncoccia; order Phycocordibacterales; family UBA2100; genus UBA10103. Next base: position 1,348 of record CAYHST010000029.1, on the reverse strand, counting down.
CGAGCGCAAATCAAAGGCCATGCTTTTGATTTGCCGAGCCGAGGAGCCAACAAAGTAGTCTTTATCGCGACGCGTATCATTGCGCCAGTGTACTACACTTTAGAAAGCCAAGCACGGCACAAGCGCCAGACGATATCCACAGCGTCGAAACTGTGCCGTCTACAGGTGTCTATCATAAACGATAGACCTCAGTTTCGACGCGATTTTTGCTCCTTGGCATACAAGGAAAAAATCGCCCATGTCCACTATCACTTTTCTTGTGGCAAAAATTTTGTTCCGACAGACTTACCCTCAAGAATATCCGAGAGTACGCCGGATTTTAGGCCGTTTGCTATATGCGTTGCGATTCCCTTCTCCGCTAACTCTTTTGCTACGCCGAATTTTGTCTGCATTCCGCCTCTGCTAAATTCGGATTTATCTGGAGTAAGATATTTTTCGAAAGAAGCGATTTCTGCATATGGAATTTCCGCGACTACGCGCGCGTTCTTATCTTTCGGATTGCCGGCAAAGACGCCGTCTACGCTTGTCAGAATAATCACCGCGTCCACCGCAAGTTGCAGGGCGATGAGTCCCGCCAATTCGTCATTGTCCGTAAACATCAGTTCGGCGACGGCAACCGCGTCGTTTTCATTTATGACGGGAATGACATTGTCCCGAATGAGATTCTCCATGCAGTTCTTCATGTTCTGATAGTGCTCCTTATCGCGAAAATCTTCTTTCGTCGCCAGGATTTGCGCGCAGAAAATCCCGTGCTTCGCGAAGTATTTCGCGTACATGTTCATGAGCTTCACCTGCCCCACGGCGGCATATACCTGCTTTTTGATGACGCTGTCCGCGCCGTCTTCGATTGTTATGAGGCCTCTCCCAGTTCCAACCGCGCCGGAAGTCACAATAGCCGTTTCAATGCCCTTTTTCCGGAGCCCTGCCACTTGGCCTATCAGAAGCTTCAGCACGCGCGAGTTCAGCTTGCCATTTCTTTTTGAAATGACTCCTGTGCCTATTTTTATGATTATTTTCTTGTACATCCCGTTAGAGACCCGCCTGCCATCGCCTGAAGCAACGACGGTAACGAGTACGATAAACTAATAAATGTGTCACGTCTGAGTAAAATACCACACGCGTCGCTCTGGCTTTGGCGGGCAGGTAGGAAGCCTTTCAAGCGATTCTTGAGGTAGCGCTTACCCATTCCCGATTTAAGAAATAATTCTCTCGACCTTGCGTCCTGTTCTTCCATACACATTTCGTAGTATATCAACTTAAGCGGACGGCGTCCTTTTGTCGAGCGCGAGAGACCGTCGCTATGCTGCTTGAAACGCTTCCGTAAATCGTTTGTTGAACCTGTATATGT
>CAYHST010000028.1:0-12701 GCA_964359415.1 uncultured Candidatus Saccharibacteria bacterium | reverse complement strand
CGATAAATAGCGCGCTCGGGACGGCGAGAAATAGGATGTAAAATGCCCACACTTTTGCGGTGTGCAGGAATTCAATCACCAGAACATTGCTTAACAGTAAAAAAAGGAAGAGGGTAAGAGAAAGGGCAAGTTGGCGCGGAATATCTCGCTTCTTAAAATAAAAGAAAAGGAAGAGAAGCGTAAGAAGCGCGGCAAACCCGCTTACGAGCCGCAGCACGTACAAAAGTTCCCCGGTGTTTTGTGCGACCCATATTTTTGCGGCAGTAAAGGAAAAATCCGAAGCCGCGAGTACCGCGCCCAAGACAGGAACCAGCACGGCGGTATCCGCGTATGCTTGCGGGCCGCCATAATACGCTCCGGATGCCGGAAAATCCCAGCCAGGCAAGGTTTTATTGTCAATCGCGGAAAGAGAACTGGTCAGGAAATAACTCTCGTCCCAAATAATGTCGGGATTGTTTCCGAACGGGTTAGGGTTCAAAACCGAGAACACGATAAGCACGAACAGTCCGCCGAAAAATGCGTTCCTCATCCCGTTAGAGACAGGAAGCGATGCTTCCCGCGCTGGCTATGCATGAATAATCTCGACCATAATAATTCTCTGTATTGAAACACGGTAATCTGAATCGTCTTCCGCAGTCTTTAACGGGATTCAGCGCCGTCATAGATGTGCCTTATACGCCCGTGCAATCTGCGGCATCCTAGAGCGTATGGACGCAAGAGCCGGTATGCGCGTAGAGCGCACGAGCGTCGAAACCCTTCTTGCGCGCCCCTCTTTCCGGAGCGCCTTGTCCATTTCTTCTTTCCGCACCCCTTTATATCCGCCTTCAACTCCAAAGCTCGCCCGCATTTCCAGAGGCGAGATAGTGCCATCATTGACGAGATGAAATATGCCCTTTTCATCCCCCTGTATCAATTTCTTGAGTACGGGTAGCATGTCCTCGACCACGGTAACCGTTTCTTGATTGGTGTGCAGTGTTGGGTAGGAGAGTATCTTCGTAAGGGTGTTGCGGGGATGCGGCCGCTCTGAAATAGGCAAACGAATCCGGATGATGAGCGCATCAGGGTCTGCCTCAAGTACCAGATGTTCCGCCACCACTTTCGTCAGAGAGTAAAAGCAACCGGGGTTCGGCGCGGAGTACTCATCCTTCCAGTCATCCGCATGTGCGCTCTCAAATATGCACGCCGAGGAAATAAAGACATACTTTTTTCCAACCTGTTGACACATTCTTGCCAGAGCTCCTGCGGCTATTGCATTAACGGCTAATGCTTCGGCTTTATTCTTTTCGCACCAGTCTATATTCGTCTTTCCCGCGCAATTTATCAGAACGTCGTACTTGGAAATGACATCCGGTTTGATATCCTGCAAACGACCGGCGAACATCTCCGCGCCAAGGAAATCTTTTAGGATATTGCCGAGCCACCCGTTCCCGCAAATAAGAATTTTCATCCCGTTAGAGGCAGTCCGCCGGCTGGCGGACCGTACCTGATTTATTGCTGATAATTGACCGTACTGATTTTCTACACAGATGTTCCATATATACTGTTTGTCTTCCGTGGCCTCTAACGGGACTCATGTATTGATTGCCCAAGCTTAGCATTTTGGAACTATCAGGTACAATCCATCCTACCAATCTCAAGTTTATGTCCGTGTCTATACGCAATGCGGTTTCCGGAGCGCTCTCGGGTAAAACTATCGGGCGGATTATTTTCAATGAGGCGGTACGCGAAAATGCGCCTCATCTTTCAGGGCGAGTCCTTGATATCGCTGGTGGCCGCTCTCCGAGCTACTCCTCGCTTTTGCCGAAAGAAATAGACCTTGTGCGTACGGACATTACCGCCTCGCCGGGAGTTGTTGCGGTAGATATGAATAAACCTCTTCCGTTTGGAGACGCATCGTTTGATGCGGTGCTTCTGTTCAACGCGCTATATGCGGCGGAAAATCCTCCAGCGCTTGCCCGTGAGATACATCGTATATTGCGAAAAGGCGGAGTATGGCATCTAGCCTCGCCGTTCATAGCGAATGAGATGCCGGAACCGCATGATTACATACGCTATACATCGGAGGGACTCACGCGGCTCTGTCTTAACGCCGGATTTTCCGATGTTGTCGTTGAGAATATGGGCGAGCGGGCGACTGCAGCCGCCCAGCTTTTGCATCCGTTCTTTCTGTTTAATATAGTCAGGATGCTCGTGTATCCCTTGGCTTTATTGGCAGACAGATTAATTCCACGCTCTGTTTTAAGCGCGCATCCTGCGCCGATAGGATATTTTGTTAAAGCGATGAAATAAAGGTATATTCTCCTTAATGTCAGGGTATAAAAAAATAAAAGTTGTAATCTGCATAAACGATTTCCTTGTGGGAGGCGCACAGCAACTTATAGTTGATATTCTTGCGCGCATTGACCGTACGCGTTTTGAACCCGTATTGGTGACCCTCTTTGATTTCGGCGAGCGGCAGTATCTCTATGATGCGGTTCCCGATGGCATTCCGGTCTACCGCATCAAATTCAGCAGCATTCGCGATATGAGGGCGTGGCGCGAACTGTACCGCACGCTTCACCGCACTAACCCCGATGTCGTACTCTCCAATCTTTTCTTCACGAATACGATCACGCGGGTTCTTGCGCCGTTTTTCCGCTATCGCGTGATCACTGTCGAACACAATACCTACACGAAGAAAACGAAGTTCCACCAATTGATTGATCGCATTCTGTCGCCCTTGAGCGCACGCATCGTTGCCGTATCAAAGACTGTCGCGATATTTACCGCCAAGCAGGAGAACATTCGCACCGACAAGTTTGTTGTCATTAATAGCGGGATAGACGCCGCAGTTTTGCGCGCGCGCGCTGCAAGGAGCGACCCGACTGAAACACGTCGCGCGCTCGGACTTGCGCCGGAAGACCACGCCATTATAGATGTTGCGCGGGCAGTTCCCCAGAAGAACTATCCTCTCTTGCTCGAGGGGTTCGCGCTCTTTGCGCCAAAGCATCCCGCGTATATGCTCTTAATAGCTGGTCTTGGCAAATCTCTTGAGAACATACAAACATATACGCGGGAACTCGGTATTCAGGACCGTGTTATGTTCCTAGGATACCAGAAGAACTTACCCGCAGTCTTAGCTGTTTGCGACTTTTTCGTTTCCACTTCGCTCATAGAAGGTTTCGGTATCGCGCATGCCGAGGCGCTCGCGTGCGGACTCCCCGTGCTCACGACCAAGACCGCGGGCCCCGACGAGATGATTAAGGAAGGCGTTAACGGCTTTTTCATTCCCGAATACAGCAAAGAAGCGGTAGCCGCAAGTCTCGCCAAGATGGCAGCGCAGGACCTCGCGCCTATGCGCGCCGCCTCTCCGCGCTCCGTGGAACGGTATTCAACAGAGCGCACCGTGAAAGCATACGAGAAACTTTTTGAAGAGACCGCCGCAGTATGAAAGCCGTTATTATGGCAGGAGGAAAAGGCACGCGACTTGGCGCTCTGGCACGGGATATTCCCAAACCAATGATGGCGGTAGGCGGGAGACCGGTCCTGGAGCGTCAAGTCACATTGCTGAAACGATACGGCATACAAGACATCATCATGGTCGTGGGCTATCTCGGCGAACAGATAGAAGCATTCTTCGGTGACGGGAGCAAATGGAGCGTTTCCATAACGTATTTCCGAGAAAAGGTTGAACTCGGCATTGCCGGTAGGCTAAAGGAAATGGAACATCTCCTCACAGGGGATTTCCTCTTACTATACGGGGACGTCATGATGGACATGAACTTGAAACGGTTTATTGCATTCCACCTGGAACACCAAAGCGAATGCACGCTCGCCATTCACCCCAATGATCATCCGGCAGACAGCGACTTGGTTGAAATGGACGCGCAGTGCAAGATTACCACTTTCCACCCCAAGCCGCATGACCCAAGAAAATACTACCGTAATTTGGTGAACGCAGGGGCATACATCATGAGCCCGACGATAGTGTCCCTGTTGGAAAAAGGGAAAGAGGCCGATCTAGGGCGAGATGTATTTCCTCGCATATACAGCAGAGCCAGATTCTATGGATACAACACTGCCGAATACCTGAAAGACATGGGCACCCCGAAGCGTCTCCTTGAAGTACAAAAGGATTACGTGAGCGGAAAAATAGAGCGCATGAATAATGAACATCCCCGCAAAGCCATTTTTTTGGATAGGGACGGGGTGCTGAATATAGACAAGGGTCTGATATATCGCGTGGAGGACTTAGGACTATTATCGGGAACGGCAGAAGCTGTCAGGAAAATAAATGAATCGGAATATCTGGCCATCGTCGTTACCAATCAACCCGTTATCGCCCGCGGCCTTTGCACTATGGAGGAGTTGGATATTATACATAAGAAACTTGAAACGGAGCTTGGCGAAGGCCACGCCAAGTTAGATGCGCTTTATTTTTGCCCGCACCATCCCGAAAAGGACCATCCTGTTGTAAACGCGGCCTATGCCATAGAATGTGATTGTAGAAAGCCGAAGCCGGGCATGTTGTTGCAGGCGGCAAAAGACTTTACTATAGACCTTACCCGCTCCTACCTTATCGGCGATTCGTGGAGGGATATTGAGGCCGCCCATGCGGCAGGAGTTATCTCCATCCACGTGGGGACTGGAGCGGATTTGAAAAATGAAAAAACAAAACCGCGTCATTTTTTCAAGAACGTGGGCGAGAGCGTGAACTTCATATTGCACAACCCTGCGGAACACAGCATATGATCATAACAAAAACACCGTTCAGGATAAGTTTCGTCGGTGGAGGCTCGGACATGAGGAGTTTTTATGCAGAAAACCAGGGGGCTGTCTTGAGCACCTCAATCAATCAGTATATGTACATTTCCTCGCATAAGTTTTTTGAAGAAGGACAAATACGAGCCAAGTACTCTCAAACCGAAACAGTAAACGACGTGTCTCTGCTCAAGCACTCCATCATCAGGGTAGTCCTTGAAAAATTTAAGGTACGTGGGGGACTTGAAGTAAGTTCCATCGCCGATGTGCCTGCAGGCACTGGGCTTGGTTCGTCATCCTCGTTTACCGTTGGCCTGCTCCACAATCTCTACGCGCGAACCGGAGAATCAGTAAGCAAAGAAACATTGGCTGATGAAGCCTGCAATATCGAGATAGACGTCCTCAAAGAGCCGATAGGAAAGCAGGATCAATATGCTACTGCCTATGGGGGACTCAATATCATCAAGTTCAACTCCGACGACACGGTGCATGTGGAGCCCGTGATACTGCCGAAAGACGCACTTCACGAATTAGAAAGCAATCTGCTCATGTTCTATACCGGCGACCAGCGCAACGCCTCAAGCATTTTGACGGAACAAAAACAGAATACCGCAAAACGGGATAAAGCCGAGACTCTCAAAGAAATGGTGAGCTTGGTGTGGGAATTGCGCGACGCCCTATCGAAGGTCAATCTGGAGCGCTTTGGTGAGATGCTGCACCGCAACTGGCTTTTGAAACAGAAGCTTGCTTCCGGAATAAGCAATGATAGTATCAATTCCTTGTACGAAACGGCAATGAAAAATGGCGCGACAGGGGGGAAATTGCTCGGTGCAGGCGGTGGCGGATTTTTGTTGTTTTATTGCTATAAGAAATATCACGAGCGTCTGAAGTCGGCCATGCAGCCTCTACGGTGTTTTGACTTCGCGTTCGAGCAAGAAGGCTCAAAAGTTATATATATAGGAGAATAACTCTATGGATACCTCACCTGTGCGCGATTATCTGCAACGTGTTCAGGAGACTCTGCCGAAGCTGGATATGGGGAAGATAAGCGCACTCCTAGATCTTCTGATGAAAACGTACAAGGCTGGCGGGACGATATATATTTTCGGCAACGCGGGTAGTGGCGCCACGGCCTCCCATGTGTGCGGAGATTTTATAAAGGGGATATCGTATGGTCTTGCAAAAAGGTTTAAGATGATGTGTCTCAACGACAATCTAACAGCCCTCATGGCCATCGCCAACGATAACTCATACGACGATATATTTGTTGAACAGCTTATGAATTTCCTCGGAGAGAAAGATCTTGTTATCGGTATCTCCGGCAGCGGTAACTCGAAGAACGTGGTGAAAGCTCTGGAATATGCAAATGGAGTCGGAGCAAAGACCGTCGCCTTTTGTGGATATACGGGCGGAAAAATAAAAGACACAGCAACGCTTGCCATACACGTTCCCGTGATGGATATGGAAATAAGTGAGAGCGTCCACATGATGATTTTTCATTCCGTGAAGCAAACACTCATGAAAGAACTTGGTCACAGTTTCAAAATGGGTACGCAGTATGATGCAAGAGTGATGTAGAGCGGATATGGAGAGGATGTACTCAATCGAGCGAACCGCCGCCGCCCAGAAACTTTTTTTCGAGAGTGCAGGGCAGTGATACACTCCTCCCTATGTCTACAGAAGCCGATTCCGGAAGAGAGGTGCGGGCGCGGGCGCAGGCAGAGAAATATCTTTCCACATGCGATGAATATACCGATCCTTATGAGCACGAGAAACTGGTGCGTGACTGGGTAAAAAAAGGAGATGTGGCGGAACGCGTTGTTGAAGATGTCAGGCAGAGGGCGGGGGAAGTGCGCGGAAAAAGAATCCTTGATATCGGATTCGGGAGCGGCTTGTATTCGGTGGCATTTGCGCGCGCAGGAGCCGAAACATACGGCCTCGAAGTCAATGACGTACTTCATCAGATTGCCCACGAGAATGCGCGCGATGCCGGAGTGAATGTGGATTTTCGCGTGTACGACGGCAATAAGTTTCCGTTCGCGGACAATTTTTTTGACTGCGCATTTTCTGTCAGTGTTATAGAGCATGTAACCGATGCGCGCATGGTTATTAAGGAAGCATGCCGAGTTCTGAAGCCAGGCGGGAAATTCTATCTTGCCTTCCCCAATCGTTGGCGGCCGCGCGAGGCGCATACCGGCATTTTCTTTTTGAGCTATGTATCGCGCTCGTTCGCGCAGGTACTGTTGCGAAAATTTTGGAAGCGCAATACTGTGGAAGAACTCAACCTCCATTTTTTGAGTTACTGGTCCATGAAGAAATTACTTTTCGGTACGCAATTCCGCATCACGTTTGAGTACGGAGGCAAAACATGGCCTCGCCGCGCTCTGAAACGATTGCTCGGCGCCTTAGGAATTCATCACAGCGCGATATTGGGAACGGTAATGGTTGTGCTAGAAAAAAATAATACCGTATGAATAATATGCCCGCGCGAAAACTTAAGGTAGCTCTCATGAGTTACGCTATGGACAATCGACAGGGAAAAGGAACTGCCCTCTATGCGCGAAAACTTACTGAACGGCTTTTAAGCGACGACCGTCTCCAAGTCACGCTTGTGCACTACGAGCATGTGGATGACCCGCTTTACGAGAAGGCGGAAGAAATTATCATGCCGCGGCTTCGATTGCCCATTGCGACCCGCTTTGTACGGCAACTGCTTTTTTTCTGGAAATATCGGAATAGACAATTTGATATCATTCACTGGTTCCAGCCGCGCGTGTATCCTTTCTTCTGGCTTGCGCCGGCGCGCCGCCTCATCGTAACGGCATATTGCGCAGGAGATATTACAGCGCCGGGCGTCTACCCGCTCTCGCGGCGCATGTTCAATTACAGTTTGCGCCGCTTCAATCACAAACTGTCTGCAATCCTATCATCTTCGGAGTTTGGAAGGGAAGAAATCATCCAATACTACGGAAGCGACCCTGCGCGCACCCACACTATTTATCTTGGCGGCGGTGAGGAATATATTTCTCTGCCAAAAAGTGACGCGCAAAAACTTGTGCGCGCAAAATACGCCATTAGCCCTCCTTTTATTCTCGACATATCTCGGCATGTAGCGCATAAAAATATCGTGAGTGTCGTGAAAGCATTTGAGATTTTCAGAAGCGCGGCCGGCCTTCCGCATGAACTTGTTATTGTCGGGTTCCGCGGGAACGATTCAGAGCGCATTGCGAAAATAGTAGAGGAGTCGAAGTTCAAGGAACATATCCGGTTCATAAATTATGTCGATAATGAGGATTTAAACGCTATTTACAGTGCCGCAGATGTTTTTGTATTTCCTTCTTTGAATGAAGGTTTTGGATTTCCCGTTGTTGAAGCGTTGGCATCCGGAACTCCTGTCGTTACATCAAACGCAACGTCGCTTCCAGAAATCGCCGGGAACGCCGCGATAACTGTTGACCCGCTCGACGTAAATGCGCTTGCCGATGGAATCTCTCGCATTCTTACTGATACTGCCCTAGCCAAATCTCTCCGAGAGAAAGGTCTCGCGCGTGCAAAGGATTTTACATGGAAGCGCACGGCGGAAGAGACCGTTGCGCTCTATCAGAGACTGATGTCTTCGGACGGCGGCGCATCGTCGTAGGTATGGGACAAAAAACAGTACTCGTTTTTACGGCCGGGGATTACAAAACGGCCAGTTCAAAGTACCGGGCATTTCTACTCGGAAAATATCTTGCTGAAGAACGGCCGGATATCGCGTGGAAAATCGTTGAACCTTCGACGAAAGCTATCTCGTCAATGACGTACATAAACCAGATACGCCACGCGTTACGCCAGGCGCGGGAATTTTTTTGGTTTCCACGCCACGACGTCGTATTCATTCAGCGGGCGCTCTACAACAAGTTCATTTTTCTTGCGCTCATCGTACAGAATCTCTTGCACATACGACCGTCCATTTTTGATTTTGATGATGCGATATTCATTCACTCTAAGCTTAAGACGCGGCTGCTTTGCAAGACATCGAGCGCGGTTATTGTAGGAAGCCACCATCTCTATGAGTATGCGCGACGATACAACGAGAATGTTACATTAATACCAACCTGCATTAAATTTTCGGACTATGCTCGCATTGGCTGCGATCGGAAACCAGCGGATGAAGTGACGATCGGCTGGATTGGAAGCGGCCCCGCTTACATACCTGAATTGCGTTTTATGGCGAAGGTGTTGCGCATTCTTTTTACGCGAGGTACGCCATTTCAACTGCTCCTCATCGGCGCATATAATTCGCCGGAAATCCACAAGCTTTTTGAGTTTATTCCGATGGAGAAAAAATCCATCATTGGTTATGTGGACGCAAAAACTGACGCAGACCTCGTACCGTATTTTACCAAAATGGATATCGGACTCATGCCTTTGCAGGATAATCTGTGGAACGGGGGCAAGTGCGCGTTCAAGGCGATTCAGTACATGGCCTCGGGCGCTCCGGTGGTAGCGAGCCCGGTCGGAGAGAACACTTTTCTTATAGATAATCGTGTAACAGGAATGCTTGCTACTACGGTGGAGGAATGGGTACTCTACCTGCAGGAACTTATTGATAACGCTGAACTGCGCCGCTCTGTGGGTACTGCGGCGCAGGCGCGCGTCCGCGAACAGTATTCCTACGAATCACAATGCGGTTCCGTGGGAAAAGTGATAGATACGGTTAGCCGGAAGACTTAGTTTAGAGAAGCATTCAGAAACAGCATGCAGATTGTCACGTATGCGGTCGGGTCTCTATGTTCCAAAGATCTTTCGCTGAATTCTTTGCATCAGTTGGTGTATTTTAAACCGCGTGTTTCCAACCTGATACTTTTCACGCCCGAAATCGTGTTCCTTCATTTGCTTGTAGATGAAACACATACTTGGATAAAAGTGCATCTCACTAATTTCCTTACTCTCTATAGCTGGTTTCCCTTCGGCGCGTCCGCTCTTGCTCGCTGCGGAATTCAAAGAGTGTGTGAGAGAAGCCAGATATTCCATCGTCGTGGGCGTCTTATCCAGAAATTCGGTCCAATATGAAGTGTGCAAATCTTCAATCACGTATATCCCGCCGGGATTGAGAAGGGGAAATAGACATTCAAAACTTGTTTGCTGCTGGTTCATGGTGTGCCCACCATCGTCAATGATGATGTCGTAATTCTTGAACTGGCTCAAAAAAGCGCGATCAGTTTGATCTCCTATCCATATCAATACCCGCTTGCTTGCATGTATTTTGCACATAGGGTCTATGTCAATGCCCGTGATTAGAGAGTTATGGAAATATTTTTTCCACATCTCCACAGAACCGCCGTACTGGACGCCAATTTCCAGGATGTTCAATGTTCTATCGCGAATACTTTTGAAGTGCCTATCATAGAACTCAAAATAGTTGTCGTGCTTGCGGGAATGATGATCAAAACTTTTTAAGGAAATCTCTTCGTTAGACATAGTGCCAGTCCAAGTCATCGTACTGCAGTCATGAGGTGCTGACAATCGTGTGTTCAGTACATCGCGTATCGCACCCCATGATTTGATTAATCGCTTATAAACGGTTACTCTACGGCCATGAATCCCGTTAGAAGTTGCGGAAGTCCGGGTTGTGGTACATTCTACCTGTGTTTTACATTGGTCGGTCGCTTACAAACACTAACTTCCGAGTCGGAAGCGCAAGCTTCCTACTTCTAACGGGATGAAGAAGAAAAAGCGGGCACTTATCACCGGTGTTACCGGCCAGGACGGCTCGTATCTTGCGGAGTATTTAGTCGGTAAAGGGTACGATGTCTGGGGCATCATGCGCCGGACGAGCCTTGACCCACTGCTTCGGCTGACAGACCTTGCCGTAGACCGAAAAATCCATCTTCTCTACGGGAATCTTCGAGACAGCGCATCGCTGGAGCGCGCCCTCGAAGAGAGCAAGCCCGATGAAATATACAATCTTGCTGCGCTCTCGGATGTTGGGATTTCGTTTAAATGTCCGGAGGAAACTATGGAGATAAATTATTTTGGGCTAGGACGCCTTATTATTGAGGCGATAAAAGTCAATCCGAAGGTGAGAATATACCAAGCGTCAACAAGCGAGATGTTCGGAAAAACGAAACCGCCCCAGAACGAAGATTCTCCATTTAATCCCGTCAGCCCATACGGTGAAGCAAAGTTGCGGGCGCATGAAGATTATGTCCTTGGCTATCGTGAGAAGCACAATTTATTTATCTGTTCCGGAATTCTCTTTAATCACGAGTCCACTCGACGAGGCGAGCATTTTGTGACCCGGAAGATATCAATCTGTCTTTCCCAAATCAAATTAGGCATACGGGACCATTTTTCACTTGGCAATCTGGAGGCAAAGCGAGATTGGGGGTTCGCAGGCGATTACGTAAAGGTTATGCACATGATGCTTGCCCAAGATGCCCCGAAAGATTACGTCATTGCGACTGGCATCAGCCATTCTGTACGCGACTTCGTTGAGGCGGCGTGCCGAGAGCTCGATATGCCGATAACGTGGAAGGGAAAGGGATTGAAAGAAGTGGGTATGAATTCAAAAGGCAAAGTTATTCTTACTATAAGCAAAGAATTTTTTCGGCCTGTAGAGGTCAACTATTTATGTGGAGATAGCACGAAGGCACGCAGGGATCTCGGATGGAAACCCGAAGTGAGTTTTGATGGTCTCGTCGCAATGATGGTACAGTTTGATCTCAGACGCTTGCAGAAGACGCTATAAAGATTCCCCGAGGGCTTGCCCCGGGCATGGTATGCAAGTCCGTGCCCGCCTTTGCACAGAGCACAGACCTGTTCAAAATCCCGATACTTCATTTTAAACTGAAGTATCGGGATACTTACTCAAGTATCTAGAATTATTTGATGTACACGAGGCGTCCCTCCAGAGATGAGATTCTCCCCGCTTCAAGTACGCGCGCTTGGGCAAGCAAGTCCCCCTCATAGTTTTTTGTACTCTTTTTTCCTAGCAGTATCTCTTGGCAAAAATCATCTATCATTAGCTTAAAATGGTCTGCCGGCTCGACGGGAATTTCTTTCACTTTGTCATCGCTTTCCAGAAATATCCTCACCGACCTGTCTTTCGGGACCGCGTATGCCCGCTCGGTGGATAGACGCGCTTTTGTGCCTAAAACGCCATACGTGGATTGGAAATATGCTCCAAAGGCGCAAGACAAAAGCGCAGAGCGCCCGTTGGGGTAGTTGAGTAGCATATCCGCTTTCACGTCAACGCCTGTCGCCGGGTCTATCGTCAAGTTGCACGCGACGCTTTCCGGCTCCTCGTTGAAAATCATTCTGCTTGCTCGTATAAGATAGGCTCCGGCATCGTTATACGAACCGCCGCCAAGCTCTCGATTACGCAGGTTATTGCCTGCGTCTGGCATCGGGAACGCAAAACATCCGTCGAATGTAAGAAGTTCTCCGAGCACCCCTTCGCGAATAAGTTCTTTCACCTTGGCGTGCTGTGGGTGATAAAGGAACATGAAACCCTCCATCAATCGCACGTTGTTTTTTTTGCAGGCCGCAACCATTCCTTTAGCCGATGCGTATGTAAGCGCGGCCGGCTTTTCGCACCATACATGTTTCCCTGCCTGCGCCGCCCTCACCGTCCATTCCTCGTGCAATGAATTCGGAAGGGAAATATAGACCGCATCAACATTTTTATTATCGAGAACGTCTTCGTAGGTGCCGTATGAGGCGTAGCCGAATTGCTCGGCGCACGTGCGCGCATGTTCAGGTGAGCGGCTACCGAGCATTACGAGCTCTGCGAATTGCGAATCAATGAGCGCTGGCAAAGCATTCTTTTTCGCGATACGCGAACAGCCGATTACTCCGAACCTGATTTTTTTCATTAGAAAACTACTTTGCTGGCGGGACATACGAAGGGTCTCCGTGGTCACCCTTTCCCATGCCCAGATTCTCATGGACGATAGGCGTTTTGCAGTCGTCCCATT
>CAYHST010000027.1:0-12909 GCA_964359415.1 uncultured Candidatus Saccharibacteria bacterium | reverse complement strand
GAAAGATACCATCTCGTCATCGGAGACTTCTCCCTCCTCTTCTCGTTCCGTTTTCGGTTACACCGTGCTAGCGCTCGGCCTCGCGCTCTTCATTCGCTTCTTTATCGCCGCTCCGTACCTGGTGGAAGGCTCCTCAATGGAGCCGACGTTCATGGGATGGGACTACCTCATCATTGATAAGCTCGTGTATGACATCAAAGAGCCGGAGCGGGGCGATGTAATCGTTTTCACGCTCCCTCAAGACTCCTCCCGCTCGCTAATCAAGCGAATAATCGGGTTGCCTGGCGAAACTGTCCACATTTCCGGCTCTAAAATCATCATCATCAATCCAGGCTATCCTGATGGATTTACGCTCGATGAGCCTTATATTGACCCGAAAAACGCGACAAACGGCGAGAGCGTGGAGCGAACGCTGGGCATAAATGAATATTTTGTTATGGGAGACAACAGGCGCGTTTCTTCCGACTCTCGAATCTGGGGAAATCTTCCCGAAAAGAATATCAGCGGACGAGTTGACCTTCGGCTGTTCCCTTTCGGCGAGATAAGCATCGTGCCGGGGAAATATGAGTATTCAGAAAAATAACGCGCGTATGCAAATATATTTTTCGAACCCAGCACCTTCGTTTCTCGATGAAACAAAGGTGCTGGGTGTAAGATTTCCTAACTCGCTTCGCTCATAACAAAATCTAACATGTTCCGCCTCAAAGACACACAGCATCAAAATACCGCAGAGTTTCTTTCATCGGCGATTAAAATTGCGGAATATTATGGTTTCTCGTCGCTGGAAGATGCGGGGAAACTTCCGCGGCCAAAAGAAGTTGCCGTGAATCATCTTGGAAAACAAATCGAGAGGCGCAGGATTCCCACTGCCGCGGAATGCGAATCTGCGATGACATTCGCGCGCCGCGATGAGCGCGCGCTTGTCGGAGCGGCGAAACGATGTCTTGCATCCCTCCGCGATACCGGCTCGCGCCTGCTGTGGAGACAATCTTCGGGAGCGTCCCGCGAGCGCTCCAATGTCCCTTCGACCGTGTTGGAATTGCATGTGGTCGGTTCGTCGGGCGCCGTCTCCGAAGCGCTTCTTATCATTGTCGCTGACGCGATAGCGGCCGAAGCTGGCATCAAACAGCGGGTTCTTTCCATCAATAGCATCGGCTCCACGGATTCTTCCAATCGCTACGTGCGCGACATCGGCGCGTATCTGCGAAAACACATTGAAAGCATTTCGCCGACATTGCGGCCGCGAGTCACTGACGACCCGCTCGGCGTTCTCATCCAATTGATAGAGCGAGGGCATCCTGCCACTCCCCGCGCGCCTCAATCCATGGAATACCTTACGGAGGATGAGCGCAGGAAATTCTGGGACCTGCTTGAATATTTGGAAGTTTTCGGAATGCCGTATGAACTCAATCCGCATGTTCTAGGTAGCCGCGATTGCTGGGTGCATTCCATTTTTGAGATAGCGGCCGTGGACGAAGAGACGGGGGCGCGTATTTTGCTCGCTTACGGCGGACGATACGACCCGCTCGCCGCACGGTTCGCAGATGTGCCGGCGACCGTCATTTCTATCGCCTGTGAAATACGCGGAAAGACAACGGTCAAGCGCGAGGAGCACGCGGCTCCGGCGCTTTATTTCGCGCACCTGGGGCCAGAGGCGCGCCGGCGGTCTCTTGGCGTCATGGAAACTCTGCGCAAGGCCGAAATACCGGTCTATCATTCGCTTTTGCACGAGCGCATTGCAGAGCAGATGGAAGAAGCGAAACGGTACGCTGTCCCATACATTATTCTCATGGGGCATAAGGAGGCAATGGAGGGAACCATACTGGTTCGCGAAGTCTCCACCAACGCGCAAGATGCGATACCGGTCCAGGAGCTGACGAATTACTTGCGAAGACACAGGGTAGTCGTCGCATAAGGAGTATTCAATGTTCTGTTTAGTATTCCGTATTGTATTCATACCGAACACTGAATACTGTATACACGACAAGCGATTGCTCCAAATCGCGTCCGGTGCTATAGTCCCGCAATGATAAATGCAGAGGTAACGAAGAGCGGGAGTGAGACCGCCATTTCCACTATCCGAAAATTCAGCCGGAAGGTGCGCAGCGCAGGGCTTGTGCGAACTGTGCGCGATAAGCGTTATTTTGCGAGGGGCGCGTCTAAAATCGTCAAGAAAAAGCGCACTCTTAAATCAATAAAGCGCCGCAAAGAATACAACCAGCTTCTGAAAGAGGGAAAAGTGACGGAGGCGCCGACGCGCCAGGGACACGCTGCGCGCTTCCATTCTCAAACAAATGAATCCCAGCAGGCACGACCGAACCTGCCTGCGCCTGCTGGCGCGTTACACGCAGGCGGGCAGGCAGGCGAAGTAAACCCCGCCCGCTAAAGTTCTGAATTTTCATGACGGTAGAAATAACCTGCAAGGTGCGCGGGCATGGGCTTAGAGTGCCATACGAAAAAATCGCCAGCGGGCTCTTGGGTAAGAATTATTCTTTGTCGCTTGTGCTTTGCGGAGATGCGCTGGCTAGAAGAATAAAATACGAGTATAGAGAAGTTACTCATAGACTCGCCCCGAGGTATAACAGCGAAGTTCTCCGAAGCCAATCTGCCCTGCTTCGCCAAGGCTTCGCAGGGTTCTCCTCGCCTCCATCCTCACGACAGGTCGCGAGATATACGGCGAAGGAGAAAAAGAAAGATTATCCCGCGAACGTGCTTTCATTTTCTCTCTCCAAGAGTGGCGGGGAGATTTTCCTCAACGTAAGAAAGGCGGAGCGCGAAGCAAGAGCCGCGGGGATAAGCGCGCGCGAACGCGCCGCGCATTTACTCGTGCATGGTTGTTTGCACCTTAGAGGATTTAAGCACGGGGAGAAAATGGAAAGATTGGAAAAGATAACGCTCAAGAAATTCGGTTTTTAGCACCTTTTCTGACAAGTTGTCCACGCATATGCGCACTTTGCGTGTACAAAATGCGCGCTACAATGGACGTTAATGCGAAAGTATTACACCGGAATCGACATAGGGACTTATCACGTAAAAGTGGTCATCGCCGCGCCGGCCGAAAATCCCGACCTTCCGATGCAAATCATCGGCACGGGAATTGCCGCTTCTCGCGGCATGCGCTATGGTTATATAATCGACCCGAACGAGGCGACAAAAAGCGTGAAGGAGGCGCTCGCGCGCGCATCGTCAGCCGCAAAAATCCCGATTAAAAGCGCGCGAGTCGCTTTGGGCGGCTTGGGTCTTGATGAGATACGCTCCATTGGCGAAGTAACTCTTACGGCATCCGGCGGAATCGTCAACGCCCGCGATATAGAGCGGGTGGAGCGCGAGAGCGAGAAAAAGGCATCGACAAAACTCACGAATCGCACAATTATCCATACCATACCGATTGAATTTCGCGTTGACGGAATAAGGGTCTTGGGACAGCCAATTGGCCTCCAGGGCACCAAGCTTGCCGCAGACACCCTGCTCATCACAATGCTCTCCCAGCATCACGACGACCTTATAGAGGCCGTGGAGAAAGCGGGAGTCGAGGTGGAAGGCGTCATGGCGTCCCCGCTTGCGGCAAGTTTTGTAACTCTTTCCAAAGCTCAAAAAATGGCCGGTGTCGTCCTCGCGAATATCGGCGCGGAAACTCTTTCAGTGATAATTTTCGACAATGACGTTCCGATTTCGGTAAAAGTATTTCCAAATGGTTCCTCCGATATTACGAACACAATCGCGCTTTCATTGCAGATATCGCCTTCGGAAGCGGAACAAATGAAACGCGGCGCCGTCACCGGAAGCGATGTTCCGCCCCGAAAGATGAACGCGATAATTGCCGGACGCCTGAAAGATATGTTTGTAATTGTGAACGCGCATCTGAAGACCATAGGACGCCAGCGGCTGCTACCCGCTGGAATAATCATTACAGGCGGCGGCTCCGGACTTGCAAGCGCCGCTGATATCGCGCGCACCGTATTGAAGCTCCCATCGCAAATAGGACTTATCGGAAACCTTACCAGAACCGGGAGCGCTGACGCGACTTGGGCCGTCGCCTACGGGCTCTGCCGATGGGCATACGCGGAAGACACGTCTGTCGGAAAACATTCACTCTCTGAAATTATTCGCGACGCCGGAGAATCTATAAAGCAGGCGGTGCGGGCGATGCTGCCGTAGGCAAAATAGTTAGTAGTAAGTAGTTAGTAGAAAATTCTGAAAATGAAAAGCCGCCGGAGCGACCTTTCAGTCTTTCTCTCGGCGGTTAATCGACCGTCGGACACCGTTCGAAACACAACTGCGAAACCGTTTCGATCAGTTCGGCTGCAGAAACTTGATTGTTCGTCGCCAAAGTCCTGGCCCTCAACAAACAAGCCTTCGCAAGATTGGGATGGGAGTTCATCTCCTTAATCCCACTCATAAAGACCTTTGTCGCTTCCGTCACTACCCCAAATCTATCCGTCGCCATCGTAATCTCCTTGTAAAAGTGGCACGATTATAATAATACGTAGCGGGGGTATAGTCAAGCTTGACCTTTTATTCGCCGTGATATGATGCGGGGCAATGAGCGAATGTGCATATACCTTCCAGACCCCAGTGAAATCCCGCGCTTCGCGCGGGAGCCGCAATGCGGCTATTTCACAGGGTGTAAGATTTTCTAACTCGCTTTGCTCGTAACAAAATCTAGCACATGACAAAACAGATAAAGCCGGATGTAGAGTCGTTTGCGCGAATCCGAGTCATCGGTGTTGGGGGTTCCGGCGGAAATGCAGTCAATCACATGATTGCCACGCATGTGCAGGGCGTTGATTTTGTCACAATTAACACAGATGGGCAGGACCTTCATAAATCAAAAGCAAAAAGAAAGATACATATCGGAAAGACTCTGACGCGGGGCCTCGGAACCGGAATGAATACCGATGTCGGCAAACAAGCGGCGGATGAAACTCGGGAAGAAATACAGGACGCCCTCAAGGGCTCCGATATGGTTTTCATTACCTGCGGAATGGGCGGAGGCACGGGAACTGGCGCTTCGCCCGTCGTTGCAAAAATCGCGCGCGAATTGGGCGCACTTACGGTAGGGGTTGTGACCAGGCCCTTCGGCTTTGAAGGTGCGCAAAGAATGCGGCTGGCAGAAATAGGAATGTCGGAGCTCCGCAAAGCAGTAGACGCTCTCATCATCATCCCGAACGACAAACTGCTCGCCATAGTCAGCCGGGAAACCGGCATCAAGAATGCTTTCGCGATGTGCGATGACATATTAAAACAGGCGGTTGAGGGAATATCAGACCTCATAACAGCAACCGGCATAATCAACGTGGACTTCGCGGACGTGCGCACCATTATGCAGAATGCTGGTTCGGCGCTCATGGGAATCGGCTCGGCCATCGGAGAGAAGCGCGCCGAAGTCGCCGCGCGCAACGCCATCAATTCTCCGCTCCTTGAGGTTTCGATACACGGCGCGAAAGGCGTGCTCTTCTCTATTGCCGGCGGGGACGACCTTGGGATGCTGGAGGTGCAAGATGCCGCAAATATTATAACCGAGGCGATAGACCCTGACGCAAAGGTTATTTTCGGGGCGGTTACAGACGACTCCCTCAAGAAAGGCGAAGTTCGCGTTACTGTAATCGCCACGGGATTCCCAGAGCTTGGCCCTCGTTCATCGCTCTTTTCCGCCACCTCCAGTATTGCCACAAAGAAAGACCACGATGTCCAGCCAGTTTCGAATCTGCGCCAACACAAGGAAAAGGATGCCGAGTACAACCCGGAAAAAGAGAGCGAGGAAAGCCATGCTTCGGCCAAGGCGGAAAAAGACAAGTTGAGCAAAATTAAACCGTCTGAAATTCATGCCGCGGCAGCCAAACTCGATGAGGATGATGCGTGGGGAGGGCTACCGGCTTTTCTGCGCAAGAAGTAGGAGTAAGCCGGTAGCTTGTAGCCAGTAGCCTGTAGCAAAACGTTAATTGATTATGTATCCTTTTATGGCTACTAGCTACAAGCTACTGGCTACAAGCTATGTATGATTTGATTATTGTCGGTGGCGGGCCCGCAGGCGCATCCGCCGGAGTTTATGCCGCGCGCAAACGGCTGAAAACAGCCCTCGTTACAAGTGAGTGGGGCGGGCAAAGCAATGTATCAGGCGAAATACAGAACTGGATAGGCACTCCCGCCATTTCAGGGACGCGGCTTGCGGAGAATTTGCGCAAGCATGTGGAAAGCTACGCCGGTGATTCTCTTTCAGTAATTTTCCCGGACAAAGCTGTCTCGCTCGAGCAAGATAATGAAAAAGTAACGGTAACTCTTGCCAGCGGAAAGAAGCTGGAGTCCCGTTCAGCTTTCCTGGCGCCTGGCGCTACACGTCGAAAGCTTGAAATCCCTGGAGCCAAAGAATACGACCAAAAAGGCCTCACCTACTGCGCCACCTGCGACGGGCCGCTTTTTGAAGGCAAAGATGTGGCTGTAATCGGCGGCGGCAATGCCGCGTTTGAAACTGCGTCCCAACTATTGGCATATTGCAAGACGGTGACACTATTGGTTCGCGGCGATACGTATCGGGCTGATGAGATTACCATCCGCTCTGTTCTTGCACACCCGAACATGCGCGTAATAAAGAACGCTACTCCGACGCGGGTTTCGGGAAATAAATTTGTCACAGGGCTGAAGTGGAGAAATGCCGGAACCGGTAAAGAAGAAATCCTTCCTGTAGAGGGTATATTCGTTGAAATCGGCTTGCTTCCTAACACATCGTGGCTTGCGGATTCTCTTGTCTTGAATAAAATCGGGCAAGTCGTGGTTGACCCCCGTACACAGCGCGCATCCTTACTTGATGAAAAAATCGCGCCATCACGGGTTTGGGCCGCTGGAGATTGCACGGACGGCAAATACCACCAGAACAACATCGCGTCAGGCGACGCCGTAAAAGCGCTGGAGGATATTTATCTTTTCATCAAGTCGTCTTGACTGCGCCATTCAAGGTGGAACCTTGAATACCGGGCCTATTCGGCAACTGTCACAGAACCCTTCTGCGATGCATTCAGATGGTTGTGGAACTTCCATTCTCCTACGTAGTCAAATTTGAAATCCCAAGATTCACCCTGCGCCAACCCTCTGCAAGCATCAAATGAACTGCCGAAACAGTCGGATGCCGACTTCTGCGGATACGCGCCGTGCGAGGGATGCACGGCTGAAGCCGGCCATACCTTGGAACCTGAATTGTTGGCCCACCTTACCGTCTGTCCTTTCTTAATCGTGGCGGAAGACGGCGCGAAACCGTCATCCGTGTATATTATGACCGCATCAGGCATCTTGTCGGGGGCCGCGGCATCCGCGCCCGTGTTCGTGCCGGCATTGACGGCGGTATTTTCTCCCCCCGCAACTCCCGTACCCGCGTCTGCTGCCCCCTGCGCTAAAGTCTCGGCATTTTCAGGAACTGTAGGCGCGCTTGCCTTAGAGGAAAAAAGAAACCAGCCTCCTATGATAATTATGACCGCAAGAACCCATAGTACAGTTTTTTGCATACTCAAGAATTTATAACGCTTTTAATAAAGAGCCATTGTACCACAGAAAATCCCCAAGCTATTTCTTCTGCGCCAAAAACTCCCTCCCATGCCCCACATCCGTATTAACCGGAATATTCTTCTCGCATAGCTCGCATTCTTTCGCGGGCCACTGCTCCAGATTGAGATTGACTAGAGAAACAAATTCTCCGGGATTGCCCGCCTGCGCAGACAGGCCCACGTCCTCTTTTGTCACATTCCCGCGATTGCATATCGCAACGGCGCCCACGACTTTCGCTCCGGCCGCGCGAGATGCTTCCACTACCTTCTTTATAGAACCGCCTGTTGTAGTTAAATCTTCCACGACAAGCGTATTCTTGCCCGAGATTACCTTGTCGTACCCTCTTTTTATGATAAATCCTCCCTTTCCATCTTTGTCGGCATACACTCCATACACTTCCCGCCCTGTCAGCTCCGAAAGGTGATGCGCAACCCATTGCGCGAGAATTGCCGCGCCTATTGCCGGCCCAATAACAGCTTCGACATTCGCATTTCTGAATCGCTCCGCCATCTCGCGGCATACTTGCGACGTTTCCGCCGTGTAAGCGTACATCGCGTCTTTGAGAACATACGAGCCGCTATGCAAACCGGAGGTGAATACGAAATGCCCGCTTCGAAACGCGCCAACTTTTTGGAGAATATCTAGAACTTCTTCTTCGGTCATCATGTTAGATTTTGTTAACGAGTATAACGAGTTTAGGAAATCTTACACCCCTCCCCAATTTTGAACTACAGGTGCTTTGTTAATAAGTTCTGGTTGTGGTTGGATATGACAGTGTTGCATATCTTTTAAATGTTTCAAAATTGGAGAGGGGTCGTGTAAATTATAGTCGCTTCACTCCTTAATTTTCTACGATAACGCCGCACGAATTGCGCTATCAAGTTCTGTGGCTTTCTTTCGGGCGGCTTCCGCATAATCCTTTCCGGCAGACGCGAAAATTACAGACCTGGAGCTGTTGATTATAAATCCCTTCCCACTCTTGTCCTTGCCTGCCTTAACTGCTTTTTCTAAATCTCCATGCTGAGCTCCAATCCCGGCAGTCAGTATCGGCATATCGCCTACTATTGCGCGAACAGCCAAGAGCTCTTCAGGATACGTCGCGCCGACCATGACGCAACAGTTCCTGTTTGCATTCCATCTTTCAGCCGCAAGTCGTGCGACAATTTTGTAAAGAGGTTCGCCTCCCTCCATTTTCAAATTCTGGATTTCGCCTGCTCCGCCGTTGGAAGTATGGCAGAGAACGATAATGCCCTTATCTTTCCGTTCAAAAAAAGGCGCGAGCGGCTCTCCGCCAAGGTATGGTTGTACCGTGATTGCGTCGGCCCGCAAACGGTCAAAAGCGGATTCGGCATAGTTGCGGTTCGTGTTCTTTATATCTCCGCGTTTAGAGTCGAGAATAACAGGCACTCCGGGCGCGGAATCTAGAATGTATGCGATTGTTTCTCGCAGGGCAACCCATCCCTCTTCGCCTTGTGATTCATAGAATGCCGGATTTGGCTTGAACGCGCAAACGAGGTCTTGGGTCGCATCCACAATTGCTTTATTGAATTCCACGATGGTATCGCGAACAGTCGCTTTGCGCGCGGACTCCGGGATTTTCTCCGGCTCACTGTCCAGACCGACACATAAAAAATGACCGAGCTTCCACCGGCCCTCAAGCAGTTCCCTGAAATTGCGCGTAGGCATTGGCACGTATAGTACCACACCCGACTTCAGGAAATACCACGCGCCACGTCTCCCGACTTAGGCGAGAAAGTCATGTATTTTAAATAAAACGTGTCCACCGTTCGTTACATAAACCAGTAGACAGCACGAGTTTACATGCCGTCAAATTGCATCTTTCCAGCCTCAACGAGAAGACCCTGTCGTTTTTGACGGGCACATCAGGTATGGATGTGCACCTGTAGACGGTGCGGGTTTATCTTCCCGTCTACAGGTGTCTATCATGAACGATAGACCGTCAAAAACGACAGGGTCTTTGAGCCACCCCCTCACTCCCATTTCTCCTCTTCCTCTTCCGGCAAATCTGCTACTTTCTCATCCTCGTCCTTGTCTCCATCCAACGACTCACGAACCGCGTCTTCCTGTAAGACCGCATCGTCGTCATCTTTGTCTCTATAAATCATAGCGAATCAGACTCTTTACTACTCTTAACACGCCACGTAACACGACAATGGTACCGAGAGTAATAACCTGCGCAAGATTGCAACCTGCGCACCTGTGCATAACTCTATATAATGGCCTTTACATGTCGCCTGAAGACCCCATCGCAAAGCATTTCCGGCTCGCGCACGCGCAGGCGGCCGCATTGCGGAAACTTGGACTCGCAACCATCCGAGAACTCCTTTATCACTTCCCCGCCAGATACGAGGCGCAAGGTTCAGAGTCGAGTACGAGAGAGTTGGTCGCCGGCACGAAAGTTACGCTCTACGGCACACTCTCAAAATTAAAAGCAAAAAAACTTTGGAAAAGTCGGCGCGCGATTACGGAGGGCTGGTTCGAAGACGCGACAGGCCGGGTGAAGTGCATGTGGTTCAACCAGCCGTACATCGCGTCGTACGTTTCCGATGGAAGTTTTGTGAGATTGGCGGGAACAGTTGGCGGAAGCGAGAAGAGTCCTTACATTGCAAACCCTGAATTTGAAGTAGTCCCGCCGGGAAGCGGCCCCGCCGGTGGTGGCGGGACCTGTAGACGGCCTGCCGGATTATTTGAAAAAATCCCGACGCACGGGTCGGGACTCCGACAAAACGTCGGGGCTAAAAACTCTGTCATTCCCGTATATCCAGAGAGCAGGGGCATAACCAGTCTCTGGTTTTATCACGCAATTCGCCGTGTGTGCGGAAGCGGCGCGCATAAAAATATCGAGGACCCGATACCGGAAAACATTCGCAAGAAATATCATTTGCCCGACCTCGCGACTGCCCTCTTGTATATACACACGCCGGAAAAAAAAGGGCACGCAGAAGCCGCACGCAAACGTTTCGCGTTTGAGGAAATATTTATTATGCAGACTGTGCGTGCGCAAGAACGCGCGCTGAACGATTCGCAAACGCCATTTCGGATAAGCGATGGGGGGGCGCATGCGGAGAAATTCTTGGAATCCATCAGTTTCCCGCCGACCCGCGCCCAGAGCCGCGCCATCGCCGATATTCTCAAGGATTTTTCGGGCGCACACCCGATGGCGCGGCTACTTGAAGGAGATGTCGGCTCCGGAAAGACGCTCGTTGCCGCCGCCGTATCCTACGCCGTAATATCGAACAGACGAACCTTTCCGCGTGAGTCTGCCACTGTTCCGCATAGTTCCGCGTCCTTGCAAGTGGCATACATGGCCCCTACAGAAATTCTTGCCACACAACACTTCCAATCTTTCATTGAATACTTCAGGCACTTGCCAATCAACATCGCTCTCATAACCGGCAGCGGATGCTGGAAATTCCCTTCCAAGGTCGCTCGCGGAAAACCAACTGCAATTTCGCGCACGCAGTTATTGAAGTGGGTTGAAAACGGCGAAATCGCCATGGTTGTGGGAACGCACGCCCTGATACAAAAATCCGTGAAATTCCAAAATCTCGCTCTCGCAATAGTTGATGAACAGCACCGCTTCGGAGTCAATCAGCGCAAAGCGCTGATTCGCAGAACCGACGCGGTTGTTCCGCATTTTTTAAGTATGACGGCTACGCCGATTCCTCGCACGCTCGCGCTCACACTCTACGGCGACCTTGATATTTCCGTCTTGGATGAACTTCCGCCGGGGCGAGCGAAAGTAACCACGAAAATAATAAAAAAGGAACAGCGCTCTGAAGCATATGAAAGCGTGCGGCGCGAGCTCGCAGTTGGACGACAAGCATTTGTTGTGTGTCCGCGTATTGAAGAGCCCGACCCGGAGAAAATGAACGCTCTTCAAGCCAGGTCGGCGAAGGCGGAAGCGAAACATTTGCAAAAGGACGTATTTCCCGAATTCAAAGTCGGGCTTCTCCACGGAACTATGGCGCAGAAAGAAAAAGACAATTGCATGCAAGACTTTGTTTCCGGAAAAATCCAGATTCTTGTCGCAACGTCCGTTGTGGAAGTCGGCATCAATGTTCCGAATGCGACCGTCATGATGGTTGAGGGGGCGGAGCGGTTCGGGTTGGCACAACTTCACCAGCTCCGCGGGCGCATCATGCGCTCATCTCATCCTCCGCATTGTTTTCTTCTGCCGGAAACTTTCGGCCAAGTATCATCAAAACGGCTTAAGGCGCTCGAAAAAAACGATGACGGATTCAAGCTCGCCGAAGCAGACCTAGAAACGCGAGGGGCGGGAGATTTGCTCGGGCGGCGCCAATGGGGCATTTCCGACATTGGCATGGAGGCGCTCAAAAATCCGCGCCTGATACAAGCCGCTCGCGAGGAAGCGTTCGCACTCGTCCGCGAAGACCCGGCTCTTGAAAAACATCAAGAGCTTGCGGCGCGCGCGGCCATGGTCTCCAGAGCGCTTCACTCCGAGTGAACAATCCATTTATAGACTATTTAAATTACTGCGACCGCGACCGATGTCTTATGCGAGCCGGAACTCAAAGTAACTTGATATGTCCCAGCCAATTGATATGTGTGATTAACAGTACTTATCATTGCCTTGCATGCGCCAGCCGGAACCTGAATCGGCGCTTTTCCCGTGCTGTCTCCATAATCAAGAGTGTAAGTGGCGGCGTTGCATGAATTCGCCGCATTCACAGTCACCTGCACCGAGATTGCGCGCGAATTACCCCGCACAAATGGCGCGATGGCAACAAATCCGCCAAGTGTGTTTGTCGCGCTGGTTGAGCCGGTTGTGCCGGCGCCTGTACAGCCGACAGCCATGGCCGCCGCTGTGCGCGGACCGACCGCGCCATATCCGGTAGTATCCGGAGTTCCGGAAGACACAATTCCATTCTTTACCTGAAATCTTTGCACCGCCTTCTCTGTTAGCGGACCGTATGTTCCGTTGACTATTCCCTCCGGATAAATGCTTTTGTCTCGCGCGAGAAATTGCTGAAGACGCGTTACATCTGCTCCGCTCGAACCGCGCTTCAGAGTGCCGCTTGGTTTGGGACACAGTCCGGCAGAAACAGATACTTTCTGCTGGGTTGCCTGATTCTGCGCACCCTGCGCCTGCTGTGCCGTCCCCGTAGCGGCCGCGCTGGCGAGCAGTGGCAAGCCGATAACAAGAGCGGTCAAGGCAGAGAGTAACCTTATATTCATACCAGTATTGTCGCACGCGCCCAAAACCGTGCAACACCAAATCCACACCCTAAAACATGCCTCGCATGTTCGAGCGAACCAAGAACTAAAGTTTGTCCGCCCGCTTGGACTCGAACCAAGAACCCCAGAGGTATAAGCTCTGTGCTCTAACCA
>CAYHST010000026.1:0-12949 GCA_964359415.1 uncultured Candidatus Saccharibacteria bacterium | reverse complement strand
GAGCTTTACAGTTAGCGGTCTCACGGCTCTTACCCGCGCATCGTCAACACTCCTCTCCGTGTTTGACACCGCATACTTCGGCGGCTCGGCGACATCATCGTTCAGTTCAGCCGGAGTGCTTAGCCTCACCGGTATCACCAACTCTCTTCTCGCTGTCGGCAACAGCGGAGCTGTAAGCGCGACCACAACTCCTACCGCCCAATACTTCATCGCGACATCAACAACTGTGGCGTCCACATTCCCGTATGCGTCAACGACAGCTATTTCTGCGACGAACGCCTATATCACGACGGCAGCCGTTACCGGCGTCGGTACCTTCGGTAC
This sequence comes from uncultured Candidatus Saccharibacteria bacterium, assembly GCA_964359415.1. Lineage (GTDB taxonomy): Bacteria > Patescibacteriota > Minisyncoccia > Phycocordibacterales > UBA2100 > UBA10103. Next base: position 12,625 of record CAYHST010000026.1, on the reverse strand, counting down.
GGCAACATCAACGACAGAGAATGCAAACACTGCCAACATCGGAACGCTCACGGTAACGGGTGTTGGTACCTTCGGCACCGCGAGTACAACGCAACTCAAAGTTGGTAGCGATCAGATAAGTACGGTGTCGGGTTTGATTTTCGGATTCTGCACTATCGCGGACATTTCTGGTGTGACTGCTTCGTCCACGGTACAAAGAACGTGCGCAGGTGCGACAGGCGTTACGACGAGTTACTCAGTGTTTGTGCAGGCCACGAGTTCTATGCCTTCGCAGATTGTGATACAGTCGGCGACTTCATCTGCTGGCGCCATCGAGGTTCGTCTGCTCAATACTGGCATTAACGGTGGTACCCCTGGGGCCGCCGCAGTATCCCTCAACTTCTGGGCTGTTCGCTAGTAGATAGCTTTTATCAGCTAATAGCGAACACTCATGAAAAAATTTCTAATTCCAAGTTCAGTTGTTGCACTGCTCCTGCCAGGGCTTGCCCTCGCGGCGTATAACGATACAAGCTTTGCAACAGGTGTCGTCTTGAGTATCGGCGGGGTAACCGTAACAGTTTCTGGCACGAACGCCGTCATAGAATCAATGTCTGTCAGCACCACTGCCATCACCGTTTCGCTTCTCCCAAATTCGTTCATAGAGGTTCAGTCAACTGACCGTAAAGTGATTGCGACGAATGCGCCGGCGGGATACATAGTGACAGATACCTGCAGCGCCACGGCATCCACGCTCAAACTCTCCTCCTCCATCAGTACCGGCAGTATGACAATTACTCCTTCATCCGGCACCTGTAGCGGCAATGCGTCCGGCAACTCTACAACGGTAGTCTCAACCGGTAGCGGCGCTGGGTCAGCTGGAGGAGGCGGAGGCGGAGGAGGATACACGCCGACAACGCGAGCTGCCGCCGCAACTACTCCCGCAACCGCGGCCGCTCCCGCAACAGCAGTTGTTGCAACTCCCGCTACCCCGGCATCTTCATTAGGCGCTCGTCTGACAGCAGAATTCGGGCTTGGGGGCAAAGGCAGCAATGTCGAAGCTCTGCAGACTTTTCTAGAGACCAAGGGTTTTCTTAAGATGCCCGCTGGCGTTTCAAAGGGAACCTATGGGACACTGACCCGAACTGCTGTTATGTCGTACCAGAAGAGCAAAGGTATTTCACAGACTGGTTACATCGGTCCGCAAACTCGCGTTGCAGTTAACGCGGAACTCGGCGCCAGCGCGTCTGCGGCCTCTCCGGCTGCTCCTGCAACGGTTGTTGCGAGCGAGAACGCTAGCTTCAAACGAGACCTGGAAACAGGTTCAAAAGGAAGCGATGTAAGAGCGCTTCAGGCGTATCTCAACAGCCACGGATTCTCGATTGCGGCAAGCGGAGCGGGTTCTCCGGGGAACGAGACAGAACTCTTCGGCGGGCTCACGCGGGCGGCTCTTGCCAAATGGCAGGCGTCTGTCGGCATTACGCCTGCGGCAGGATACTTCGGACCAAAGACCAGAGCCTACATCGCGGCGAATCCGTAGAAAAGGAAAGTATAGCGTATAGCGTAGCCCCGACCCGCCAGCTGGCGGGTCGGGGCTGTGCCCGTTGCTAATATGCTTAATTCGGTATACGGTATACAAATTCCTCTATGGCTTCAAACAAAAAGAATCAAACCATAGCCGCCATTCCTTCGCGCAAAAAAGAGCGTAATTCTACAGGAGTGAAGAAAGTCGTGACAATAGGTGGCGGAACCGGAAGCTACATGGTTCTTCGCGGACTTAAGGAATTCCCGTTTGATATTACGGCGGTCGTCACCATGTTTGACAATGGCGGCTCCGCGGGAACTCTGCGGGACGAATTCGGCATTTTGCCGCCGGGGGATTTGAGGCGCTGCCTTATCGCGCTTTCGGACGGGAAGCGAAGAGCGGTTCTCCGGGACCTTTTTAATTTTAGATTTGAAAAGAGAGGAAGCTCGCTCCACGGACATAGTTTCGGCAATCTTTTTCTTTTGGCGCTTTCGGAAATTTACGGGAGCGACATTAAGGCCGTGGAAAAAGCATCAGAACTTCTGGGCATCGTGGGCAAGGTGCTTCCAGTTTCTCTGGATAAATCTCAAATTCACGCGATTCTGGAAGATGGCGCGGAAGTTGTCGGGGAATCGAACATTGACATTCCAAAGCACGATGGAAACCTGCGGATCAAGGAGTTAAGGCTTAAGCCGCACGCTCGCATTTTTAAGGGAACCGATGAGGCCATTAGAGAAGCGGACATTGTCGTCATATGCCCTGGCGACATTTATTCGTCTCTTGTTCCCAACTTGCTCGTGGGCGGAATGAAAGATGCTCTGCGCGCGTGCAAGGGTAAAAAGGTGGCGATATGCAACTCAATGACCAAATGGGGAGAAACACATAATTACGCCGCATCGGATATGATTAGCGAGCTTCTGAAATACAGCGGATTAAAGAAATTTGATTATGTTATCTGCAATACGCGGGAAATATCAACGTCTGTTCAAAAGAGATACGCGGAAGAAAAGAAACATCCTGTGCGCGTGGACCCAGAGTTAGACAAATGCGCTAAGAGGGTTATTAAGGCAGACTTGCTTACAGATTCAGATGTAGTTCGATACGACCCGGAAACTGTCGCCAAGATTTTGTACGAACTGTGAATAATGAACGTCAGCTTAGGGTCGGAAAGATTGTTGCCTACCTGAAAAAGGCTTATCCTAAGCCAAAAAGTGAGCTCACGTACAAAACGCAGTTTCAATTTGTCGTTGCGGTTATACTTTCGGCGCAGTGTACGGACAAGGCGGTGAACCGTTTAACTGAAAAATTATTCCTAAAATACAAAACGCCGTTGGATTTTGCCAGCGCCACACCGGCTGTATTTGAGAAAGAGGTTTCCTCCATTCCTTTTTTTCGCAACAAGGCGAAACACATCATCGCTTCGGCGAAGTTAGTCTGCAAGGATTTCGGCGGATTGGTGCCGAAGAGTCCAAAAGCCCTGCAAACCTTGCCTGGCGTCGGATACAAAACAGCGCACGTGATTTTGGGTGAGTTATATGATATCTGGGAGGGTATTCCGACTGATACGCACGTGCGCCGCTTTGCACTCCGGTTTGACCTCACTCAAAACACGGGCTTAACGAAAATTTCCAAGGATTTGGAAGCGCTGATTCCAAAAAAAGATTGGAGGTATGTTAACAACGGCCTCATTCTATACGGCAGATATGTTTGCCCTGCGAGAAAACATGATTGCTCGAAGCATCCATTAACTTTGCTATGGCCGAAAGCTAAAACTCGCTGGATTGGCTCAAAATAGGTACTATGGGCGAATGAATCCCGTTAGAAACTGCGGACGACGGATTCAAGGATATCTTGTGCGGGTCAACATTATAAATCTTAATCAAATAGGCGGCGGAAAGCGATATGTTTCCGCATCCTGTTTCTAACGGGATGAAGGTAATAAAACAATCGGTGTCAGGCACCACACAAATGCAATATTTATTGTGTAATATTTATCGGTAAAGCCACGTCTTTCCCACGCGCTCGGTGTACTCGTCCGAGTCGGTGTTGGTGCGGACGATGTCATCCGTGTTGATTCAGGCCGTGGCAACAAGCGAGAACGGAAGCGGTGCAGGAATTTTTGCGCTTTGCGCGCGCCGTGAAGCGTTGATAAGAGTGAAGCCGCGAATGCGCTTGGTTCGTGGGTTTACGCGAAGCAGAACATCTCCCTTGGCTTCAATCGTTTCATCGGACATACGCGGTGCACCGTCTGAAAAATAGAATACGTCGGCTTCTTTGTCATAAAAATACTTGATCATAGTTATAGAATACTGCGTTTCGGTTTTTTTGCAAGATAGGCGGTTAAGACGAACGGGTGCCTCGTAATCTTAACAACGATAGCGAGGTACTTCTTTCGGCGCGCAAGAAAGTGATAACAGATGACGACTGTCGGATCATGCACGGAGACGACAGTGATATCTGGACTTGCCAATGTGAGAGCGAAGTGAGGCAGACAATGTGCAACATCGGGATGAAAGGCGAATATGTGCATTCTGCGCTCATCGGTCAACGTGACAATTCCGTATGGCGAGTTGAATCTCATTGTTCCAATTATATCAACAACCAACCGCTCCCAACGACTTTTGTGCACTACGTCTTCTCCACGCGTTCGGTGTAGATGCCGTGTCGGTAGTGTACAATGCAAACTCTCCAGACTACACTTAGACAATGAAACATAAAAGAAGCGTTTAGCCTAAATTTCACTACGCAGTATGAAGATAATAGTGAATGGGTTGGCTGTAGAATATGTGGACGAAGGAAAGGGTCCCGTGATGCTCATGCTCCACGGCTGGAAAGATAGTCTGCACACATTTGACGAAATTGCCGCCGCGCTCTCAGGGATATTCAGGGTAATCAGAGTTGATTTGCCGGGCTTCGGTGCAAGCGACGCTCCGCCTAAAGATTGGACGCTTGATGATTACGTTGCGTTTGTGAAGAACTTTTTGATGAAGGTGAATGTAAACCCTGGCATTTACGTCGGCCACTCTTTCGGGGGGAGGATATCCATCAGGGGAATCGCTACAAACGTTTTGGACGCGAAGAAACTCGTCCTCATTTCTTCGGCGGGAGTCGCTCGCAGAAAGACTCTCAAGAATTTCATTTTCGCGGTGCTTGCGAAAGTCGGACGCGCGGTCGCCGCTATTCCTCCGATTAGTCTTTGGAAACAGAAGGTCCGGAGGAAATTGTACGAAGCGCTCGGAAGCGACTACTTTCGCGCTGGCGCATTAAGCAAAACATTCCTGAACATTATTAAAATGGACCTTGCGGAGGACGCCAAGAAAATATCGCTTCCGACACTGTTAATCTGGGGAGAAAAAGACGATACCACGCCGATTAGCGAAGGAACGAGATTGAATCGGTTCATCCAAAACTCGACCATGCGCGTTATCTCTGACGCGGGACATTTTGTTCATCAAGAAAAAGCCAGCGAAGTATCGTCTATAATTAAAGAATTCATAAAATGATTACTCGAATACTTTCCCGGTATCGCCCACGCTACATACGCTCTCTTATCTACATGCTCCAGTCGTGCGAATACAGCTTTCGCGATTATTTAAAATGGTACGGCAGAGTTCAGGATTTCAACGCTGTCGAGCGGCGCAAGACGCTCGTAAAGACGCCAAAAGTGCGCATTTTATACGTTGGAGCCTACGCCATTGTGATTGCGATTATAGGCGCCGTTTATTATGCAATCGGATTTGCGGAACTTTCCCAGAAACTGCTCGTGCTTGCATGCACTCTTCTGCTCATCCCGTACGTTCTCGCATACGCAATTCTCATTCCGCTTATATTAGTAAAGGTTTTGCAGGTGCCATTTGAATATATATTGATGAGCAATGCGCGAAATACACTGTCGCGCCACAAAGGATTAAAAATCGCAATAGCGGGAAGCTTCGGCAAGACGAGCATGCGGGAGATTCTGAAAACCGTTCTTTCGGAAGGCCTGCCTGCGCAGGCAGGGAAAAAGGTTGCCTCTCCTCCTTTTAGCTACAATACTCCGCTTGGAATTTGCAAGTTCGTAGAAGGACTAAACGGCCTCGAAGATGTGCTGATTTTCGAGCTTGGCGAATATTATTCCGGCGACGTCGCTAAGTTATGCAGACTAATAGGCCCCCACATAGGAATCATTACGGGAGTTAATGAGGCGCATTTGGAGAAATTCGGGACTTTAGACAAAACGGCGAAAACGATATTTGAACTGGCCGATTACCTCAAGAAAAAGCCCGTCTACATTAACGGAGAGAATGAGCTGGCGCGCAAAAATGCCAACAGCGCCCTGAAAAATCACATTATTTACACGCGCGAAGGAACGGGGGACATCCTAATCCAAAACGCGAAGTCCGACCTTTCAGGGACTTTTTTACGAATGACGATAGGGAATGATAGATTTAATGTGAAGTCCAAGCTTCTCGGTTTGCACAATGTGGGACCGCTTGCTGTTTCCGCTCACATCGCGCATCGTTTGGGATTTGATAAAAGGCAGATTGAAACAGGCATCGGAAAGACGAGGGCTTTTTCGCATCGCATGGAACCGCGAGAGGACAAGAGCGGAGTTATCACAATTGACGACAGCTACAACGGCAATCCGGACGGGGTTCATGCCATCATTGAATTCTTGTCTGCAATTAAGGGACACCGCAGATTTTATATAACTCCCGGATTAGTAGAAATGGGTTCGCGTACAGCCGAAGTTCACAGGGAAATCGGATTGCAGCTTGCTCGGGCAAGAATTGAAAAAGTGATTCTCATAAAGAATTCGGTTACTTCATACATTAAGCAAGGTTTGAGAGATGCGGGATACGCAGGCGAGATTTTGTGGTTCGATGACGCGCTTTTAGCTTTTAATGCGCTACCGCATTTGACCGTAAAAGGGGATGTCGTGCTGATTCAGAACGATTGGCCAGATCAGTATTCTTAAAGTTAGACATCGGATGTCTAACTTTATTCAAGAAGGTCGCTTTCTCTAGCAAGCGTCTCATCCGTAATTAGTTCGGCGATTTCCTGCTCGTAGTGCTTCGGCGTGCCAAGCATGTCGGCAATCAAATCGCGATGTATGACGGAAGGGAAATTCTTGACACCAAGATAATCCAAATGACTGCTCCACCTATAGCTACGTAGAGCCCGCAAGCATTCCTTCACATTTTTTACGTTTCCGAGACGCCATTCAGGATTTACATAATCAAGCGGATTGAGATGTATATAGAAAGGGATGTACATGTAATGCGCATCCCTTTCAATTTGGATTCTTTTGTATTTTCCTTGCCACAATGTTCCAGTGCGATCATAACGCTCATTAAAGTATTTCGTATAACCCATATTGAGTTTTTGCATGAAGAGTGATATCCCGTTTTCTTGAGCTTCAGAGACAAGCAAATGATAATGATTATCCATGAGGCAAAATGCGTGTATGTGAACCAAGAGATCTCTCGGTGAAGGCAAAATCTCCAATTTGCGGGCCGATTGTGATACGTGAAGCACGATGTTGCTGTCGTTAAATGCAAACAAATCGTGGATGAATCGAGCGCGGTCGCTATCATCCATTACTATCTTTCTTTTATCTACGCCGCGGTTCAATAAATGAAATAGTTCCATAAGTTAGACATCCGATGTCTAATATTAACATCAGTTGCTTTGTTGTGCGTTTGTCGCATGTGCATAGAAAGTTAGACATCGGATGTCTAACTTTAAGTAATCGGTTGACACATGGAGATAAACACGAAATTTTCACAAACCTCGCTCATTTTGTTAAATTGCGTACAATAGGAACATGAGGGCTACAGCGGTTATTTTTGGAGGCCGTAGCGTGGAACACGATATTTCAATAATTACGGCGCATATCCCGATAATTGAAACTTTGCTCGCGAGCCAAAAGTTCGATGTCTGGCCTGTGTACATCGCTAAAGACGGTTCGTGGTACTCCAACAAAAAGATGAACGACTTGGCCTATTTCAAACAGCCGGAGTTTGAGGAACAGCTACAACGTGAAAAGAGAATACAACTCTCTTTCGATGAGGGTCTTTCTATTGTTTGGCCGGGCGTGCTTTCAAAATCGGTTCATATTGATGTTGTCTTTCCCTCAATGCACGGGACATTCGGCGAGGACGGGAGTTTGATGGGATTGCTTCGCATGGCGGGGGTTCCGTATGTCGGCTGCGATATGACCTCATCTGCAATTGCGATGGACAAAGTTCTTACGAAGCAAGTTCTCGCGCAGGAGGGAATTCCTCTTGTTCCATCAACATGGTTTACAAAAAAAGAGTGGGAAGACGAGAAGGAGAGCGTTCTAAAAAGAATATCAAAACTCAAATTCCCGCTGTTCGTGAAGCCAGCGCATCTTGGTTCAAGCATCGGCATAACGAAAGTGAAAACCGAATCTGAACTCCAAAATGCTCTGGAAGTCGGTATCCACTATGACGATAAAATCCTTGTGGAGGAGGGGGTACAAAATCTCATCGAAGTAACGCTTCCAATTATGGGCGACGATGTTCCTCGCCCAGCCCTTGTCGAGCGGCCGCTGAACAAGGGAGAGCTATTTGATTTCGATGGCAAATATATGCACGGGGGAAAGAAAGGAGCAGGCGCTAATAGCGCGTATAGCGAAATACCAGCGAATATAGGCGAAAAATTGACGGCTCAAATAACCGAATTAGGCAAAAAGGTATACGAGATTATTGGATGTTCTGGAATTGCGCGCGTCGATTTTTTAATCGACAGCGTAACGAAAAATGTTTATGTTATAGAGGTAAATACTATGCCCGGGAGCTTATACCATCACAATTGGAAGAAGGCAGGAGTCTCCGACACGGAACTTGTACTGTGGCTCGTTAGGATGGCAGAAGACCGTTTTAAGGCGCAGGCGAACACTAATTTTACATTCCGTTCGGATATCTTGAACAAAATCAACGGCCCGAAGACCCAGTAAAGACCCGCGGATTATGGCTTCACCCAACAAGCAGAAAAGGTATTTCATTATTGACTTTGACAGCACTTTTGCCAAGGTAGAAACTCTTGAGGAGCTTATCTCGATTTCTCTTAAAGGAAACAATAAAAAGGAGGAGATAATGAAGGGCATACGGGAGATAACCAACGCCGCGATGGAAGGCAGGCTCTCGTTCGCCGAATCTCTGGAGAAAAGAGTCGCGCTCATGAGTTCCAATAAGAAAGATATTGAAACTCTTGTGAAGTTCCTTAAGAAGAATGTGACGCCGTCTTTTGCGAGAAACAGAAAATTCCTCAAAGAATACGGAAGCAATATCTACATTTTTTCTGGCGCTTTCAGGGAATTCGTAGTTCCGATAGTTAAGCCCTACGGCATACCGGAAAAGAACATATTTGCGAATACTTTTCTCTACGACAAGAAGGGAAACATCACAGGGTTTGATAAAAAGAATCCTCTTTCCAAGAAAGGCGGGAAGGTAACTCAATTGCAGGACCTTAAACTCGAAGGCGAGATATACGTCATTGGCGACGGATGGTCCGATTATGAATTACGGGAATCCGGGCTGGCGCATAAATTCTTTGCTTTCACGGAGAATGTAACGCGGGCGCCAGTTGTTGAGAAGGCAGACCATGTGGTTCCGACATTTGATGAATTTTTGTATATTAATTCTCTGCCTATGGCGCATTCGTATCCGAAAAGCCGGCTCAAAGCGCTTCTGCTGGAAAATATCCACCCGGACGCGGTCACTCGCTTTAAAGAAGAAGGTTACAACTTGGAGCTTTTGACGAAAAGCCTGGGCGAGGACGAGCTTTGCGCGAGAATGAAAGATGTCTCTGTGCTTGGAATTCGCTCCAAAACTGAAATAACGAAGAAAGTTCTCGACAGCGCGCCAAAGCTGATAGCGGCGGGCGCTTTTTGCATCGGCACGAACCAGATAGCTCTGGAAGAATGTTCAAAGCGCGGAGTTGCCGTTTTTAACGCTCCATACAGCAATACGAGAAGCGTTGTCGAACTTGTGATAGGAGAAATCATCATGCTCACGCGGAATGTCTTTGATAAAAGCGTGAAATTGCATGCTGGAATATGGGACAAATCCGCAAAGAATTGTTTTGAAATACGCGGAAAAAAATTGGGAATAATCGGATACGGCAACATCGGCTCCCAGCTTTCTGTCGTCGCGGAATCGCTTGGCATGGACGTGTATTTTTACGACATAGTGGAAAAACTCGCGCTCGGCAACGCCCGCAAATGCTCTTCGATGGATGAGGTTCTGAAGAAATGCGACGCGCTCACGATTCACATTGACGGCAATCCAAACAATAAGAATCTTATATCCGAGAGGCAATTCGCCATGATGAAAAAAGGAGCTATTTTCTTGAATCTAAGCAGGGGATTTGTGGCGGATATTCCGGCCCTCGCGCGCCATGTTAAAAGCGGCCATCTCGCGGGAGCCGCCATTGATGTGTACCCGAATGAGCCGAGAAGCAACAGCGAAGCGTTCACGAGCGAATTGCAGAATCTGCCCAATGTAATCCTTTCTCCTCACATTGGAGGCAGTACGGAAGAGGCGCAGAAAAATATCGGCGAATTCGTCTCAGCCAAAATTGTCGATTTCGTCAACGCGGGCAACACATATTTGAGCGTAAATCTTCCCAACATACAGCTTCCTGCGCAAGGGAAAGCTCATCGTCTGATACATATCCATTACAACATGCCTGGGATTCTAGCGAACATAAACGGTATCCTCGCGAAGAACAACGTGAATATATTAGGGCAATATCTTAAGACGGATGAGCGGATCGGATATGTGATTACCGATGTGAGCAAAAAATATGACAGCAAGATAGTGGGCGAACTCAAGAAAATCCCGCACACGATTAAATTTAGAGTGCTATATTAATAACCTGTCCCGTTAGAGGTTACGGAAGTTAGCATGAAAGTACAAGTTAACGCATGTTATACATCAATCATAAGCAGAGAAACGTGATTTCTGTTTCGGAAGCGCAAGCCTCCTACCTCTAACGGGATGAAAAATATATTCTTTACAGTCGGGCCGACACAAACTCATCCACGGCTTGGAGAGTTCCTGAATGACGGGCTTAAAAAAGGCATTTATTCCATTTCTCATCGCGGGCGCGAATTTGGCGGAATTTTTGCGCACACGGTATCCTCGCTAAAGAAATTGCTGAATGTACCCGAATATTTTCATGTGTTTTTCATCGGCTCGGCGACCGAAGCGATAGAATTAGTGATTGAGAATTGCGTTAATGACAAGAGTTTTCATTTCGTGAACGGCGCGTTCGCTAAAAGATTCTTCGACACAGCCAAAGAGTTGCGCAAACATCCGCTCAAATGCGAGGTTCCTTTCGGTGAAGGATTCGGCCTTGCCAACGCCGCCATTCCATCCGACGCGGAGCTTGTGTGCATCACGCAAAATGAAACGAGTACTGGCGTGGAGTTTGACATGCAGGATATCGGCGCGCTGAAGCGCGTAAATCCTGAAAAGCTTTTTGCGGTTGATATAGTTTCTTCCGCGCCCTACGCTTCGGTCGATTGGAGCGCGGTTGATTGCGCGTTCTTTTCCGTCCAAAAGGGTTTTGGAATGCCGTCGGGACTCGGTATTCTCATTGTGAATGATAAGTGCATCAAAAAAGCGGAAGAGCTTCATGGCAAGGGCATGAATATCGGGAGTTTCCACAATTTCCCCGCTCTTCTTAAATATGCCGGCAAGCGCCAGACCCCGGAGACGCCGAATATAATGGCAATATACCTGCTCGGCAGGGTATGCGATTCCTACATAAAATACAGACTGAAGAAAATACAGAAAGAAACAGAGGAAAAGGCACGCCTTCTGTATAAGTTCCTTGATAGCAATCCGAAATATTCGGCGTTCGTTAAGCAGCCAAAATGGCGCTCAAAAACCGTTATTGTCGCCGAAACCCCCGAAGGTTCTGCCAAAGTGATTAAAAAGCTTTCCGCTAAAGGATTGATAGTCGGCGCCGGATACGGCGAATTCAAGGACAAGCATATCCGAATAGGCAATTTTCCAATGCATAAATTGGCGGACATGAAAAAGATACTGAAAGTCCTCCAAATTTGCATTTGATGCTCCCGCTAGTAGGATAAAGATATTGTTATGAGCGAAACGAATTACAAATTCTTTACCCAGCACCTTCGTTTCTCAATGAAACAAAGGTGCTGGGTGTAAGTTGTTTCTAAACTCCGTTACACTCGTTAAGAAAAACTAACATGGCTAAAGTCAAAATCCGGAAGGAGCCCGAAGGCCGTAAAATGGCCGTCTTTGACGTGGACGGAACGATATTTCGCTCGAGTCTTCTAATATCGCTTGTTAACTATCTTGTCGCGACTGAAGTGTTTCCCAAAAACGCAGAGCGAGTATACGAACGGGCCCACACCAAGTGGCTGGACCGCGAAGGGGATTACGAGGAATACATTCAGGCGGTCATTGAGGCGTTCCAGAAGCATCTAAAGGGCATTCACTACGGCGTGTTGGCCGACGCGGCGGAAGAAGTGGTGAAACACGAGTACAAGCGGCTTTATCGCTATACGCGCGATTTAATTACTGACTTGAAGCAGAGAGGATATTTTCTTCTTGCTGTTTCTCACTCGCCGAAAACAATTTTGGACAAATTCTGCCCGCGCCTCGGGTTCGATAAAGTCTACGGCACCATATACGACATAGGTCCGCAGGAATGTTTTACCGGCGAGATAGTAGATGCGCACCTCATTCACAACAAGGCGAGCATCGTGCGGCGAGCGATGGAAAAAGAAAATCTCGTACTAGAACACTCCGTCGGGGTAGGCGATACCGAATCCGACATTTCATTTCTAGAAATGGTCGCGGAACCGCTCTGCTTCAATCCGAATAAAAAACTGTACACCTACGCAAAGCGCATGGGCTGGAAGGTGGTGGTTGAAAGAAAGGACGTGGTCTATGAGTTATAGGCGGTGAGTGGTGAGAGGTTATGCACATCCAGCGAAAAAGATGGATTGCTTGGAAAAATCCTGTATACTGTTAAATATGAAAATAATCTCAATGTTTAAGCGGGGGGGGGGGAGAGATTAAGTGACGAACTGCAAACCCGTCCGACGTTAAGCGGGGAAGCCCCCCAAGTCCAATATGC
>CAYHST010000025.1:0-13849 GCA_964359415.1 uncultured Candidatus Saccharibacteria bacterium | reverse complement strand
CATATGAAATTATTTGAGCGCCTGTCTCCGGATTCCGCAATCATTGCGATTCTTGTTGCGGTTACTATATGCGCGCGCCTGATATCCTTCGCTTACCTATCTTCCCTCGCAAGCGCAAATCCGAACGCTGCCCAGTATCCGCTTGTCGCCGGAGATTCCTCGTACTACGCGCACTGGGCGGACGCACTCCTCGCGAATCATGCTTACGAAGACCCTAAGGGCGTGCCGCTGCGCGTCCAGCCGCCCGGGTATCCTGCATTGCTTGCGGGAATCAAGACTGTAACTGGAAGCGTGATTCCGGTTGTGGTCTTGCAGATTTTGCTTGCGGCATTTGCGGCCATGCTCATCTACCGCATGGCGCTCTCGCTTGTGCCTAGAGCATTCGCGATTTTGCCGGCGCTTGTCTACGGCATTGACCCGATGGTCGTCTTCACCGACAGCGCCGTTATGACGGACGGCCTTTTTAGCGCGCTTATTGTGTGCATCGTGTATCTTGCATTCTTCTCGCGTGTGAAGAGTGTCGCGCGTTGGGGACTCGCGGGGCTTCTTCTTGGAATTGCAACCATGATACGCCCTATTTCGCAATTTCTCATAGTCGTATTTCCGGCGATGTATCTTTTGCGCGAATGGCTTGCGGCTCGTTATGCGGAGCCGCCACTAGTCGCAAATGAAAACGAGTCTCGTGTAAAATCAATAGTTGTATTTATAATGGGATGCGCGATTATCCTTCTTCCGTGGATGATTCGAAACCAGTATACTTTCGGGTCTTTCGAAATCTCGGTCCTGGGTCCGCACAATCTGCTATATAACGACGCGCGCGGATTTCTCGCATGGCGCGCGCTTGCAAATACTCCCGCTCCTCTCCCTGCTATTCTTGTAATGCGGCATGTGGGCGACCCTGTGTTTGCGGAAGTTGATAAGGAAATTGCCGCGGGACTCGCTGGTATCACTCCGCCAGGCGGCAATCCGGCAAACTATGAAGGAAAACTTGCCATTTCCTACATAATGCGCGACCCCGTAAGGTACGCGTATTTTCACGCGGTGAACACGCTGCCGTTTTTCCTTTCCAGCTCTGTCGCGTCCTATGGGCAAATTGTTCGGCAATTGCGGGACAACGAAGGATTTTTCGCGCCAGTAACGCTTTCCATACTTGATTCGCTGGGGAAAATACGCCACCCAGAAAACGCGAGTTCATTCATTGGCGCCGTGCGGACGCTTGCTCCCATAGCGTTGGAAATGTTTTGGTGGCTCATAGTTGCGCTTTTGGCCCTCGCCGCCCTCGTACTCCGACGCGGAAATTTTACAATCATTCTCTGCGCAGTATTGGTTTTGTATTTTGCGGCGCTTACCGGCCCGATGTCCAATTCGCGGTATCGGATTCCAGCGGAACCGTATCTTTTGATACTTGCCGTAACCGGCGCGCACATGCTAATAAGCCGCCTGCAAAAACACCATGTCAATTGAAATATGCATACCAGCTTTCGACGAGGAGCGCATTATTGCCGAAGCGGCGAGCGCGGTACTCCGCGTTCTCGAGGAAACTGGTAAAGAGGTTGTTGTTACTGTTGCCGATAACGCGTCGACGGACAGGACGGCAAGCATCGCAAGAGGAATTAAAGGTGTATCCGTCCTTTCAATCCCGACTCGCGGGAAGGGGGCTGCAGTCAGTGCGGCGGCGCGCCACTCCGGTGCCGATATTTTCGGATTTATAGATGCCGACCTCTCCGCTGACCCTACGGACATCCTGAACCTTCTATCTTTTGTGCAGAGTGGCGGTTTTGACGTTGCAATTGGTTCGCGCCTGATCGAGACCACGATAGTTAAGCGCGGCGCATTTCGTACTCTGTCATCAAGAATATTCAATATCTTTAGAAAAATGATTGTAGGCGTGGGTGTAGAAGACACGCAATGCGGGCTGAAACTCATGAATGCGCGAGGAAGAAAGATTCTTGCAAGCTGTGCAGAAACAGGATGGTTCCTTGATATTGAATTTCTTGCGCGCGCGGAGCGCGCGGGCCTGCGGATTAAAGAAATCCCAATTCACTGGAATGAACATCGGTTCAAGGACAGGAAAAGCAAACTTGCTCTTTTCCGCGACAGTATCGGGGCTTTGCGGGCCATGCTTCGGATTAGAAAGATAATTTCAAAGACACACTAGCTGGGTATGCCCGCACACTAACAACTGTCAAACACTCGGTGTTGGACAGATTGTCTCTTTCACAGCCTTAGATAGCGGAGGGAAAGAAACAAGTCAGCGCGGTTAAGGAGGTTAAGCATCCACACAAAGGTGGTATAATGGCAAAATGAGAAAAGAGCCGTACGGAGTCGGATCATTCGTTCACGTCATTCAGCGCGGCGCTCGCGGAGCACCCATCGTACACTTGTCAAACACTCGGTGTTTGACAAGTGTAGTGCGATAAGCGCGAAGTTAGTGTGCGGGTATGGACAGAACGGCTTTTGGACTTCTGCGGGACATGGAAAAATCGTGGTGGTACCGCGGGCGTGTTGCCGTTGCGGACTCGGCGCTACGGCTGGTGCGTATGGAAAAAGTCACGGACATACTTGATTTCGGCGCGGGCTTTGGAGGCATGCACGATGAGCTTAAAAGGTTCGGCCAAAATGTGTACGCGTTTGAACCGGACGCGGAGGCAAGGGAAGCGGCAAGGGGCCGCGGGTATGCGGGCGTATTCTCTGCTCTAGGCGAGGCAATGGGGCGCAAGTACGATCTTATAGGCCTTTTTGACGTAGTTGAACATATTGAGTACGACCTGGATTTCTTGATGCTCGCTCATGAGACCTTAAAAGACGGAGGGAAGCTCGCTATCACGGTGCCCGCATTCCAATTCCTGTGGAGCATTCACGATGTCAATCACCATCATTTCCGAAGGTATACAAAAGCCTCGGTGCGCGCTGTATTAAATGATGCCGGATTCGAGGTTGAATACGCGAGCTACTGGAACATGTTGCTTTTCATTCCAGCCGCGCTCATGCGCCTGTTAGGAAGGTCTGGGGAGAGCGCGCTTGCGATGCCGCGCTTGCTCGATGCAATCTTTTTCGCCGTTGTAAAAATTGAATCTCTGCTCATGCAATCCGTCGCGCTTCCTTTTGGAACGGGTCTCGTGGTAATCGCGCGCAAGAAATAAAGTTTCCTAATTCGCATCATCGGCTCGTTGCGGACTGGTGTTTCCGAAGGTAGAGTTACCGACATGCATTCCTCGCGCATCAAAAGCTTGCACGAACACATCGCTTCGCTCGCGGAGATGCACCCCTCGCGAACCGCGCTCTTAAACTGCGACCAAGAGGGGAAGATTTTGCGCGAAATCAGTTTCGGAGAACTTGCCAAGGAAATAGAATCCGCCGCGGCATATCTCATCGGACTGGGTTTGGACAAAGGGGACAGAGTTGCGCTAGCGTTCAAGAATTCCGTGGAACTCCTCGTCATCTCATGGGCGGCATGGAGTTCGGGAATTATCACGGTTCCTTTGGATACGAAGCGCGATACGGGAGAACAGCATGCGTATAAAATTAAGCTGAACGGCGCGAGATTTCTGGTGGCGCAAGAAAACGCGCTCAAAGACGAAGACAAGACGTGTCTAAAGGACGTGAATATCGTTGAGTTTATTGGATTGCCAAAAAGCCCGCGCACAAAGATCACGTGGGAGTCCAGTCTTTCGCATCAAGCGCTCGTTTTGTTCACTTCCGGCACGACCGCGCATCCAAAAGGCGCCAAACTTTCGCTTAAGAATCTGGTAGTCAACGCGGAGAGCATACGCGAATGGCTCCACATTACGGAAGATGACAGATTTCTCGTGAATCTTCCGCTCCATCACATTAATTCCACGACATTCTGCCTCTCCACATTGCTCGCGGGCGGCTCCATCGCGGTACCTCCCGCGTATTCAAATTCGCATTTCTGGCAGCAAATTGCGAGAACAGGCGCGACAATTACATCCATCGTGCAATCCATTCTTTTTGACCAATTGAGTCGCGAAGAAGAATACGCCGCCGTAAGAAGGGACATCAAGCTGAACAGAATACAAATCGGCTCGGCGCCCGTCATAGCGGCTACGGTGAAGGAGTTCAGAGAGAAATTCGGCATTCCGCTGTATCAGGGATACGGGCAGACGGAAACCGCGCTTCGCGTGACGGGCGTTCCAAAGGGCTTGTCCGAAGAGTTGTATGAACGGCTTATCGAAGAAAATTCCATCGGTTCCGCTATGCGCTGGGCGGATTTGCGCGTGGCCGATGAGAATGGAAAGTTTCTCGGCGAGGGAGAAGAAGGCGAGCTTGTCGTCAAGGGCGAGGCAGTTATGGATGGCTACGTCGGTAATGAGTCCGCCTTCCGAGATGGATATTTTTTGACCGGCGATGTCGGATTTTTCCGCACTGTGGAAGGGAGGCAATTCTTTTTTCTAAAAGGCCGGAAGCGGGAAATAATCATCAAGGGCGGCATCAATATTTCGCCGATAGCGGTTGAAAATAGTCTAAAGAAAATATCGCCCGACATCGGACAGGTACACGTTGTAGCGGTGCCGGACGAGCGCTATGGCGAAGAAGCGGGCGCGGTCATTTCGTGGAAAGAAGGGGTGGATGCGGAAGTCGCCAAAAGACGGCTCAAACTAGCGCTTTTATGCGGTACTCCGCACTTGAGCGCGTACGAAACACCGAAGTACATTACCTCGCTTACGGTCGCGGAACTTCCAACGACATCCACGGGCAAAGTTCAGCGCACAATTCTCAAACAACAGCTTCCGTATGAACGTTTTGAATCTATCTACGGACTTTTTAAAACTCCGGAGTATCGCTTTACCGTTCTTCACAGATATTCGCGCTGGGTATCGCAATCGTACGAACTCTACAATCATTGCTGGGAGCCGCTTATGGCAGAGCGCCTCGCGTACGAAAAAAATATTCCCAAGCAAGTAATTATTCTCGCGGCAGACGGCGCTGGCCGCGTGGCGGGGCAGATAGCTCTTGTCCGCACTGACCTTTCTGGTGAAGAGTTGCTTCGCGTAAAATATGACGAACTCCTCACGCCGAAAGTCTTGTCCCTGCAGGGAAAAACACTCGTGTGCATTTCCGTCTGCAGCGCCGATTACAAGCCGAGGCCTGTGCCGGAAGTTGCTCATCTGCCGAGTGATGCGGAGGTACTTGCGTACATACCGCAGGACCCCGTTTTCAAATTCCACCAAAAACCAAAAGCAGGACTTTCCGAGGGCGCGCATCTCATCGGCCTTATCAAAAATGGCCGGCCCGATGATAAAAGCTCACTCGGCTACAACATGCTTCTCCAGTATCCGAGTCCGGTGGGCGATGTGCGCATCAACAATGACGTGCCGGTATCCCAGCGCCTCATTGAAGCCGTTCTCGTACTCGCCCGTGATGTCGGAATCGAAAATGTATACGCATATTCGAGGCCAGGCGGACTTGCATCCCATCTCGCCAAAATGGCGTAACAAAAGCATGACTCACGCAGCTCACGCATTACACGTTACACGCGCGTAACATGCGCATAACATACGCGGTGCAATCTAATGTCAACAATCACTCACGACCGTGAGTGATTGTTGACATAGCTACCGAAGCCCGAATTCTTGCTTAAGATGAGAATCATTTTCGAGCTTCTCGACGATTGCATACAACACGGAGCCAGCAACGCCCAAGTCAGCTTTCAGAAGGGTGACTACATCCTCGCAGTCGTACGGGAATATCCAAACACTCTCTTGAAGCTGGCGAAAACCATAAGATTGGAGCGTCGCTCGAAGTTTGTCGCGGATTTTCCGATAGCGTTCCGGTATATCGAAGATAACCATGCGCCACCTTTTATCCCACCACCGCCCCACTCTGGAGCGCAACATCATCTCCTGCTCTAAGCGATGAAATTCTTGCTGCCCTGCCTCGGTGAGTTCTATAAATCCCTTTTTCTTGAAGCGCACAAGGCCTCGATTTGCCAAACGAGAAGCAACGGTTTTTATCTGATAGCGATACTTATTTTTATTTCTGTTTGCGATGCCGATGATTTGAAAAGTGGCGAGCGCGACTGCGGGAAAAAGTACTGCTCCCGATACCCCGAGGGCAAGGAGAAGACCATCGCGCACATATCCCTTTCGCCGTTCCAAACGAAACTCGGATTCCAATTTGCCCATGTCAACGATTATACACGGTCGTGAGGGATTGTGGAACGGACATATAGCAATCAGTGGCAATCAGCGGCAACCTTTTTTGTTTTCTCCTTTTCTGATAGTCTACTATGTATATCTATGAAAATGGTAAAAGCCCTTACAATCGACCTCAAAAAGACCCCATGGAACGGAAGCCGCGGCTTTGTGATGCGGGATGTGCCGATGCCAGTTTTGGACGAGAAAAAGAATCCTGAAGACGCGCTTTCGGTAATTCTCAAAATGCGCTACGCGGGCGTGTGCGGTTCCGACCGCGGATTGTGGTACCGCACCGCGTTTAAGGACATGGTGCACGATTCGTTGAAGCGAGAGAAAAAGACAATGCGCATCACGGGACATGAATTCTTGGGAGAGGTCGTCGAAGTCGGTTCCATGGTAGAGCGTTTGTATTACGACCCCGACGAAAAAAATCCAGCAAAAATTGAGAAAGGAAGTTTGGTTTCCGGCGATTCGCATGTTACCTGCGGGCGATGCTACCAGTGCCGCATCGGCGAGGGCCATGTGTGCTTGAACGAAGCGATACTCGGCATTTCCATCGATGGTATTTTTGCCGAATACGTAAAAATCCCAGCCAGAAATCTTTGGGCAATAGATGGGAGGAGAATTCGTCCGGAAATCGGTTCGATTTTCGACCCGCTGGGAAACGCGGTTCACGCGACGACATGCGTGGATTTTCGCGGACAGCGCGTCGCGGTTTTCGGATGCGGTCCGGTCGGGCTTTTTTCCATCCTTCTCGCGCGCAACTTCGGCGCGGCAAAAGTGATAGCGGTAGACATCAGCCGAGACAATCTGAAAATGGCGAAAGAACTTGGCGCTCACGAGTGTATTCTCATTGAGAAAAGCAGAAAGGAACATGGATGGGAACACGACGCGGAAGTCGTTAAACGCATAATGAAACTTACATACGGCAAGGGCGTAGACATTGCAATGGAGATGGCGGGGCCGCCTTCGTCTCTCAATAATTGCATCCTCTCCACTCGCCGTGGCGGGAATGTTGTTGCCTTCGGCATTAAAGACGGCGAATTCACAATTCCGGATTTTTCGCGCAACGTCATTGTCCGCGGACTCACTATTCATGGAATCATCGGTCGGCGCATTTTCCGCACGTGGCAAATTGCCCAGAGAGTGCTTTCGGATAAAACAAACGGCGTTCAAGACGCGATATGGAACGTTATTCTGAAAAAAGGAAAGGGTACGATATTGGATTTCAACAAATTCACGCCGGAAAGTTTTGAGAAAGCGATGAATGAGAATCCAAAAATCATTTTTAAAGTTAATGGCTAAAAGCACTGTAAAAAGATGAAGCCGCTCGCGATGAACTGCAATTGGCAATCATCTTTGAGCGGCTACCCGTTATACTTGCGAAAGCGCCATACTGTGAACGCGCTTCCACTTACGAAAGACAGGGTGAATATCCACGGCCACCCTGGCGTTGCGGCCATTTCCGCAGCAAGCCCGATTAGCGCCAGCGCCGCATAGAGCAGTACGATTTGCGTCTGCTCAAACACGCACTTGCGCGGGTGTCTGCGGCATTCGTCGCGTAAGCGTCTCCGGCTCGAGGGATCCGCTATATCGTATAGACTCTCCACAACTAGCGTGGCCAAGAGGAAACCAAGGTTCACCGCAATTGCCCAGTACACACACGTCAACGTATCCATCAAACCCTCCTCGGGTCAAAAATTATGGGCACAACGCCCAACTTCACCAAGTACCAACATAGGACTAACATTGGACCATGTCAACTCTAGTCCGATATTTTGCTTAGAGAACGAAACATGCTAGGTTTTTCATATGTACAAAAAGCTCAAACCCATTCTTGAGGCCGAACTTGCCGCTGCAAAAGAAAACGGCACGTACAAAGTGGAGCGCGTGCTTGAATCAGCGCAGGGCAGAGAGATAACAGTAGGAGGGAAGAAATACCTGAACTTTTGCGCGAATAATTATCTCGGACTTTCCGGAACAGAGCTTTTGGAAAAGGCTTCCGAAAAAGCGGTCAAGAAATGGGGATTTGGGCTAGCATCCGTGCGGTTTATTTGCGGGACGCAGACAGTTCACAAAGACTTGGAACGCGCGGTGGCAAAGCTAGTCGGCACAGAAGACGCTGTTCTGTACTCCTCATGCTTTATGGCGAATGTCGGGCTCTTTCAGACATTCTTCGGCGAGCAGGACATCATCATCAGCGATGCACTTAACCACGCCTCAATCATTGACGCGGTGCGCCTCTCAAAGGCGGAGCGGGTTGTGTACAAGCACATGAACATGGCAGATTTGGAGGAGAAACTCAAGGTGTCGGCCGAAAAACGCCTGCGCGTCATCGCTACCGACGGCGTGTACAGCATGGACGGCGACATCGCGCCGCTCAAAGAAATTTGCGACCTAGCCGATAAATACGACGCGCTCGTGATGGTAGACGATGCGCATGCCACGGGCGTGATGGGGAAGAACGGGGGTGGCACGCCGGAACATTGCGGGGTCGTAGGGCGCGTGGATTTTGTTACCGGTACTTTCGGCAAAGCGCTCGGAGGCGCGGGCGGAGCATTCACCGCGACACGCAAAGAGGCGGCAGATTACCTGCGCAATCGCTCGCGCACATATCTCTTTTCCAATTCGTTGGACACAGCGGTCACAGGCACCTCGCTTTTCGTCATCAATCACCTCAAGAAGCATCCGGAGTTCCGCAAACGGCTGTGGCAGAACACAAAACTCTTCCGCGAGCTTATGAAGAAAAACGGATTTGCCGTGCCGAACCTGCCCTCCGAAGCCTTGGTGAAGGAGGGTGCCCAGCACCCGATAACACCCATCATGCTCGGCGACGAGAAAAAGGCGGTTGAAATGGCGAAAGCGCTCTTTGATGAAAGCATCTACGCCATTGGCTTTGCATTTCCCGTCGTTCCCAAAGGCAAAGCGCGCATAAGAGTGCAAATCTCTGCCGCACACACAAAGAAAGATATTGAAACGGCAGTAGAGAAATTCACAAAAGTCGGCAAGAGGTTCGGGGTGGTGTGATTCAAAGAAATTGCCGGCGACCAAAGACTGGTGCCGGCTGGAGCTGTGTGGCACTTCATTCGTGTGTCGTAAAGCTCCGGAGGTAGAAAGACCTTATCTTTTTTATCAGGCGATACGCGTAATCGCCTGTCACTCAACGGGTTTCATGGTTAGCTCCCATGGCCCATCCTTTCTCCCTTTTCTAAATAAGGGTAGTCGAAAAGTAGCATGCCGTTTTTTTTTTGTAAAGGTGGCGGCGTACCGCCCGTAGACTGTCGCAGACTGGACGCAGAATCGCGCCAACTGGCGGAACGCAGATTTACGCCGGCAAGGCATATTCAAGGTGTAACCTTAAATACTGGGTACCCAAGGTTACACCTTGAATACATTGCGCTTGCCTTTTTCCTGTCATTGGGTATATTTACATAAACCCCGAGAGGGGTTTTTGATTAGGAGCCGCATTTACTCTGTGAACTGTCAACTATAAACTATACACTATTCCTATGGGTTTCATGCAATATCTCAAAGACACGCGCGGTGAGCTCAATCACGTCGCATGGCCTACGCGGTTACAAACCATCGTGTACACGGTCATCGTGATTTCTCTCTCGTTCCTCATCGCTCTATACCTCGGTCTTTTTGATTACATTTTCACGACAAGCCTGAGAAACGTTCTTCAAGTTTTGCCCGCGACAAGCGCCCCCTCGGTCCAGCTCGGGACAAGTACTTCACCAATAACAATTACGCAAGCCCCTGTCGCATCGAACGATTCCACGACTACCAAAAAGTAATTTCTACCGACCACTAACTATTTTCTACTAACTACTAACTACTAACTACAGACTACTAACTATTCTGATATGTCAAAACAAACACACGGTTCCGAGAGGCAATGGTACGCGATTCACACGTATTCCGGCTACGAGGACGCGGTAGCCCGCAACTTGAAACAGCGGATTGATTCTTTCGGGATGAAGGACAAGATATTCTCCGTCGTTGTTCCCACGGAAAAGAAAATAAAGATAAAGAACGGCCGCAAAACAGAGGCGAAGGAGAAGATTTTCCCCGGCTATGTTCTTGTGGACATGGTCGCGACGGATGACGCGTGGAGCGTTGTTCGCAACACCCCGCAGGTTACCGGATTCGTTGGCACGGCAAATCAGGCAGTTCCGCTTTCGCAGGAAGAGGTGGACAAAATTCTCAAGCGGACGGACGGCGACACGGTGCGCCACGCGATTGACCTTGCGCTCGACGACGCGGTTGTGATAATTGACGGACCGTTCAAAGATTTGGAAGGCAAAGTTGGGGAGATTGACGAAGAGCGCGGAAAGGTTAAGGTATTAGTTCCGATGTTCGGCCGCGAGACGCCAGTGGAGCTCGAAGCAGACCAGGTGCAGCGTGTTTAGAAAAATAAGGAGCAACGCGACTATATTTTACTTAATCCCGCTCCAATTTTGAAACTCTTAAAAAATATGCAATACTGTCGTTCCCAAACACTAACAGAACTCATTAGCACGAACTGCTGGAGCTCAAAATTGGGGCGGGGTGTAAGATTTTCTAATTCGCTTCGCTCATATTATTAAAATAATATCATGTCGTCGCTCGGAAATCACGAAAGTTTACTTTCGAGTTAATCCTCGCTAGACACGATAACAAAATCTAACATGGCCAAACAAATAACAAAAATCATCAAGTTGCAGATTCCGGCGGGGGCCGCGACGCCTGCTCCGCCAGTAGGGACCGCGCTTGGGCCCGCGGGCGTCAACATCGGCGAATTCGTCAACCAGTTCAACACCAAAACAAAAGCGATGGCTGGCAGTATTCTCCCCGTCTTAATGAAGGTCTACAGCGACCGCACGTTTGATTTTATCGTCAAGAAACCGCCAGCATCACGCCTTATCCTCAAAGCCGCCGGCCTTGAAAAGGGTTCCGACAAGCCGCACTCCAACAAGGTGGGAAAGCTCACAGGGAAGCAAGTGGAAGAAATCGCGAAAGAAAAGATGGAAGATTTGAATGCGAACAATTTAGAGAGTGCGAAAAAGATTATTGCCGGAACCGCGCGCTCGATGGGCATAACCACGGAGTAGGGCATTTCATATTCTTATAGGCTAATTCGCGCGAATTAGCCTATAAGGATGCGCGTGGTTGACATATCTTTAAGATATGTATAAGATATACGCATGACCACGCAAGTTATGTTTAGGGTTGACCCCGCCGTGAAATCGCGGGCGATGCGCCGCGCGAAGCGCGACGGAGTTCCATTCGCATCCGTATTGAAGCTCGCGACGAAAGCATACGCGGAAGGTCGGCTCACTGTCGACATCGCCGGAGAAGAACGCTTCAATGCGAAGACGGCTCGGGAAATCCGCGCCGCACTGCGGGATATAGAAAAGGGAAAGAACCTTTCTCCAGCATTCACGAACATGGACGATGCGATTCGTTGGCTACACCAGAAGTAACCCATGAAGATTTTCTTCGCGAAGAAGTTTCGCAAAAATTATAATCGACTAGATATCCGTATTCGCGAGCAATGTGATGAACGCCTGCGACTCTTTGCGAGCGAGCCATTTCATCCGCTCCTCAATAATCATTCAGTTGAAAAAAGATTTCCAGATTGCAGAAGCATCAATGTGACCGGCGACTACCGCGCCATATTCAAGCAACAAAACGGAGTCGTCGTATTTGTAAACATAGGAACCCATTCGGAACTGTACTCGTGAAAATCTTGGAAGGATTATTTGCGGCACGCGCGGACAAGTGGGCGAAGGGCAAGACACGCACTGGTTTTCTTGCCTTGCGCCGAGTAGCAGGCGTTAAAACTTAAGCGTCGCGAAATAGTCCTCTGATATTTCCGCCCGGCGGATCATTTGGAATTCTCCATTCGGCGTTTGCAGAAATTCTGCCGAGCGGAGTTTCCCGTTGTAATTGAAGCCCATAGCATGGCCGTGCGCTCCCGCGTCGTGGATAACGATAATGTCTCCCGCCTCCATCTCTGGCAATTTTCTATCAATCGCGAACTTGTCGTTGTTTTCGCACAGAGAGCCAACCACATCGTAGGTGAAATCTTTCGGCGCGTTTTCTTTGCCGAGTACGGTGATGTGGTGATATGCCCCATACATTGCAGGCCGCATAAGATTTGCCATGCATGCGTCTAACCCAGCGTATTTTTTATACGTTTCTTTGATGTGGAGAACAGTAGAGACAAGATACCCGTGCGGGCCAGTAATGTAGCGCCCGCATTCCGTAAACAGCTTCACAGGAGGCATCAATCCTTTTTTAACTGCGTCCTCGTACAGCTCGCGTACTCCGTCTGAAACAGCTTTGAGGTCAACCACCTTTTCTTCGGGACGATAGGGAATGCCAAGACCCCCTCCCAAGTTAATGAATTCAAGTTCTACGCCTACTGCTTCGCGTATCTCATGAGCCAGCGCGAAGAGCATCTTGGCGTTATCAATCAGATACTCTTTCTGCAATTGGTTTGAGGCCACCATGGTGTGCAGGCCAAAGCGCTTCACGCCCTTTTTCTTCGCGATTGCGTACGATTCCAGAATCTGCTCCTTCGTCATTCCGAATTTTGCATCTTTGGGATTGCCGATGATGGCATTTCCTCCACGCATGGGGCCAGGGTTGTAGCGGAAGGAAAGAAGTTCCGGCAGTCCGGCATGCTTCTCCAAAAACTCAATGTGCCTAATGTCGTCCAGGTTTATTATTGCCCCCAGCTCGCGAGCTCTCACAAATTCTTCAGCAGGCGTGTCGTTGGACGTGAACATGATATTCTCGCCCGTAATGCCCGCGCGTTCCGAAAGCTCAAGCTCGGGCAGGGAACTGCAATCGGTGCCGGACCCCTCTTCTTTTAGGATTTTCAAAATGCTTGGATTCGGCGTGGCTTTGACCGCGAAAAATTGTTTGAACCCCTTGTTCCACGAAAAACTTTCGACAAGAGCGCGCGCGGTTTGCCGTATTCCAGCTTCATCATAAATATAAAAAGGCGTCTGGTATTTTTTTATAAGCCCATCTATTTGTTGTTTTGTGAACGGAAATCTTGTCGTCATGAGCGTTTTATAGGAATAGCGCCAAAGTTTTTCCGTATTGAGCGTACCGCGCGCTCTATATCTTCCCTATGGCCGAATGCCGACAATCTCATGTATCCCTCGCCGTTTTCTCCGAATACAACACCCGGCGTCGCAATGACATGCGCTTTTGCGAGCAACAGGTCAAAGAACCCCCATGAGGAAAGTCCATCAGGGACTTTGAGCCAGATGTACGGAGCATCAACGCCTCCGAAGATAGTCATTCGCGCCGCGCTAAGCCCCTCTCGAATTATGCGCGCGTTTTCCATATAGTAAGCCACTTGTTTATGCGTTTGCCGTTGTCCTTGGGCAGACAGAACGGCAAGCGCTCCTTCCTGCGCGATATTCGAGGCGCCGTTAAACATAGTGGTCTGTCTCCTATTCCAGAACCTATTTAACATTCCCTCGCCGCCGTCTTCAGTTTGCAATTCTTTTGGGACGATAGTCCAGCCCAAACGCACTCCCGTGAAGCCGGCCGCCTTGGAAAGACTTTGTATTTCAATAGCGCACGATTTCGCTCCCTCTATTTCATAGATGCCTCGCGGAAGTTCGGGGTCGTTGATGTATTCCGAATACGCTGCGTCAAAAATAATTATCGCTTTGTGTTTTCTCGCG
>CAYHST010000024.1:0-13891 GCA_964359415.1 uncultured Candidatus Saccharibacteria bacterium | reverse complement strand
TCGGCGCGAATCTCCCTAATCTCTTTGAACCGCCGGAGATAGTTTCTCACTGCCAGAGACTTGGGGGCATTCCCGATAGGGATGCATATCGCGCGTGGAACATGGGGCAGGGTATGGCGCTTATAACTCCGGAGCCGGACAAAGTTCTCGCCGAAGCGAAGGCGTATGGAATGGAGGCGCAAATCGCAGGCGAGATAACGGGTGAGCCAAATATAACGATTACCAGCAGGGGGGTGGAGACCACTGGACAAAGAATGGTATTTGATGTACAATAGTATATGACTGAAGTTCTAAAAGAAACGAATTTCACCAATCTAGGCGAGAAGAAAACGGGCAAGGTTCGCGACATATACATACAACCGGAGCGATTGATACTTGTTACGACAGACCGGCATTCCTCGTTTGACCGCATCATCGCTCACATACCGCACAAGGGCCAAGTGCTGAATCAAATCAGCGCTTTTTGGTTTGAACAGACAAAAGATATCGTTCCAAATCATGTTCTCGCGATTCCAGACCCGAATGTAACCGTCGGCAAGAAATGTACGCTGATTCCCGTGGAAGCGGTTATACGCGGATATTTGACCGGTGTTACCGATACAGCCATTTGGACCCGATACGGAAAAGGCAAACGCGATTTTGGGAATGTTGTGTTGCCCGATGGAATGAAGAAGAATCAGAAATTGCCCCATCCGATATTTGACCCGACGACAAAAGAAGACACGCACGATAGAACCATCTCTCCAAAAGAAATGGTTGCAGAAGGATTGGTAACCGCGGAACTCTTGGAGCAGATAGAGGAAACGGCCATCGCGTTGTTTGCCCGCGGGCAAGAGATTGCGAAAGCGCACGGGCTTATTCTTGTTGATACGAAATATGAATTTGGTACGGACGAAAACGGGAAATTGATTTTGATAGACGAAATCCATACGCCCGATTCATCGCGCTTCTGGCAAGCTGATTCATACGAAGAGCGGTTTGTAGCGGGAGAAGAGCCGAAATATTTTGACAAAGAATTTTTGCGCTTGTGGTTTCGAGATAATTGCGACCCGTACAAAGACGCGACGCTTCCGGACGCACCCAAAGAGCTCGTTGAAGAGCTTTCACGCAGGTACATTCAGATGTATGAACAAATTACTGCTAAGAAATTTGTGCCGGGTGATGAGCCGATAATTCCGCGCATAGAGCGAAACTTACGAGCGTATAGCGTATAGCGTATAGCGTATAGCTTCTAGCATCTAGAAATATGACTTCATCAGAAGACACAAACAAATACCAGCTGACGGCAGTTAGTTCCGTAGACGGACGCTACCGCGACACCTCCTCGGCGCTTTCCGAATACATGAGCGAGTATGCTCTCATTCGCGCGCGCGTTCGCGTTGAGTGCGAATATCTTGCCGCTCTTTCGGAAACGAAGGGTGTCGGGTTGCGCGCGTTCACGGCTGAAGAAAAGAAATTACTCGCCAAAATAGCCAACATGTCCGTTGAAGATGCGTATATTATTAAGCAGATAGAAAAAGAAGGCCTGCCTGCACAGGCAGGGTATAAAGCCATTCCGGCGACCAATCACGACGTAAAAGCGGTTGAGTATTTTCTGAAATCAAGATTGGCAAAAACATCACTTGCTGATGTCAGCGAATGGCTACATTTTGGCCTGACTTCAGAAGATATAAACAGCGTGTCTATTGGGCTTATGCTTCGCGGTGCTTTGGAAGAAGTTATCATGCCTGCTTTGAATGATATAGATGAGTACTTGGGAAGACTTGCGAATGAACACGCTAGGACGCCGATGCTCGCACGGACGCACGGACAGCCTGCATCGCCCACGACATTCGGCAAGGAAATGCGGGTTTTTGAAGCTAGGATTGCGCGTCAGATTGAGCAGCTGCGGGAGCGGCCGATACTCGTGAAATTCGGCGGCGCGACTGGAAATTATAGCGCGCATATTGCTGCCCTGCCGGAAGTGGATTGGCAGAAATTCGGTGAGAAATTTGTCCAGAGATTCAACGAATCTGGCCTCCAAGGTGCGACCTTGGGGAATTCTAAAGGTCGCACCTTAAGGTCAGACCTTGGGATACGGCTAGAGTTGAACAAACTTACTACTCAAATAGAACCGCACGACACATACGC
This sequence comes from uncultured Candidatus Saccharibacteria bacterium, assembly GCA_964359415.1. Lineage (GTDB taxonomy): Bacteria > Patescibacteriota > Minisyncoccia > Phycocordibacterales > UBA2100 > UBA10103. Next base: position 11,761 of record CAYHST010000024.1, on the reverse strand, counting down.
TGAACTTTTTGATAATTTGCGGCGCGTAAATACAATTCTCATCGGTTTCTCGCAAGACATGTGGCGATACATAAGCGACGGCTGGCTCGCGCAAAAACCGAAAGCGGGCGAAGTGGGCTCTTCGGCAATGCCGCACAAGGTTAATCCGATTGATTTTGAGAATGCGGAAGGGAACTTGGGAGTTGCGAATTCCCTTTTCGAGCATTTTTCGCGCAAGCTCCCTATCTCGCGCCTACAGCGCGACCTTTCCGATTCTACGGTAGAACGCACTTTCGGAACGGCTTTTGCTCATTCACTTATCGGTTACAAATCGCTTCTGAAAGGACTCGGCAAGGTGAGTGTGGACGAGAAAGCGATGCTTGAGGAACTGCAAGCACATCCGGAAGTTATCGCGGAAGCGATACAGACCGTGCTTAGGCGGGAAGGAGTGGAAGTACCATACGAGAAACTAAAAGACCTTACGCGAGGGCGGCAGGTTACGCTTGCGGATTTTGCCAAATTTATTGACGGGTTATCGGTAGACCAGAAGATAAAAAAGCATCTCAAAGCGTTGAGGCCTGAAAATTACATCGGGCTTTCAGAGCAAATAGCAAAAGGCCGAAAAACGTAAATGAATACGAACCAAAACAACTTCGCAGAAAGCATGTTAAAGGGTCGAATGGCTGAAACACTGTTCGAAGAGATGATGAGAGCTTCAGGGAATATCGTGTACCGATTCGGGTACGAGGCAATCGTTCAGAACCTGGTACAACTCGAGGAAAAATTTGACCGGTATAGTGATGTGGGAGAGAAAATCCGTTCAATTCCAGATTTTATTGTTTTGGATAGGAAAGGAAAGCCACTACTTGTAGAAGTGAAATTCAGGGCAAGACCCAATGATCCAATACACAGAGATACGGTGGACATTCTAAGAAGATTAGAAAAGTCATGGGGTGCGACACTCGTGTTAGTTAATTGTTGGGAACAGCCATATTTTCGTATCGCTAGACCCCCTTATTTTGACAGCAAGAAGCAACTGCAACTCAAGCCGCTCTCATCTGCAGTCGAATGGGAGATTCGGCCGGATGTGTACAAGGAATATGAAATGCTTGTACACAAATATCTGACGCCGACATTAGTCCCCAAAAGAAATAGTTAAATAAATGTGTTTGCTCGGAGCATCGTCCATCTATATGCTTATTCGCGCGAATAAGCAAGTATATGATAGACTGGATGGTATATGCGCGAAGTGGAACTGGAGCGACAGCTGAAGGTGCTTGCTAATCGGCGACGGCTCGCCATTCTCAATCTTTTGCGAAAGCGAAAAAACGTGAATGTGAGCGACGTGGCCGAGGCGATCAAGTTGTCACTTACGTCAACGTCAAGGCATTTAATCATGCTTGAGCGCATGGGGTTCGTTGAGAAAGAGCAGAAGAGCCTCAATGTGTATTATCGAATTACCTCAAATCCGGCAGATTCTTTGCGCGATGTTCTAAACCTGCTTTAGCGGGATTCTTGGAAGTTAGACGGCGATTGTGTTACTTGCTTATTCGCGCGAATAAGCAAGTATAGGTGCAGTAGAAAACGAAGATGAAGGGGGAAGAAAAAGAGAGAGTATTTTATTGACGGAGGCCGAGGCCGGTGCGGATAAAGTACCAGTTTATGGCTATCAGAATTGCAGTCAGAATCCCTAAGACGCCGAGGCTGACACCGAGGGATACATCAGAGAACCCCATGAATCCGGCGCGGAATCCGTTCACAAGATAGAAAATTGGGTCTGCGTACGTTAGTTTCTGCCATAGGGGCGGGAGCGCTTGCGCGGAATAGAAAACTCCGCCGAGGTAGACCAAGGGCGTCAAGACGAATGTCGGTATTATTGTTATTCCATCAAAGCTCTTCGCATATATGCCGTTTACAAGGCCGGCGAGAGAGAAAATCAGCGAGGAAAGGACAAGAAACAGGAGAATTATGAATGGGTGAGTAAGCGGTAGTGCTGTGAAGAATGCGGAAACTGCAATTACGAGCAACCCTATCGTGATGCCCCGCACCATTCCTCCGGCGACATATCCGGCGATTATTACCCACGGAGGAGTCGGCGAGACGAGAATCTCATCTATGTTGCGCGCAAAGAATTTCGCTTGAAAGAATGTTGTTGCCACGTTTGAAAAAGAATTTGTTACGACCGCGAGCATTACAATGCCCGGAACGACGAAGGTGATATACGGATGACCTCCGATTTCTCCGATGCGCTCGCCAAGCACTTTTCCGAAAACAAGAAAATAAAGGACCGACGTGATAATGGACGGCAGAAATGTCTGCGGCCATATACGGAAAATGCGCACGACATCTTTGCGCACGATGGTGTAGAAAGAAGTAAATTTTTGGGAAGGAGTCATATAAGTGCCAATCTACAAATGGATTCCAGTCTACAAATAACTACGAATAAATGATTCTCACATTTGCAGCCATTCGTGGTATTCGTATGATTCGTAGATTGGGACATATTACTTTTCGCTCGTTAATTGCAAAAACACCTCTTCTAGCTTTCCTCCTCGATAACCACGTTTCTGCGCGGTGTCCTCGTCGTGCAAACCCAGTACTTCCTGCATTGTTCCAGAAGCAACAATGGCGCCCCTGTGGATTATGGCCACGTGTTTGCACAGCTGTTCCGCTTCTTCCAAATAGTGGGTTGTAAGCAATATTGTGACACCTTTTGCGGTCAGTGTTTTGAGATAGGTCCACATTTCGCGCCGGAGCTCCACATCCACGCCCGCTGTCGGCTCGTCAAGAATCAAAAAGCGCGGTTTGTGAATGAGGGCTCTGGCGATTAAAAGCCTGCGCTTCATCCCGCCAGAGAGCGACCACCCGGTCTGGTTTTTCTTTTCCGCGATTCCTAAATCCTTCAACAATTGCTCCGCGTAGGGAATTGCGATACTGCGCGGAATCCCATAGTAACCTCCCTGATTAACGACCACGTCAATACATTTCTCGAAAGGATTGAAATTGATTTCTTGCGGGACGACGCCGATTTGCGCGCGCGCCAGTTCCTGTTCTTTTTCTATATCGTGGCCGAACACTTGGACGGTGCCGCCGGACTTATTTACCAATCCGGTTACCACGCCGATGATAGTGGTTTTTCCTGCGCCGTTCGGCCCAAGTAGCGCAAAGAAATCGCCCGCAGGGATGTCCAGGGAAACACCCTTAAGCGCCTCCGTCCCGCTTGCGTATGTTTTCCTGAGATTTTTTATTGAAAGTGCGGAAGACATGGCTCAAGAAGATTTTAAAAGTTGTTCAATGTAAGAATACGTTTCGCGATAATCGGCCACTGCGTGCGTGGGGATTTTTCCTATGACCGTCTCGTCGTTACCGCCGGGGAAAAGAGCGTCTCCGATGTACACTGAATCCTCCCTTCTCCAGCCCATTTCTTCAATGAACGCCGGCACATTGAACCCCTTATTTTTTCCGTATTCAAAGATATCAAGGTTTGTGGTCCCACCGATACGCACCTCCACGTTTGCTTCCTCAAGTTTTTTCACTTCAGACGCCATATCCTTTAACAACTGCATCCGCTTTTTTCCGCCAGGGTCAAACGCCTCCTTTTTGTCGTGGTCCTCGTGGTGGCCTATGAGCGAGAACGCAATCTGCGAATCGCGGTCTTCCACGATGTCGCTCTCATCACGCACCGGCAGATTCAGACGCTTACGCGCTTTCGCAATGAACGCGAGTATCGCATCCTTCTGCTCTTTGGAGAGTGAGCGATTCCACAAAACGCGGCCGTCGCGCGTTTCCGCGTAGTTGCCATTTTGTCCCAGAATGTGATACAGGCCTTCCAGTTCTTGCGTAAGATGCTTTTTTACATCTTGCGCGCCATGGCCTGATACCACGATTACATCAGCCTTCCCGCACAATTCCTTAAGAATTGGCGCATGCCCGGGTAAAATCAGTGACTTGCTAGGGGTCAGCGTGTTGTCCAAGTCAAAGAAAATATGTTTAAACATGTTCACAAGTCTTTGAGCGGAAGGCCGTTGATGTAATCTTTCTTGCCGATATCCACGCCATTCTTCCGGAGAATGGAATAGGCGGTAACAATGTGGAAGTAGAAATTCGGCAATAAATATTCTGTCGCGTATTCAAAGCCGGTAATGTATTTTGTCGGGAAATAGGGGAGTGAAATCTTAATTCTCTCCTTGCCGATTATTTGCTTGGGCTTAATTGTTTTTAAGAACGCTACCGTTTTCTTAATGCGGGATTTCAGTTCGGGAACGGTTTTCTCATCGTCCTCGTATTTCGGTGCTTCTATTTCGGCGAGCCGCGCGGCTCCGCCCTTCGCGTTGTCGCAGGCGACTTGCACTTGCTTGATGAAAGAGAACTGGTCAAAGATGAGGCGGTCGTTGAGCAGTGCCTCAATGTGAACGGAACCGGGGCGTCGTTCTGTACCCTTTGTTTCGGCGTGCGCAACAGCTTTGTCCATGATTTTTGAAAGCGCCTCAAGAGCTTTCATCATCGGCGGGACAGTGATTGTGTAGAGATTCGTTTGTTGCATGACATGCCCCCTCTTGATTATAAAGTGTCATCTATTTCTTTTCTGATTTTCGGATTTCCTAATTTGTATTCAGTAGCTCTCGCGATTAAATCTTCCGCGGACACTTCTTCTGGTATTTCTCCCAATGCATCAGGCGATTTCCCGTCGTGTCGTATTTTCGTGAGTTTTTTATCGTTCGGTTTGGGTGCATCGCGCAATCCTCTCAAGGGCGCAGGCCTATCAGCACTTCTTCCTCTTCTGATTGAATCTTCCAGCATACGATATCAAAATATTAAATGGATAAATAATAAATTCAGTATATCTCTTTGCTGACATCAGGCAATCCCCCGCCGCTATATTCATTTTTTCTCCCAATATTGCGCCGATGCGGAAACGTAACCCGCGACTCGCCTTTCAGCTTCGGCTGCGAAACGAATTGCCATTTGTTCACGCTCTTTTTCCGGGCTTCCGCGCGAAAACCACGATTCCAGCGTCTCAATTTGTTCCGAATTGGAAAGCGCGAGGCGGCGGCCTTTAGCCGCCGCCCGCAGAAGCGTCGGGCCTCCGATGTCTGTCTTTTCTAAGACGCTCTCCGGTTTCGCTTGCGGACTCCGCGTTTCTTTTTCCAGCGGGTAGAGATTCACATACACCAAATCAATGTTTGGGATGTCTAGCCGTTTGAGCTCGGCAAAATCTTCAGGAGTTGAGGCGAGGAGCCCCGCGTATATTTCTCGCGACAGCGTAACCACGCGATGCCCCAAAATCGGAGGACCAACCATATCCGCCACATCTTTGCATGCGATGCCGTTCTCTTTTAAGTAATTGGTCGTGCCTGCAGAGCCTAGAATATTCCAGCCGTTTTTAACGAGTATTCCCGCGAGCCGCAAAAGCGGCTCGTCTTTTGCGTATGAAGTCAAAAGCGCGGTTTTATTCATGAGCCGATTCTATCACATGGGATTTTTTCAACTCCTCTGCCTCCAATGCCGTAATTACGGCTTGACCGAGATTATAACCCCACGTCTTTTTCTGCAGAAGCCGATAATAATCTAGTACATTAGGGAATTCAGACCGGATTTGAATTATGACGGACTGTTTTCTTAGGCCGGTTCTTTCGGAATTGGCCGCTTTCTTATAAATGTCCCACACCGTTTCTAGAATCTCTGTTGGAGTATGACTGGTAAACAGCTCCAACTCCCTTACCCTTTTTGGTAATGAGTTTCTAGCAAAACGTTCCAATCTTTCATCTGGGTCATCCATGATATTATTTATGGAGTCGATTTCTGATTGCAACTCTGCAATCGTTTGTGTTATATCTGCTTCAGTCAAGCCGAATTTTTCGGACCCAACTATAGGTCGGATTCTTTCTTTATTCCTTCCCAATTCACCAATCATTTTCTTCTTACTTTGAGGAATCCTTTTTGAGAAGTGAAATAGCTTCCTGTACCGTCGTCATAAATTGCGCGGGGAAGATTATGGTCGAATTCTTTTCGACGGAGATTTCCGCCATGGTTTGGAGAGTGCGGAGTTGCAGTGCGACCGGGTGCTTGGTGATGATGTCTGCGGCCTCGCCCAATTTGACGGCCGCTTGGAACTCGCCTTCTGCGGCGACAATTTTCGCTCGGCGCTCCCTTTCGGCCTCTGCTTCTTTCGCCATCGCTCTCTGCATGTTGTCGGGGAGTGCAATGTCTTTGATTTCCACGGCAGTAACTTGGGCGCCCCACGGCTCCGTATGCGCATCTATGACATTTTTGATTTGCTCGTTTATTTTTACTGTTTCCGACAGCAGTTGGTCAAGACTGAATTGGCCGACCACGTTGCGCACGGTAGTTTGAGATATCTGATTTGTCGCATCGTATACATCCTCTATCGCAATCACGGCCTTTTCAGGGTTTGTCACCTTGTAATAAGCGACCGCCGCTATATCAATGGAGACATTATCCTTGGTGATGATTTTTTGCGACGCAATCTGCATGGTAACGGTGCGTAGGGACACGCGGGTCATTTGTTGAAACGGCACGAAAATCAGGCTCAATCCCGGCTCGCGCACGCCTGTGAATTTACCCAGCAGAAACACCACGCCGCGCTCATATTGACGCAGAACACGGATACAAATAAGGAGATAGACTGCTATCGGGATTAGGAAGTACGACAGCTCCATGCCGGCATTATTTCACGCTGAACGTGGCAGTGCAACCACATACTGTGTTATCCTGCTTCTCAATGAGAAACGGAAAAAAAGTCGGGTTAACGGCCGGGGCATTCGACCTCTGCCACGCGGGGCACATGATTGTGTTCAAGGAGGCAAAAACCGTGTGCGATTATCTAGTTGTCGCTCTTCAGGATGACCCGTCCGATACTCCGCCCAATTATCGCGGGAAGAAAAAGAATAAGCCGATAATGTCTCTGGAAGAAAGAAAGATGATATTGGAGGGCATCCGATATATAGACGAGATAGTTGTTTACCATACCGAAGAAGAACTCTACGATTTGCTTGTGAGGCTGAAACCTGATGTCCGCATCATCGGCATTGACTGGAAAGGGAAGAAATATACGGGGTACGAACTGCCGATGGAAATCCATTTCAATTCTCGCAGTCATGAGTTTTCCACGTCCGCATTGCGCGAGAGGATTTTTGAGGCCGAACTTCGCAAGCGCGGGCTAAGAGGGAAAAAGTAGCGCAAAAAGCTCAAATTTCTTGCTAAAAACAGACGGTGGATAACTCTGTGGCGCTATGTAGAGTTATAGCTCATAATTTCGGAACAAGGCTAAAACAATGCAACGCATTGTTCGCCCGATCATTTGCTTAGCAAATGATCTAGGGTCGACTTACAAGCCATAATAATTTAAACATTATGAAATTACACACAACCGCGTTCATTCTTCTCGTCGTTGGAGGCTTGAACTGGGGTCTCACAGCGGTCGGATTCAATGTCGTCAACTTGCTTGTCGGCAGTTGGCCGATTGTTGAACAGATAGTCTACATTTTGGTGGGTCTTGCGGCTATCTACGAAGTAGCGACGCACAAGAAGAATTGCAAAGACTGCGGTTCCGGAGCAACCGTATAAGGTTGCATGCCGTTTTTTCACATAGGCCGCGCAAGCGGCCTGTGTGTTTCGTAGTTAGCCAAAAAGGTTATATATCAGCCACAAGTTTAGCGCGACGATGCCGCCAGCCAGGATATACGAAGTTATTTTAAGCCATTGTTTGTTTGCGAAAACGCCCATTTTCTTCTTGTCGCTCGTGAACATGACCAGCGGAATGACCGCGAAAGGCAATTGAATGCTTAATATCACCTGACTCAAGATAAGAAGCCGCCCCACTCCGAAGTCGCTGAAGAATAGAATAACGGCAAGCGCCGGAATTATCGCAAGCAATCTCGTCGTAAGTCTCCGCAGCCACGGGCGCATCTTGAGACGCAGAAATCCCTCCATGATTATCTGTCCGGTCAAGGTTCCTGTCAGAGTGGAGTTCTGGCCGGAAGCGAGAAGCGCCAAAGCGAAAACTATGCTTGCAAGAGAGGTTCCCAAAAGCGGAGTCAGAAGCTCGTACGCCTTATCAATGTCTGCGACGTCCGAATATCCGGAGAAATGGAAAACCGAGGCTGACATTATGAGAATGGCCGAATTCACGAAGAACGCCCCCATGAGCGCAATTACTGTATCAATAGTCGCAAATTTAACGGCTTCCTTTTTCCCCGCGAGGTCGCGCGCATATTGGCGCGTTTGAACAACGGAAGAATGCAAAAACAAATTATGCGGCATCACTGTCGCACCGATTATTCCAAGCGCGATGTAAAGCATTTCCTTGTCCGTGAAAATTGCGGCTGTTGGAATGAAGCCGGCGAGAAGCGGGGCAATTTCCGGCCGTGAAAGAAGAAGCTCTAATCCGAACGCGACCATTATGGTCCCGATGAGAGCGATAATAAGGGCTTCCAAGTAGCGGAACCCCTTTTTCTGGAGCATCAGAATCAGAAGCACATCCGCCGCGGTGATTACAACGCCGAGCGCAAGCGGAATGTTGAACAGAAGGTTGAGAGCGATTGCCGAGCCGATGACTTCCGCGAGGTCGCAGGCGATTATCATGATTTCCGCCATGAGCCAAAGCGCCCAGCGGACCGGCATAGGAAAATTGTCGCGGCAGGCCTGTGCCAAGTCCCTGCCTGTCGCTATGCCAAGCTTCAACGCCAAGTGCTGGAGGAGTATCGCTACCACGTTTGAGAGCAGTATTACGAAAAGAAGGGAATAGCCGAACTTGGCACCGCCCGCGAGGTCGGTTGCCCAGTTGCCGGGGTCCATGTATCCGACAGCGACCATGTATCCGGGGCCGGAGAACGCAAGAAGCTTCCGCAGGAAGGATGCGCCGGCGGGGACGTGAATGGAGCTGTGGGACTCCGACAAACTTTTTTGCTCTTCGTCTATGTATGCGCCGGCAGTCATAATTAGTTGATATGAGGAATCCGCATGCCATGCGGGTCTCGTTTGGGATTCCCCAAAAAGCAATTTAGTTTCATCGCGACTTCGTCGCTCATGCCATGCTCAAGCCGGTGCGCTTCCGCATGCACCTTTGAGCGGGGGACTTTGAGAGTTGAGTTCAAGAAGACCTCTATAATCCTGTGTTTGAACGTTAGCGACCGTGCAATTTTGCGCCCGCGCGGAGTGAGCTTGATAGAGGAATACTTGTCTGGAACGACGAGCCCATCGCGCATCAGGTCTTTAAGCCGTTCTGAAACTGTGGACTTGCTCAAATTTAAATAACGCGCTGTTCCGGTGGTGGAAGCAAGTCCGTTTTTTTCCTGCAAGAGATGAACCGCCCGCAGATAATCTTCTCGCGTGGCGCTTAGGGGTTTAGTCATAGTAGATGTTCGTATATACGAACATTATCAGATGGGGAGAAATTCGTCAATGATTGAAAGAGAAAGCCGCCCGAGAATGTCCGAGCACATTTTGGACGTCTTTCCCCGGGCGGAGGATCTCAAGATTCATAAAGATCTCCGTTGTGATGGTGGTGCAACAAGCGCACCCCCATTGTGGCACATGCTTCTTTGACGGCCTTGAACGACCCTGAGGCCATTAATAGAACTGTGCTTCTGATCTCCACACCCCGCAACAGCTCCTCTGCAGTGGAACCAAAAACAATACCTACAGGATCAATACGCTCATACGAGCCTCTGTAGAGCCTAATTTCCCATGGACGTTGCTGATTGAAGCTCCGGTTTCTTACGAAACCAAATCTCGTAAAAAACACGCTGGCGGGTATTTGCGCTCCAGAGGCCGAGATAAACCCATCACTAACTCGGAGTGAATTATTGGAACGCTCGTCATTCCAATGTACCCTCTCCGAGGTGACTGCAAGAATGATACGATTATCCATCTTCGACTCCTGACTTCAAAACTGCAAATAACCGTTGCAGTGCGCGGTTGCCAATGTTTCGGCCTGAACAAATGGAAACAGGTAATGCAAACAGCGTCAATCAACAGGGGTGCATAACGCGACCGTCGTTCGTCGCGGAAATGAGAAGAAAAATGGGGAAAATGGGGGTCGGGAAAATGGAAAATGGGGGTCAGGTACCGGTTAAATCATGCTACAATCCAGACATGGCTCGAAATCCACGAATTGATGTTGGCGGATACGCATATCACGTCCTGAATCGCGCCAATGCGCGCTTGCCAATCTTTTTCAAAGAAGAAGATTATGAAATGCTCGAATCCATTTTGGAAGATGCGTACGAGAAGTATGACATGAGAATACTTGCGTACTGTTTGATGCCAAATCATTTTCATCTTGTCTTGTATCCACAGAAAGATTGTGACCTCCAAAAGTTCATGCAATGGGTCACGCTCACGCACACCCAGCGATGGCATACAAAGAACAAGACTACTGGTACCGGACATCTGTATCAGGGTCGTTACAAATCTGTACTTGTTCAAGATGATGAACACCTGCTTGGTCTAATTCGATATGTAGAGCGGAATCCTCTCCGCGCGAAGCTCGTCAAGAATCTTAACAACTGGCGTTTTTCAAGCTATTGGCGGCATAGACATGGCACGGCTGAACAGAAACGCATGCTTGCCGACTGGCCAATTGATGTCCCCAAAGATTACGACGCATTCATACACGACTCCATCACGCCCGAGGAACTTTCCGAACTGCGTGAAGCCATACAGCGTCATCGATTGTACGGCTCGGAAAACTGGACGGCAAACATGAAAAAGAAATTCAAAATTCCAGAGAGCAAACCACCAGGAAGACCAACAACCGGTACCTGACCCCAATTATTCAGGAAGACCAACAACCGGTACCTGACCCCAGTTAGCTGACCCCAATTATCCAATTATTGCCTTTCATACCTCACCTTCAAAGGTTTGACTAATGACATGGCGCGTGTTATGCATATTGAAGTGGACGAGGTACTGATTTCGTCCTAGAGTTGTAGGAATTCGACCAATTTCTTGAAAAAGGAGGTAGTAGCATGGCACACGTGAGAATACTGTGCGTCGGCAATGCTTTGGTATTACAAGATAGTCTAACCAACTATCTGAAACCTAACGAGGCCGTATGGGTTGATTCCGGGGAGGATGCAATGGAAGAGCTCGACGGCGGGCGTCCATACGACCGAATCATAATATTGGCCGGATACCAGCTCGGGTTGCGGGCCGTCAAGTTACTGAACCTGATTCGGTGTGAGTCCAGGTTTAACTGGCTTCCCGTAATCTTCGTGGAACACTACGTCAAGGAAGTTGCCGACGTAGTGCTTTATGATGGCGGTATATTCGCCGATGAGGGTAAGTTGCCCGACAGCCTTGACGAAGCACTGCGCTTAGCGGACGAGTGGAGGCACTCGGGAATATAGTCGACAGCCGCCTGGGAGGCGGAAGGAAAAGCCAAATCGGCGGATTCTTCCAAGACCGGCGGCTTTTTCTTTTGTCGCAAACCACAAAGGCGCCGCGTAAAACGCGGCGCCTTTTGGGGAAAGAGCCAAAATTATTTCTTATTCCCCAAAATCTTGAACATTCCGGTCCCGCACGATGTGCACGAACCCTTCAGAGCCCTGCGGCCGTTCTTCATCTCCACTTCCGCGGCATCCTTTATATCTTTCTTTGCCTTGCACTTCACACAATATCCTTGTTCCGCCATATAGTTGTTAATTATGGTTATTAATCTAACAGCCTGTATTGTATACCTACTCACAGCCGGTAGCCAGTAGTAGTCTATTCCAACGCAAGATGGTGCTGAAATCCCCGACGATTCCAGCGTAAAGGG
>CAYHST010000023.1:0-14155 GCA_964359415.1 uncultured Candidatus Saccharibacteria bacterium | reverse complement strand
AACGTCTCATTTGCAATGAGAAGGTCGGGGGTTCGATTCCTCTCTGGTCCACCACAATTCCGTTATGGGAAACATTCAAATAACGAATCACGAGGCGCTTTCTTGAGTGATATGCTATGATTTCGGTAAAGGTCGTTTTACTGGGGTCGTAAAACCTAACTTTTATGGCAGAAAAACTAATTGGAACGGTCACGCACTGGTACGACAAAATCAGTGTCGCGGTCGTCAAGGTGACGGGGAAACTCACGAAAGGCGCCGCGGTCAAGGTCAAGAAAGGGGACGACGAGTTTGAGGACACGGTCTCTTCGATTCAGATTGACCACAAGGATGTCGTCTCGGCGAAGAAGGGCGATGACGCGGCGATTAAGCTTTCGCGTCCGGCAAAAGAAGGCGCTACAGTTTCTCTTGTGGAATAATTTGTTTTCATTCCTAGGGAGCTTGCTTCTGGCGGAAGATATTTCAGGCGTTAAGAAAGTTATGCGCAACGTTTTTCTCAACGGCTTGAAAGAAGAGATAAATAAGGCGCCGCGGGAAGTTACCCTTGTGGCGGTAACAAAAAGCGTGGGAGTAAATGAAACAAACGAGGTCATTAAAGCGGGTGTAACCGCGATAGGCGAGAATCGAATCGAAGACGCGGAAAAGAAATTCCCGTATTTACTCCCGGTAGAGAAACATTTTATCGGCCAAATACAATCGCGAAAAATCAAACGAACCGTTGAGTTGTTTGATTGTATTCAATCGGTCGGCTCAATTAGTCATCTGCAGCTGATTGAAAAAGAAGCCGTTTCTCAAAACAAGAACATTAAAATTCTTCTGCAATTCAACATTTCTGGGGAGGGGCAAAAAGGTGGATTTGGGGCGGATGAGCTTAGCAACGTTGCGATTGCAATACGTTATTCCTTATCGGCTAATTCGCGCGAATTAGCCGATAAGATTAAAACTATTTCGGCGGCTGACCATGTGCAAATAATCGGAGTGATGGGCATAGCTGCAGACACGAAAGATGCCGAGGTCGTGAGAAAGCAGTTCCGTTTGCTCAAATCCATTCGAGACCGGTTGCGCGCCAAATACCCTTCAATCGCCGAGCTTTCCATGGGAATGTCAGATGACTACAAAATTGCCCTGGCGGAAGGCGCTACTATGTTGCGAATCGGACGGGCATTGTTCAGTGAATAGTATTGTTCGGAGCAGGTCGAAAATCGCCTGATTTTCGACACGATTTTTGCTCCTTTGATTACAAAGGAAAAAATCGCTTGCGCAAATACATAGGTGGGGTACTATGCTGGCGTAATGTAAGTTTTCCATAGCTTGAGTAGGTTGCATTAGACCAAGGGAAGCGAGGAAAGGTTGGTTTACATTTTTACACAGAAAACAAAAAAATAGCATCATGGCAAAAAAGTTATACGTCGGCGGGCTGCCTTACAGCACGACCGATGCAGAACTCAAGGACGCTTTCTCGCAAGCTGGTTCCGTCGTGTCGGCTGTCGTCATCATCGATAAGATGAGCGGCCGTTCGAAGGGATTCGGATTCGTGGAAATGTCTTCCGACGAGGAAGCACAGAAAGCGATTGAGGCCTTCAACGGCAAGGACTTCGGAGGACGAACACTCACAGTAAACGAGGCTCGCCCGATGGAAGAGAGACCGAAACGCGATTTCCGAGGCGGCGGCGGCAATGACCGCGGCGGCTACGGAGGAGGAGACCGAGGCGGAAGAAGCTGGTAATTTCCCAACTTTCTCGCGAACAGCCGCGTCTGACGCGGCTGTTTCGTTTTGCAGAAGGAGTAGGAATAGTAATATCAAATATTCACTATACTATCCGACCGTGTAAGATAGTGAATATCAGTAAACACACTGATTGACGGCTAATTTTGTGTGAAAGAAATGCCTGCGATATCCACAAGCACGCAAATGAAAAGACTCGTTGATGCGTCATACTGTAGTGGATGCTCAACTACCGCTCTCTCTTCGGCTGGGGAATTGCGATATACGCCATTATGTATCTGGCGTGGTCCGGCTTCGTGACATACGGATTCGTCGGCGGAACATCGCCGCGCGTTGTCGCGCTATTCATTCTATCTATGGTAACGGCAATTGCCGGCAAATCCCTTCACTTCACATCATGGAAAGACATCCTTCCATATTCGCTGTCATGGGCGGTGTGCATGGCAATACTAAATACCATCATGTCCATGCCGTCTGTCGGATTGAGCGTGTTTTCCGAGCCGTATGTGTGGGTAAGCTATTTGCTTGTCGTGATTGTTCCATTGTTTTTCGCGGAAAGGATTTCACTGTCCGACAAGATGTCAAAGTGGCACACCTAAGCGCGATATGGAGGATAATCGAGACGCAACTGATTTGCCCGCCACGAGCGCAAGATTCGGATTTCTTCACGTTCACCGATTTCTGTTCCGCGTCGGCTTAAGCATTGCGAACGCGTTCGCTTGGATTTTCGTTTTGCAGTATTTCGCCGCGATAACGAATACCCTGTCTGACGCGCTCATCGCCACGCTTGCGATGTATGGAATCGGGCAGGCGGTAACAATTTTGCTCACGCCGATTTCCGCGGCGCATCTGCGGCGCGGAACGAAACACTCGCTCGTTTTCGGCGCGCTTATCGCGGCCGCCGCCTACGTAACTCTCGGCGCCACCTTGAGCAACACATTGGGCGGCGGGCCGATAGGGTTGGTATCGGCACCTGTAGACGGCCCAACCGGATGGGGAATCGCCGTTTTCGCGATACTTCTTGGCGCCTACAGAGCGCTGTATTGGGTTCCGTATGAACTGCGCGCTTCCACAGAAGTCCACGGGCGTTCGCGCTTGCCAATCGTGTACGAGGTACTAATCGCGCTTATGCCAGCGTTCGCTGGTATCACGATGGCAGTGGTTCCATACGCGCCACTGCGGCTGTTATTTGGAAGCGCGGTATTAATCGGAGTGTCTCTTGTGCCAATAATGGCTCTGCGTGACTATTTCGAAAAGTTTTCGTGGCATTACATGGAAACGTTCCGGCAGCTGTTCAGGCCGGGCAACCGTAGGATACTCTCGGCATCTTTAAGCGGGGGATTGCAGGGAGCAGTACTGTTCCTCGTGTGGCCGATTTACGTTTTCTTTCTTGTCGGCTCGAATTATAAAATGCTCGGAGCAATATTGAGCGCGACTTTTCTCGCGGTACTTCTCCTGCGGTACGCATATCGTCGGCTCGCGCGCCGGATGAGATTCGAGCGGTCAACAACGGTACACATCGCGTTTTCCATGTCGGGCTGGCTGATGCGGATTTTTGTCGGCTCGCCCCTCGGCGTTATTTTTGCGGATTCCTATTCGCATGTCGGCGCTCCGCGAACTTCTCATAGCATAGACGCGCTAACATCCGAGCAGTATGCGGACAACGGCTCTTTCATAGATGAATACACGGCACTCAAAGAAATGGGGCTCGCGATAGGGCGTATTGGGGCATGCGTTATTGCCGGATTCTTGTTTGTGTGGACAACGCCCCCCATGGCATTTGTGGGCATGCTGGTTCTAGCTGGAATAGCATCCGCAGTATCAATAATTATGGAGCGTCAGGTTGTGTCGGGAGTCTGAATCGTGCATATTTTGGCGCAAGAGTTATAGTGGGCACAGCTGACGGTAGGCAGTGTCTTTACGAGTGGCCCGGTTTCTCGAACGGTTTCCGGGTCGGCTTCGTATCTCTCCTGGCACTGCCTTTTTGGAGGGTGTCCCCATTTTTCTGTTTTCTGGGGCCCCTCCGTTTTTTTGCAGACTTTATTTTTCGTTATCGAAATTAAGGTTCTTCTGTGGATTCTTCTTTTCATCAACGTGTTGATAAAGACCGCGCAGTGCTCTTGCCAGTTTACGGCTATTCTGCGTGCCCTCTGCATCAAGGCGCTTTAGCAACTCTTCTCGACTCAACTCCGGGGTCACCCCCGATGCAGGAAGAGAGTTTCGCGCGTTCAAAACAGCCCTGGAGTCGTTCCTTAGGGGTGGGAGTTTTTCCGATTTCTTTATATTCTCAGGCATAACCTCAAGTTCCTATCCCAACCATTAAAGCTCGTAGATGATGTTTTAGCTAATGCCTTGTCCACATATGAAAACGGCGCTCGCACACGATAAAACTGTGTGGAGCGCCGTTTGGTTTGGCGATATTACGCAGGCACGCGCCTGCGAAGACGCAAAGGCGTCTTTTGGCGAGGAGGTACGACTCGCCTCCATCCGCGCTCAATCAAGCGCGGCACAATGTCCAGTCGAGCAATAACGCAGAGACGGATATCCGTCGCTCCGTGGGCTTCCAATCGCACTGTAGAAGCCCCTCTATTGCGCAAGTTCCTTACAACCTTGCGCAGTATGACTGCCCGAATGATCTTTGGGGGAATTCTCACATAGAATTTCGACAACCTTTTCGGATTTTCCATCTGTTGAACCCTTTATAGTATATGCAACAGTTGTGGGTTTACTGCAGAAATGACCAATGTTAAAGAACAATATGGTCAAATTGCACGATAACACGAATATGTGGCTAGAGCAAGCTCTCTGCAACTTCTTTCACAAGTGAGCCATCCGCGACCCCCTTAGTTTCTTTCATGACCGCGCCGACGAACTGTCCTATTTTTGATTTATCCGTAATGCCAAGATTTTCTTTGACTTGCCTTGCAACCGCCTCAATCTGCTCGCGCGACATCTGCGCCGGCATGTAAGTTTCCAAAATCTTCATTTCCACTTCTTCTTTCTGCGCCAAGTCCTCTCTGTTGCCTTTGCGAAATTGTTCAATGGAGTCCTTTCGCTGTTTGACAGCGCGCTTGATTACATTGAGCGCGTCTGCATCCGAAATTTGCTCCTGCGGCTTAATTCCTTTGGCAACGAGTTCATTCGTAAAAGCGGAAAGCAACCCGCGCAACGTGTTCATTTTGAGGGAATCTTTTGCCCTCATCGCCACCGTTAATTCCTCGCGGATTTTTGCTGAAATCATTGAAAGATTATAGCATGGTACAATCCAAAATATGGAATCATTTATAGTCATCCTTCTTTTGGCAATTCTCGTCTTACTCGGTTTGCTATTTTGGAAGAGTCGAGAGAATAAACAGGACACTCAAGGATTGGTGCTTCTGCAGAATCAATTGCAGGAACTCACGCGCACAATGGACGCAAAACTCGGAGAGGGCGCTAAGGCTATGTCTGATTCCATACGGGCACAATCTGATCAGTCTCACCGTGTAATGACGGGTATTACTGACCAAGTTACAAAGCAACTCATTGAGGTTATTCGTGGTGTCACAGAAACAAAGGAATCAACAAAGCAGGTTTTTGTTATCGCTGAGCAATTACAAAATCTTGAAAAAGTACTAAAGAATCAAAAGCAGAGAGGGAATCTCGGCGAGGCATCCTTGGAACTTATACTGTCAAACGTTTTGCCAGGCCAATATCAATCTCAGTATCAATTTAGTAATGGTGATAAGGTGGATATGGTCTTAAAGACAAAGGATGGCCTGATTCCTATTGACGCTAAATTTCCGCTTGAGAATTATGTTCGTCTGGTGGATGAATCTGATGATGTACGCAAGGAGCAATACCGTAAAGATTTCAAGGCAGACGTGAAGAAAAGAATTGATGAGACAGCAAAATATATTCGTCCAGAAGAGGGTACACTCCCGTTCGCCTTTATGTTTATACCAGCGGAGGGAATATATTACGACCTGATGAATAGTGACATTGGCGTTGGTGTCAATGCACGAGATTTAATTGAATATGCATATCAACAAAAAAACGTCATAATCGCATCTCCAACAACCTTTTTGGCATATTTGCAAACAGTGTTATTTGGGAATAAGAGAGCTAAAATTCAAGAAGCGGCAAAAGATATCATAAAGAACGTTACCGAACTCAGTAAGCATCTAAATGCTTACCAGGAACACCACAACAACCTTGGTAAATCTTTAGGATCTGTAGTGGGGCACTACGAGAAATCGGCAAAAGCATTCAGGCAAATTGATAAAGACGTTCTGAAAATGACCGAGGAGCCTATAGGACTCGATTTGGAATCCGTTGAGCGTCCTCTGCTTGCAGATAAGGAATAGTCGGGTTATATCCTAGGAAAATAACGGAGTATATTTTCCCTGACCCAGCACCTTTTGCTCCGTAATTCTGCTTGCCAAGAGTTAATTGGCGGGGTAGTATCTTCGGGTTACAGCATCGTGTAACGTGAAAGGTGCTGGGTGTAAGATTTTCTAATCTCTTTAGCACTCGTTAACAAAATCTAACATGGCAAAGATAGCTATCATCGAGACAGGAGGAAAACAATACCTCGTTACGCAGGACAGCGTTCTAAATGTTGACCCTATTAGAAAGCCCTCGGCTTCTAACGGGGCAGGAAAACTTGCCTTTGATAAGGTTCTTCTCGTAGACGATGGAAAAACAACGACTGTTGGTACGCCATACATAGCGGGCGCGGTAGTTTCCGCAGAGCATGTTGCAGACGGACGAGAAAAGAAGGTTACTGTCATTCGCTATCGCCAGAAAAGCCGATACTTCAAAAAGAGAGGACACAGACAGCCGTTCATGAAAGTAAGAATTACCGCCCTTCCATAGGGCGGTTTCTTAATCTACTTTACCGGACACAGCGAGGCGTCGCCTCGCTGTGTCCATTGAGATGGCGTCTAAATGGATGGCGGGTATTATCTTCTGGAATCAAGAGCGCTTTTGATGGTGTCGGGGTCGGCGTATTCAATTTCACTGCCAGTTGAAAGGCCGCGTCCCAGCGATGTAACGGATAGCGAGTGCTCTTTCGCAAGTGAAGCGAGTTCCTCCTTGAGCCGGATAGAGGTCGCGTCGCCTTCGGGGTTAGCGGGAAATGCCAAAATGATTTCTTTCAGTCCGCTTTTCACCGGCTTGGGAATATGCGCGATAAGCTCGCGCAGACGCAATCCGCTCATTTTTTCGGATGCGAGCGACACGGTGCCACCTAAAACAAAATACTGACCGCGGTATGTTCCGCTGCGCTCCATCGCGAGAAGGTCTGTATCGTTTGCAACTACCGCAAGCAATGTGGTGTCACGTTGTGGATTTTCGCATATCGAACACGCGCCGTGTTTTCCCGAATGGTGCCGCATGCACTCCGTACACTGGTGCACGGATGCACTCAATCCTTCTATGGCGCGCGCAAGATTAGTACGAGCGCTTTGCGGCGAGCGCAAAAGGAATTGCACAAACCTGCCGGCTTGTCGAGGGCCAATACCGGGAAATTTTTCGAAGAGCGCCGATAGTTTTTCGATTGCATCCATACATGTACCAATCTGCAAATCATCCGAATACTACGAATAGCTGCAAATACTCGCATTTCTCATTCGTAGATATTTGTAGATTGGAATCCATTTGTAGATTGGCACTTGGGACTTAGAACGGAGAATCTTCTTCGCCTACTTTTGCTTCGGTCGTGAAATCTCCAAAATCGCTTTTATCTATCGAAAGGAAAGTGGTTTTGGATTCGTCAAACCGAAGGTCGATTTTTCCGATGGGGCCGTTGCGGTGCTTTTCTATCATAATTTCCGCAATGCCCGGCCTGTCGGAATTCTCGTTCATCTTGTCGTCTCGGTGTATGAACATGACGACGTCGGCATCCTGCTCCAAGGCGCCCGAATCGCGAAGGTCGGAAAGGCGGGGCTTCCCGCGCCGGCTTTCCACCGCGCGGGAAAGCTGGGAAAGGGCGAGAACTGGAACATCCAGTTCTCGCGCCATCGCCTTTAGAGAGCGGGAAATCTCTGTTATTTGCTGAACCATTGAATCGCCTCCGCGAGAGTGTATCGGCGTGATGAGTTGCAGATAATCAACCACTACAAGCCCCAGGCCTTTTTCCATTTTGAGCCGCCTCGCGACGGAGCGCATGGAGAGAACCGTGCCGCTCGGCCTGTCGTCTATATAGATGGGCGCTTCGGAAAGCACGCTCAAGCCCGCTTGGAGCCGTTCGTATTCCGTATCTTTGGAAATTTTGCCGGTGCGCAACCGCCAAGAATCCACTCCGGCTTGCGCCGCGAGCATTCTGTCCACGAGCTGTTGAGAACTCATTTCCAAAGAAAATATTCCGACCGCGGTTCCGTGCTTCGTCGCAGTCTGGCGCGCGATGTCCAGCGCGAGCGCGGTTTTTCCCATGGATGGCCTCGAGGCGAGAATTATGAGGTCTGATTTTTGGAAACCCGCGAGGAGATTATCCAGTTGGGGAAAACCGGATGGAACTCCGCGCATAGTACCGCCGTGTTTCTGAAGATGTTCAAGACGTTCCCACGCTTCCGACAGCTCATCTTTGAGAGCTGTGAAAGATTGGAGCATCGGCGAACTTGCGACCTTGAAAACAACGGCCTGCGCCTCATCAAGTATTTCCTCTATCTCGCGGTCTTCCTGAAAGCCAAGCTCGCCGATTGTAGAAGCCGCATTGATGAGCGAGCGAAGGATGAATTTGGACTGCACCACGTGCGCGTAGTGTTGTGCGCTCCCGGGGCTCGCCGCCGCTCCGGTCAGTTCCGAGAGATAAGCCGCTCCGCCGATGTCGGCAAGCTGTTTGCGTTCTTTCAACTTGCCGGAAACCGTAACTACATCAATTGGTTCGCCTTTCGTGTAAAGAGAGAACATCGCTTCAAAAATAACGCGATGTTTTCCAGCGTAAAAAGAATCGGCGATTACGATATCAGCGACTTCATACATCGCGTTCTGATTCAGCATGAGCGCGCCCAATAGCGCGCGCTCTGTATCAACATCCTGCGGAGGAACTCTTGGTCCTGCTGTTGTCATCCGGCGATTCTAGCACAGCATGATTTTATATATAGATTGGCATCAACTTCAATTCTGTGTTTTACATGGGGAAAAGTGGGTCTCAAAGGCCTTATGCTTCGTAACGGAAGATAAACCCGCACCGTTACGAAGCATAAGGCCTTCTCATTGGGGTTGGAACGCGACCCGAACCCTATCAGTAGCCTGCCCTATGTTATGTATGCGCAAGTAAAGGGTGTGCGAAAAATCAAAATGTTGCGTTTGGGTTGACGTTATGGTATTGTCCTGTTATTGTCATGGTGTGAGCAAGGCACAGTAATCTAAATAGTCAAATAATCCAAGTCCAATAGCCATCTTATTATGCCCCGTTAGAGACCGCGGTCGCATAAAATAAAAATACAGACATATGCAAACAAAACCAGAACATAATTATAAGACTAAGAAATGGCAGGGCGGCCAGACCGCGACCTGTCTCTAACGGGGTATGATTTCATTTTCGCCTCGAGCAGTATCAAAGGACCTTTTGTCAGAACTCCAAGACCGCTCTCGCCATGTGCTGGTTGAGCGATTCGGCCTCGGCCCGAAGGGTGTTTCGAGGACGCTAGATTCTATAGGCAAGGAATACGGCATCACGCGCGAGCGCATCCGCCAGATAGAAAATCACGGCGTGGCACAGGTTCGGGAGTCGTCAAAATACGCGGAACATTCGGCGCACCTCAACGACCTGAAAACGGCGATTCACGCTCTCGGAGCGATTCTCTCAAACGAAACGATACTCTCGCAAATCGCGGACGAGAAAGACCGCAATCATGTCGTCTTTTTGCTCACTGTCGGGCATCATTTTACAGACCGCAGGGAGGACAACGATTTTCGCGCGCGATGGCACACCGACGAACAGCTCGCCGACCAAGTTGAGCGGGCGCTCGCGAATCTCGCAGATTCAATCGAACCAGACAAGCTGACTCCGGAAGAAGAGTTCATGCAGATTTTCGCGAAAGCACTCAAGCAGGAGGGAATCAAAAATCGTCCGAACGAAGTGCTTTCAAGATGGCTTGTCATATCAAAACGAATAGGACGCAATCCGCTCGGCGAATGGGGAAGGGCGGATTCTCCGCATGTGCGAATCAAGAACACGCGCGATTTCGCGTATCTTGCTCTGCGCCGCCACGGCTCGCCGATGCACTTCACGGAAGTCGCGAAGAACATCAGCGACCTTTTTAGTCGCGACGCTCATCCCGCCACGACTCACAACGAACTCATCAAGGATAAGCGTTTTGTTTTGGTCGGACGAGGGCTGTACGCGCTCAAAGAGTGGGGCTACCAGCCAGGAGTTGTCCGCGACGTCATAAGATTGATTTTGGAACGGGAAGGCCCTCTCACGCGCGAAGAGCTGACAGACAGGGTCAAGCGCGAGAGGTACGTGAAAGACGCGACTATCGCCGCAAATCTCCAGCACGATATTTTTGTCCGTCTGCCGGACGGGCGGCATTCTCTCGTGAAGTAACGAAGCCCCGAGGTGACTCCTCACCCGCAGGGGGAGGTGTCTCCTCGGGGTGATTTGGGTTCTCTCCTCGGAAGACATGACCCGAAAGTACCCAAGGCCTCACCTCAAAATACAGAATACTCGAGGAGAGGCCTTGGTTGCTTCCGAAATCTGGTATAATTGCCCTCTATGGCGGAAGTGCCGAATATCCCAAAATCAGAAATAAAGCAATTTCTTCATTTGCTGATTGAACTAGACTGGGATAAATGGAACAGCTGGTTTTATTTCTGGGGCTTTTCCAGATTCCTCGTCCACACGATTCTTTTTATCGGCCTCTTGAGCATTTTATCGCTCCAAATTCCCAATTTGTTTCTTTTCGCGACAGGCTGGCTTGTCGGTACCGCCCCAATATGGCTTCCGATTGCAATGATTATCGGGTTTTATCAAATATGGTTTTGGTATGCCAGGTCAAATTTCATTTTCCACAAAAAGCCGGTTCTGCTCGAAATGAAGATACCGCGAGAGATTACGAAGTCTCCGCGCGCGATGGAAACCGCGCTCTCAACGCTCTGGGTGCCGCAGGGCGTAACGACGCTTTATCAGCGCATGTTTATGGGAATGGTGCTTCCATGGTATTCCTTTGAGCTCGCCTCTTTCGGCGGAGAAATCCATTTCTATATATGGGTTTGGAAAGATTGGCAGAAAATAGTTGAGGCAAGCTTGTACGGCCAATACCCCGAGATTGAACTGCACGAGGTGGAGGATTACGCGCAGAAATTCCGCTACGACCCGGATACGCAGACATGCTACGCGATGGGGTGGAGGTTGGAGCCGTTGAGTAATGACCGCTATATAGACGCATATGTAATGAAAACATACGTTGACTTGGAGCTGGATAAGGACCCGAAGGAGGAGGTGAAGGTTGACCCGTTCAGTTCTGTTTTGGAAGTCCTGGCCTCGATTACGCCGGAACAGCAGATGTGGATACAAATTTTAATTACTCCGGAATTCAAGCACGGCAAACTTAATCCGAGGTTTAGCGATTGGGAGGTGCGGGTTAGAAATGAAGTAGAGGCAATCCGGGCCCAAGCGGCTATGTTCGGCAAAACTATTCACCTCACGGAAGAGCAGATGCGTGTGGCGCGTCCCCGCCCGACATGGATGCAGGAACACCAGCTGGAAACCATGCAGAGAAATCTTGGAAAGCACCCGTTTAAAGTCGTCGCGCGCGCGATTTACATATCTCCGCATAAAGATTACGGCGTTAGATTCTGGGACCTGCGATGGATTTGGCGCCCGTTCGCCAATCCTCAATACATGACCCAGTTGCGCAACCGGTGGTACCACACCGTGATGGATTACCCGTGGCAAGACATCTACGACATCCGATGGGAAATGCTCACAAAGCGTTTTATAGACGCCTACCGCCGCAGGTCCGGTTTTTACAGCCCGTGGGAATTTCCTTCAAATATTATGACTACGGAATTGCTTGCGACTCTCTATCATCCGCCGAGCAGTTCCATCAAGGCGCCCGGATTGGTACGCATCGAATCAAAGAAATCTTCTCCTCCGCCGAATCTTCCGCAATAGTACCAATCTACAAATCATCCGAATGCTACGAATGGCTACAAATGTCAGAATTTCTTATTCGTAGTTATTTGTTGATTGGAATATATCTGCAGATTGGAACATTATGACTCCCCTCGAGAAATTCCTTGAACGGGCGTTTGCCGCCTATGACCGCGTCTCCGGGGAGCTGTCGCTACGATGGCGGGAACACGCGAACCGCAGAACGCTTGTCGTGCTTCTTTCCGCAGGCATATTAGCAACTCTCCTATATTTAAGCGTAATACGTCCTCCCGACAATTTCCCGCTTAATACGCTGGTTACGATAGAGGAGGGAGCCACCGTCAATGAAGCCGCGACAGTTCTCGAAAAGAATCAAGTCGTGCGCTCTGGGACGGCTTTGCGATATCTGATTATCATCCTCGGTCGCCAAACAGACGTTCACGCGGGAGATTATCTTTTTAAGGAACCGCGCGACCTCTTCAGCATAGCCCGCGCGATAGTAATTGGAGCGTACGGCATGGAACCTTTGCGCATCCGCATTCCGGAGGGCGCGACGACAAAAGAAATGGCGCGCATTTTGGAAACTCAACTTCTGCGCTTCAACAGCGAGAAATTCCTTTCGTCCGCAGGCGGGCTGGAAGGTTTTCTTTTTCCAGACACGTATTATTTTCTTCCAAACGCTACCGAAGAGCTTGTCATCAAAACCATGCGCCAGAATTTTGACGCGCGCGTATCTGCTATAGATTCCCAATTCCAATCTTTCGGCAAGCCGCAGAAAGATGTGGTAATAATGGCATCTCTGCTGGAACGGGAGGCGCGTGCAATTGCGGACAGAAGGATGATTGCAGGAGTTCTGTGGAACCGTTTGGAAAAAGGAATGTTGTTGCAGGTTGACGCGGCATTTCTCTACACGCTTGGAAAAGGGACTTATCAGTTGACCACAAAAGATTTGCAGAGCGACTCGCCCTACAACACGTACAAACGTCCCGGCCTGCCGCCCGGACCAATCGGCAGTCCCAGTCTGGATTCTCTGTTGGCGGCCGTAACGCCCGTCAAACATGACTATTTGTATTACCTTGCCGATAAAAGCGGAGTTACTCATTACAGCAAAACCTACGCCGAGCATTTGCGGAATAAGAGGAAATATATTGACTAACAAAGTGCCAATCTGCAAATGATACGAATGCAACGAATGGCTACAGATGTGTAGTATTGTTTATTCGTAGTTATTTGTAGATTGGAATATATTTGTAGATTGGAACGTATATGTCAAAGATAGTTTTTGTCGGCTTATCTGGCGGCGTTGATTCTGCCGTATCGGCCGCACTGCTCAAACAGCGCGGTTTCAATGTTGTCGGCGTGTTCATAAAAATCTGGCAGCCGGAATTCATCGAATGCACGTGGGCGCAAGACCGGCTTGACGCGATGAGAGTTTCTGTCGCTCTCGAAATCCCATTTCGTGAAATTGACTTGTCAAACGATTATAAGGAAATGGTCGTTGAAAACATGATTTCCGCGTATGCCGGCGGAGTCACTCCGAATCCGGATGTTCTTTGCAACAGGCACATAAAATTCGGCAGTTTTCTGAACTACGCCCTTCGCGAGGGGGCAGATTACATCGCGACGGGGCACTACGCCCGCATAACGCAAGGCAAAAGGCAAAAGGCCCGCCTGCGCCAAAGCTTTGGCGGGCAGGCAAAAGGCAAAAGTCTTGAATTGCTCCGAGGGAAAGACAGGGACAAAGACCAATCATACTTTTTGTACTTATTGAATCAGAATGACCTTGCGCATACGCTTTTTCCAGTCGGGAATCTTTCGAAACAAGAGGTCAGAAAGCTCGCGGTCAAGTTCGCTCTTCCTGTCGCGGAGAAAGCGGATAGCCAAGGGCTGTGTTTTGTAGGCGACGTTACAATGAAAGACTTTCTTTCACGATACATCAAGCTCGAAAGCGGGAGTGTTCTCGATGCGGAGGGAAAAGTCGTCGGACGCCACGACGGCGCAGCGCTTTACACGATAGGACAGCGGCATGGGTTCAGCATTGAACATATTAGTGAAGAAACAGCGCCGCATTATGTTGTTTCCGTGGATATCTCCGCGAATACTATTTGTGTTTCTCCGCGCAGGGAGGATGCGGCGCGAAAAGAGATACGCGTGGATTCAATGTATTGGATTTCCGACGCTCCGGCGATGCCGTTTCGGGCGCGAACGCAGGCGAGATATAGGGAAGAACCGAGAGACGCGGCCATCGCGCGCGAGGGTTGTGGCGTGAAAATCACTTTCGACGAGCCGCAAATCGCCGCGCCCGGCCAGTCCTTAGTTGTATATGATGGAGACGTATGCTTGGGCGGCGG
>CAYHST010000022.1:13921-14169 GCA_964359415.1 uncultured Candidatus Saccharibacteria bacterium | reverse complement strand
GAGGAGCTTGAGAAGATTCCTGCGGTATAGGTTGGTGTCCGCTTGCTCTGTCATATATGTACGGGTGATTTCCCTGCCCTTAATTATACATCACAGCAACACGCGCGCCATCTTGGATGTGTGGAGAGTGTCAATAATTCAACAAAGGGCCTCGCGCCACTTGGGGGTGAAACCCCCAAGTAGATCCATCTGGTTTTTGTATATTTTAAGCTACCACCAAAACAAAAAATTTTTATAAGGGCGTATAG
>CAYHST010000022.1:6183-13911 GCA_964359415.1 uncultured Candidatus Saccharibacteria bacterium | reverse complement strand
CGGCCGGCATTGGCGATACCTAGTGTACGGGCTATTTGGTTGGGTGGCTGTTGTCAAAAACTAACAAAATGGCCCGCCCCCCTCTGGGGGTCAAAACCCCCAGGGGGCGCCGAGTGGTTTGTGTATAGTTACTGCTCCCTCCAAAGCATCAATTTGTAATCAGGGCTTATCGCGGGCGTGAACGGAGGCGGCGAGAATGCGAGAATTCTGTCATACGCGTTGTTTCTATTGTTGAAACCGGAGGCGCATGGGCCACCGCTACCGTAGCAGACGGCCACGCGCAGATTCGAGACAACAGTTCCCGTTACATTCAGCAGTGTGCGAACTATATATTGGTCGTAGCTCGCTGGGAGATACGAGCGAGGGTACGAAATATAGTGGTCTCGGCTGTAGCTCCCGGTCTGCGCTACAAAAATGCCCCTGACTGAAAGCGTGTCTGGCACGACGAGCCCGAGCTTGATGGAGCCCTCCGCGACTGCAGTGAGCCCGCTTGAGCCGTCGTTCGTCGTGTACGAAATATTGTTATTCAGAATAATATCCGGAACGAACGAGCCGGTATCAGCTGCGATTAGGGCAACTTTTCCGGACACGGTGCCGTCTATCCACGTTTTCGCTTCGGAATAGATGAGTGCGCAAGATGAGGGAATTGAAACGTTGGCCACGAATACTTCAGTCGCGATTACCGGGTATGTGTATTTCCAACCGTTAGCAGGGAACGCTTGAGGGTACATGAGGTTATAGCTGCGTACGGGAGTGGCGGGGCTCGCGCTCTCGCTGTTCGTCGCGGTAACTCGGTAGATGTCAGCCGTGCCGTCAGATTTGAACACCAGATGAAACCCACTCGTTTCCACGCCGCCGACGGTAGGAAACGCGCTTCCCTGCTGTATTCCAATCCGCGTTACGGATGTCGGATTAAGCATAATTCCGGAAATAGCCGCATAACCTTTCAGCGTTGGGAGATTGAGAGCCATGCCTGGGAAATCAACGGCCGGAATCGGATATTGCCAGAGTGCGGTTGTTGAACTCAACCCGAACACGCCGTTTTTCCAACCCGGCGAAGGGTTCGGCGAGACGCCATCGCAACCGAGCGAGCCCGAACTGCCGTCGCAGTATACCTGCGGAATAGAAGACGATATGGTGGAGTTGCTCCATCCGTCCATGCGAAAACCATTGTTGGCATGTTGGGGGCCAATGGCGCTGTTCGTGCTGCCGATCCAGACGGTGCTGTTATAAAGATTGGCATACTCCGCGACCGAGGGCTTCATGTAGCGGGCGAGCAGAGTCCGCGGAAAAGCGGCGGACGCATTTGAGGTTCCACGGGATTCCAGGTCAATCCATTGCACGGTTCCGCATTGGAGAGCCGGGGTGGCGGTTATTACAGCGCTTCCCAATGTCCCGCCTTCCGGGTCGTTCACTGCGTAGGTATACGGGGAGACCAGACCGACGCCAGTTGTCAGGACACTCGAAGCTTGGCGGCCAAGCCACCACTTATAGTATTCGAGACCGGCTTCGGCAATGTGGAGCGCCTGCTCGCGCGCGGAGATAGCGCGGCCGTATTTTCCCTGCTGGAAAACATACCCGGCGATGCTTGCGGTAAGCATGGCAAAAATTCCCATGAACGCTAGGACGAGTACCACAGTCACGCCACGGGCGTGACTGTGGAAGTATTTAGTATTCTGTATACCGTATTCAGTATGCGAATCGTATGCCGTGTGCCGTATTTCGTATTCAGTATGAAATGCGAGTGGGTCGTTTGTCTTGTTTCTCTTCTTATACTGAATACTGAATACTGAATACTGCATACTATTATTTCAGGTTCCGGATTGTCGCTGACGAACTAAGAGTCAATTGATTCGGAAGTCTGTTGGGGTCTACGTTCACGATAATACTCGCCTTCACAAAACGCACGTTCGCCCATTGGGTATAATTGGTTATTTCAGTACTGCTCGCATTATAGTAGCGGAAAGCGGAAACGCTTTGGTCAAGATTGTGTATGTAATCTGAAATTGTTGATGTCGTTTCGGCGCCGGTATACGCGGGCGGATCGCCGGTCGCGTCCGTGATTCCCTCTAAAAGTCTCGTGCCAGAAACGTAGTAATGGACCTTCTCGATTAACGGGTCTGAATCAACGTCTGCGTAGAAAACAAAGTCATTCGCGCCGATGGAAACTATCGGGAACGCCCCCTGGCTGGAGTAGCTCGCCTCGCGTATCGTGCGAATCATCTTATCTATCCCCCGTTGCGCGGAAGTAACCGCGCTCGACTGCTCAATCGCGTATCTATTCGTGCGATAGAAATATAACAGAGACGAAGTGAGCGCGAGAAGCGTCATTGCCAGAATCGAAATCCAGACAATTGTTTCGAGCATGGTAAGGCCGCGCGCGCGAGGAATGTATACCGTATACCGTATACCGTATTCAGTATGAGATGCGGGCGGGCCGCTTCTGCTGTGATTCTTCTTATACGGAATACTGAATACCATATACTAGATACTATTTAGTATTACCGAGAGGCGCGTTGAATCAGTTACATTTACGCTTGGGGTTGTGGAAGTCGCATACCCAGTTTTTGAGACGGTGACGGAATAATTATTGGCAGGCGCCAGCCCTCCGAAAAATGCTTGTCCGCAAGCGTCTGCAATTTTATTCTGAATATCGCCCCCTTTCTTGGTTTCCACCTTCGCGCCGGAAAGATATGTTCCCGTGCCGTTCTTCACGTCCACTATGAGAGAATTCGTCGTGTGCGGTGAAAGATACAGCTGTGTCGCGACAGAAGCATTCGGCAAAAGCTCGATTGGCTGGGTCTGGCAGGAAGTTGAAATGTCGTATCCAGTAGACGCGGCAACCGTCATCGCGTACGTATCCCATTCGATGGCGGGAAGCGCGAGAGCGCCACCCGAATTCGTCGTGTGTAATTGGTCGTATTTGTAGAGCGTCCCTCCGGGTCCGCTGCCTATGGTTTTGATTCCGCGCATTGTGAACGGAATCGCGATTCCCTGCCCGCTCTCATATGTCAAACTCCAGTCTTGGATGGATGGCGACGGCGCGTTCGGATTTAGCGCCACAAGATACGCTTCCAGAATAAGACTTGGGTACGCGTCGGCTGGAATGACGCTCAAAGCAACAGATGTTCCTGTTCCAAACCCGGCGCTATTTCCCGGAAGAATCGAATCCGGCACCAAAGCGGAACTGGGGCCGGGATAGTAAACGCGGTACGTAATGGTGGTTTCGGATGGACGGGTATCGTTCCAACTGAACGTTCCCCAGCGCATTAGCGAGACTGGAGTGATTGTCTGCGAGCGCAGGTAGGCCGGAGCGGTCCACGGCTGATTGCCGGCAAGGCGCGCTTGATTGCCGGAAGTTTCAATGTTCGTAGTCGTTTGCATATTAATCTTGCTGTCGTCCGTAAACGAGTCGGTCCAATTGTTCGTGGCCAGAGAATATGTGCTGACTGTCATGCTCCCTAGCAGGTCAATTCGAAATGTTCCGGGTGTCGTTTGATTGGCGGAGACGGTAAACGGTCCCGGCGACGGGTTCGTGTTTTGCGAAGTCGCTTCGTATGTCTGGTCTGTGCTATAGCCCGATTTCGTAGCTGTTACTTGGTATCCCGCGGAGACAGGAGCGCCGCCAAGAGACATCTCTCCGGCGGTATTGGTGTAGAGAGTTGTGTCAATCGGCGGATTAGTTCCGGAATTCACAATCCTCACCTGCGCGTTGGAAACGAGCTGTGTCGCCTTGTTTGCGACAGTAATTGCGAGCGTGCCGCACTCTGCCGTAGGGGGACATGCCGTTTCGATTCCATTCGGCGGCTCAATCCTGGTAACAAGCGTAATGTGCCGAGTGCCCACGCGCGATTCCCACGCTACATCTGCTCTCGCCGCCTTATAATCAAGCGAGGTCGGCGCGGATGCCGGAGCCGTATCTGCCGCGCCAATTCCGTCGTATGGGTCGTCTGCGTAAAGAATCGTGGTGCGGCGCGCGTACGAAATGCCGTTCAGAATTATTGTCTCCGATTGAGCCATGTTGCCGGAAGGGATTCCTCCGACTGTTCCGATTGAAGGGTATGAAAGAGAGCGGATGTCTTCCATCCGCTCGTTCGCGAGCGCGATTGCGCCGGCGCGCGCCTTGTTGTTCGTTACCACATCAACGCTCAACTTAAAAACTCCCGCGATTCCCACGAACACAACCAGCATCAAGGCGCTTCCGACTACCGTGTCGATGAGAGTGACGCCTGCCTGTCGCGTCCGCGACGCAGGCAGGCCGCGCGAGCCCCGCGCGCGCGGCCTGTCTATCGTATATCGTATATCGTATATCGTATGAAATGCGAACTCGGTGCCTTTTTTGCCTTTACTCTTATACGAAATACCAGATACCATATACAAGATACTTCTTTCCTACCCTATATTTTCCGACAGGGAATAAATTGGAGAAATCATAGATACCGCAAAGAACCCGACGCCTCCGCCGATGAACACCATGAGAAACGGCTCTATTACAGTCGACATATCTTTTGTCTTTCTGTCCACTTCGTCCTCGTAAAACAGCGCGAGGCGCTTCAGCATCTCCGCGGTCTGCCCGGTCTCCTCGCCCACCGCCATCATTTCTCCGACGAACGTCGGATAAAGGTCCTCGCGCTTCGCGAAAACGGCGGACAATTGCCGGCCCTGCCCAACGGCAGTTCTCGCTTCGCGAATAACTTCCTGAAAATATGTGTTCTGCACCACTTCGCAGACAATATCAAGCGACGTCAGCACGTCGACTCCCGATGAAAGAAGGGACGCGAGCGTGCGCGAGGTGCGCGCGGCGTTTACTTCTCGCACCAATGCGCCTATGAGCGGCAGGCGCAATGACACGAAATCGCCCGCGCGCCTGCCAATTGGAGTGCGGAGCGCGAAATACGCCGCCGCAACCGTTCCGAAAATTAATCCGAGCGCCAAGACCGTGTACTCAACCAAAAAGTTGCTTATCGTTATGATGAGCTGTGTTGAGACGGGCAAAGCGACTTTCATTTCAGCAAATGTCTGCGCTAGCGTCGGCACGACTTCTATCATCATCAATATTGTTATGCCTACCATCGCGATTAAGACAAATGAAGGATAGATTAGAGCCCCTCGAATCTTTTTCCTTAAGTTGTACATGCGCTCCATCTGGTCGGCCACCACGGTAAGAGATGCCGGCAAATCGCCGCCCTCTTCGCCGGAGCGCACCATGGCAACCAGAAGTTTGCTGAACACTCCATGGTGTTTTGCGAGCGACGCGTGAAAGGAATCTCCTCTGCGCACATCGCTGGAAAGTTCCGAAACGATGTTCGACATTTTTGGATTCTTTATCTGCCTTTCCATCACCGACAGGGCGCGAGCAAGCGACAATCCGGCCCCAAGCATCGCGCCCAAGTTGCGCGCGAATAGAATTTTCTCGTATTCTGTAACGCTGGAGATTTTCGCGTTCCAATACGCGAAGCTGAAGAAGCCTCTCCTCCGTTCTTCTGAAATGGAAATTATGTGCGCCCCCTCGCGCCGTATTATTTCATAGAGTTCGAAACGGTCTCGCGCTTCCGCGACTCCTTTATAAACTTCCCCGTCATTTTTTTCGGCAGTGTATGTGAATCGCATGCGTTAAGTATACCGTATTCTGTATACTGTATTCGGTATAAATACCAAAACGTTATTTATCTGACGCAGAGCGCTCAAGTCCAGATATAAGTTTTGCTACTGATTCAGCAGAAGCGCCAAATTGCTCATCTGTCTTCGTGTCGATATACATGAGGTCGCGAGCAATGATCATTTGATTGCGCAATTCTGTCAGCGACGTACGCGCCATCATGTAGAAATTAACCTTGTCTTTTCTTGTGCTACGCCCAAATCCTTCCGCTATGTTTGATGTTATTGAAACTACTGCGCGTCTGCTCTGATTCACCAACCCAAATTGCTCTTCGCGCGGATACGAACGCGTGATTTTATACACCAAAAGTACCAACTTATGCGCTTCTTGCCACGCATGTAGGTCAGTAAATCTTTGAATCATACAGAATACGGAATACTGTATACAGAATACTTCGTGTTATTACTCTGTAATAACACGGAGCACTTCTTCAATGGTTGTGATGCCTTGCGCGGCCTTGAAAATCCCGTCCTCGCTCATCGTGAGCATTCCTTCGGTGCGCGCTCGTTTCTCGATTTCGTCGCCGGTGCCATTCCCCATTATCAATTCCTTGATTGTAGAGGTAACTGGGAGAACTTCGTGAATTCCTATGCGCCCCGAATAGCCTGACGGACACTCCTCCGTTTCCTTCGGGCGGTAGAACGGCACGTTTTTCCATGTGGAATCTTTCGCGATTGCTTTCTCCTCTTTGAGAGTCCGTAAAACAACGCCGGCGTCAATTTCTTTTTCTAGCTGTGCCTGTTCATCGCGGGAAAGTTCGTACTTTTCGCGGTCGGCCGAAAGTTTCCGCACCAGGCGCTGTCCGATAATCACGCGCAGGGTTGAGACGAGAAGAAACGGCTCAACTCCCATATCCAAAAGGCGAGGAATCGCGCCGGCCGCGGAGTTCGTGTGCAGGGTGGAGAGTACGAGGTGTCCCGTGAGCGCGGCGTTAATCGCTAGAGACGCGGTTTCTTTATCTCGAATTTCGCCGACCATTATTATGTCGGGGTCCTGCCGCACGAGGCTACGCAGGCCGTTCGCGAATGTAAAGCCGATTTCGGGACGAACCTGCGTCTGATTGACGCGCGCCATCTGATACTCAATCGGGTCCTCGATTGTTGAAATATTCACGTCGGGCGAGTTAACGAGGTCCAAAAGCGTATACAGCGTCGTGGATTTTCCCGCCCCAGTCGGCCCCGTCGCCAATATCATTCCCGTCGTGGCGCGCATCGCTTCATGCATGCGCTCCAGAGCAAGCCCGTGAAAACCGACTGACTCAAGCGTGAATCCGGAAATATTATCGCGCAAAAGGCGCATCACGATTTTTTCTCCGAAGTACGTGGGCAGGACGGAAACACGGAATGATATTTTGTCACCGCTTGATTCCGCCCCGAAGCGGCCGTCCTGCGGCAGGCGGTGTTCGTCCAGCTTCATGTTCGCTAGGACTTTGACGCGCGCGGTTATCGCCGGCGCGGCGTGCTTCGGGAGTTCCATCGCGTCATGCAAAATGCCGTCTATGCGATAGCGTATGAGAAGAGACTCTTCCAATGGCTCGATGTGGATGTCGGAAGCGCCCTGCGCGTTGGCGTGCCGAATGAGCGTATCCACGATTCGCACCGCCGGCACTCCTTCGGCCACATGGCGCAGGTCCTCCTCTTTCGTTTCCGGAGCGGATTTAAGAAGAGCCGCGGTTTCCCTCTCGATGACGTCGCCCAGATTATCCTTGAGCGACCGCTGGTATTCCTTGAGAGCGAACTTTACGGATGCGACATCGGTGAGGCGCGACAAAATCTTCAGGTGCGTTTTCTTTTTTATAAAATCAATCGCCGCTAAATCATCCGTGTCCAGCATCGCGACCTCAAGCTCGTCGCCGCGGCGGTTGTAGGCGATGATGTTGTTGCGCCGAGCGACCGGTTCAGGAATCAGAGAAAGAGTCTCGAAGTTTATTTTTGTTCCGGCAAGTGAAACGAATGGAATTCCGAGAATATACGCGTACGTCCTGCGAAGTTCGTCTTCGCCTATCGCGCTCTTCGCGACAAGTACTTCGCCTATTTGCTTACCCGCTCCCTTTGCCTCCCGTTCCGCGA
>CAYHST010000022.1:0-6083 GCA_964359415.1 uncultured Candidatus Saccharibacteria bacterium | reverse complement strand
GGTACGTCAAGTACATTTCCGCGCACATTGTAGATAATGCGATATTCTCCGACATCAACACGATACCAATCCGTGCCTTTGAGATGTTTGGAGTCATTCGGGAATGGGAACGAGAGAAGCTCCGTGAGCTTCCGACCGATCTGCCCCTCCTGTTTATGCGGGAGTTTTCTGGTGAATTTGTCGGCACGCTTATCAAGATTGAGTTCCAGCATGTTCGCGCATACGCTTGAGTGCCTGTGCAGATTTCTCCGGGCCTAGAAATTGCGGATTTTTCATCACTTTCTGGACTTTCTCCGCCCAAATTTGGTCTTCCACTTCCTCAAAACGCGTTTTTTCTGAAAAACGCCGAATCTCCGCTACGGGGCGATTGTTCTTCGTGATAATTATAGGGTGCCTCTGAACCGCTTCGAGCAATTCTCCGAATCGATTCTTCGCCTCTTTTGCGGGCACCCTAGTCGCCTGTATCGTTCTAGTAGCCATAGTGGCCATTGTAGCTACCGGATGTACATTGTCAATTATTATCGTATATACTGCACCGTGAGGATTAAAGAAAAGAAAAAGCTATGCGCGACATGCTCACAAACCCGCTCTGCCGTCCGGAAGACCTTGGGACTCCGATTCCGCCCACGCCATACGGCGTGTCTGTATGTCTGCCGACTTGGAAATCAGTAATCGGGTACGAAGAAAAAGACCCGGCGGTAATCAATAAATTGCAAAGCGGATACCCGCGTTTTTTTATACATCCCACCGTATCAAAGTTCATTGAAACAGTAGAAAAAGAACATGCAGAAACCGGCGAGCGAGCATTGGTTTTCCCACGCCGAATCCACGCAGAACGGTGCGCTCAATTTATCCAGAAATATGGCAAGGGCAAAACGCGCATTATTCAGTATGGCGAGGAGAATCTCGGCGTTACCCTCTTCGCAAAAGATGACTATGACACTGCGCGTATGTATTGGAGTTTTTGCGGAGAAATTCTAAGCATGAGGCAGGCAGAATCTGCACTTCAGAGAAAACCGATGGGGCGGGATTTGTCCGAGAACGGCAAAAAAGCCGTTCAGGCAATTAAAGAGCGCCTAGCGGCTCATACTGGTCAAAACCCTGAAGACGTTTTTTTGTTTCCTTCCGGCATGGCCGCGATTTTTGCCGTGCATAGAATGCTCTCGGTGCTTTCTCCCGGCCTCAAAACAGCACAGTTAGATTTTCCTTTTGTTTCTACATTAAAGATTCAGCAACATTACGGCGCAGGCGTGTATTTCTTGCCATTTGTTAATGATGAGGATTACGAACGCTTTCATGCAATCATAAAAAATGAATCTATTGCTGGCATCTTTACAGAACTGCCGAGCAATCCGCTCATAAAGTGCATCGACGTTCGCCAAATCGCCGAAATGATATCCGCCGAAGGAAAGAATATCCCTATCATTATTGATGACACTATTGCCACCGCCGTGAACATTGATGCGTTCCGCGTCGCGGATGTAGTCGTGACAAGTTTGACGAAAGCATTTTCCGGAGTCGGAGATGTTTTGGCGGGAAGCGTCATTCTAAAAAGGGACTCCGAGTTTTATTCGGCCTTTAAATCGTTCCTCGATGAACATAACGATAACGAATTATGGCCTGCTGACGCTATCGCATTGGAGGAACATTCCCGCGACTTCGCGGAGCGCGCGCGCGTCATGAGCAAAAACAGCGTCGCGCTGTATAAATTCTTAACAACTCATCCGGCCATGGAAAGCGTGTATCATTCGATGAACGATACGCAGGGCGTTTATGAATCGCTTCTGAAACCCGGCGGAGGACATTGTTCTATCTTGTCTTTCGTTCTCCGAGATAAGTCCAAAACGCCATCGTTTTATGATTCTCTGGAATTTTGCAAGGGTCCGAGCCTTGGAACCAATTTCACGCTTGTGAGTCCTTATACAATGATGGCTCACTACGACGAATTGGATTGGGCTGAAAGTTGCGGCGTGGACCGCAATCTTATCCGAGTCTCTTGCGGATTGGAACCCGAAGAAGTAATAATTGAAAGGATGAAACGCGCACTGGACCGAATATAAATCTATTCTAGTATTTTGCAAAATACTAGAATAGAAAAATCCGTGTAAAACTGCCGACAGCTCGGTGTTTGGGAACTAGTCCATTAACGGCTTTTTCACATCCACGTTCGTAGTTCGGTATACCCAGTTAATCCAGTTGGAATAAAACACCTGCCCGTTCGCGCTCCAGTTTCTCATCGGCGTTTTCGTTTCGTCTCCTCCGGGGAAATAATTGCGCGGAGCGCAGTTTGTTAATCCTGCCGATTTATCGCGCGTGTATTCTTCCGCGATGTCGTTGCGCGAGTATTCGGGATGTCCCTGCGCGTATATCTCGCGGCCACCGCGGCCCGCGACTAGGTGCGGTCCTACTTCTGTACTATCAATAAGAATTTGAAACTCATCATCGCGGCCTGCAAAATCTGTATTCTCAGGCCCGCGCCAGCGCGAATGCGGCACGACAATCTCATCGTCCATGCCCGCGAGGAACGGCGAGCCGGTTTCGTGATGCACCGTGTGTTTGAAGATACCGAGGATTTTTTGTTTGTAGGCGTGCGGGGGGATTTTGTATTGGTGGTAGAGCTTCGCGTGCGCCGCCCAACAGCTGTATATCGTTGAGGTGACGCTGTCGTGCGCCCAATCCATGAGCGCGGTTAGTTCTTTCCAATAATGCACTTTCTCAAACGCGCGGTCCTCCAGGTTCGCGCCGGTGATGATGAGTCCGTCGAGGCCCGCTTCTTTCACTTCGCGGATGGTTTTATAGAACTCGTCAAAGTGGTCTTGTTTGGAGCGGGATTTATGCGTGTCGAAGTATATGAAGGTCGGGCGGATTTGCAGGGGTGTGTTGGCGAGCAGGCGCAAGAGCTGGACTTCCGTCCGCTCCACGACCGCGCTTGGCATGAGATTGAGAATGCCGATTTCCATCGGGCGGATGTCCTGCTTCTCCGCCTCGTCCGTCGGCATCTCCAAAACCTGCTCACGCTCCAGGTATGTGTAGGCGGGAAGCTTTTTGTCGATTATTAGCGTCATAGTGGTGAATCCGAATTATAGAGGTATTACCTAAAACCCACAAATCTGGTACAGTAGCTCAATGAAGTTCCGAACAAAGGCAGTGCATACTGGTACGAAAAAGGATACGGCCTTTAACTCGGTTACGACGCCGATTTATGCTACTTCGGTTTTCTCCTTTGATGAAATTGGTAAAAATAAGGGCTATGACTACACGCGGAGCGGGAACCCCACGCGCGCGGCGCTCGAAGAAAACATCGCCGCCTTGGAAGGTGGCGTCGGATGTTCCGTGACGGCGACTGGCATGGCGGCAATCACAACGGCCATGCTTCTCTTGAAGCCCGGCGACCACGTTATCGCGAATACCGATATCTACGGCGGAACTTATCGCCTGTTCAATGAGGTTCTAAAACCGCTTGGATACAAATTCTCTTTTATAGACATGACAGACTCGGAAGCGGTCAAAAATGCCGTAACTGTAAGCACAAAAATGCTCTGGCTCGAGACTCCGTCAAATCCATTTCTGCACATTACCGATATCGCAGGCGTTGTCGCCATCGCAAAAAAGAATAAGATTTTGACCGTGGCAGACAACACTTTCCTGTCGCCGTATTTTCAGAAGCCGCTGGAGCTCGGCGTTGACATCGCAGTGCATTCAACGACGAAGTATCTGAACGGCCACAGCGATGTGGTGGGCGGTGCAATCGTGTATTCCACCAAGGCGTTGCAGGAGCGAGGAAGTTTCCTGGTCAATGCCACGGGGGTTTCCGGTTCTCCGTTTGATGCGTGGCTCGTCTCGCGAGGCGTCAAAACCTTGGCACTGCGCATGGAAGCACATCAGAAAAATGCCGAGGCGCTCGCTGGGTTTTTGGAAGGACACAAGAACGTCAAGAAAGTATATTATCCGGGGCTCAAAAGCCACCCTCAACAAGACCTCATAAAAAAGCAGATGACCGGTTTCGGCGGCATTGTTACTTTTGAATTGGATACCGCGAAAGTCCCGCTAAAAACATTTTTCAAGAAATTAAAATATTTCTCCTTGACGGTATCGCTGGGAGGCGTGGAATCATTGATAGAAGCGCCGTGGTTTATGAGCCACGCCTCAATGGGTAAAGAGGGTCTGAAAAATTCCGGCATCACGGAAGAAACCGCGCGAATATCGGCCGGAATTGAAGACGCGGAAGATTTGATTGAAGACCTTGAGCAGGCGCTCAAAGCATAAGGTGGGCGTGTGACGAACCACTCCTCCCAAAATAACTGTCACCGGGAGTGGCGTGGTGTACTTGGTGTTAAGCTCTGCGAATACGATTAGTGGAATCGTGGGATACAATGAAGATATGACACTTGATGACAAGTTGGCAAGACTGGGAGCCAAAAAACCAAGCGACATGAGCAAGGGGGACATCCGTGCTTTAGTTGAAGAGCAGAACAGAATGGCGCAATTAAATCGCCATGACTTGGAGAAATCTCCCGCTGCTACAGAAACAAAAGCTGGAAATGCCGAGGGTGTCAGACCCTCTGTTGATGTTTCCCCATCTCCAGACAATGAAAGGAATGAATTTGGTTTACCGTCAGGATGGGCAAGGGAAACATCACTCGCAGGGCTAGAAGAGATAAGAAGAAGGGGTCATCGCGCAATTAAGGAGGTCTTACTAAGATCTTTTCAGGATTTGAAAAGATTTGGAAATACTGATGATTTTGGCAGTCCTGATTGTCTTAACGAAAACTCACCGGAAGAAACTGCATATTTGGCAAAAAGTCTGGAAGACAAAATTGGTTATTGTATCAGTAGATTTCCTGCGGGTTTAACGATATCGAAAGCAGGTGTATTTGCAAAATGGGAAGAAATATTGCCCTATGAACTGTGGGCAATAAGAAATCATGACCAAACATTATGTGCGTTAAATCAAAGGGGGGGAATTCTCCCCGGTGAAGCAGCCGCTATTATCTGGGGCGTACACTATAGAAATAAAATTATAGAATCTGTTCCTGACAAGAAAATTGTTGATTGGCTAAGGAGTAGTGATTTGTTAAAGACATAGCTTTAAATCTTCTTGACTTACCGTACAATAGGTAATAAAGTAAGGAAGTAAGAATTATCCATATACGCTATATGACAACCGCTCAAAAGATACAGAGAGTAACCAGCAAGGGCCAAATAACCCTCCCAATTTCCTGGCGCCGACGAATGGGTACGAGTTCCATTTTGGTACGTCCAAAAGGCGATATACTCGAAATCTCATCGTTGCGTACTCCAGACGAAGAAGATGAGGCGTGGGTCACTGTTTTTGATGCGATGCGTGACAATGAGGGAAAGGGCATCCAAATCGAAAAAATGATATCCGCTCTTAAGAAGGGTGTTCGTGCAAAAAGGGAACGACATGGACGCACTCGATAAGCTGGTTCGCAAACTAAAAGATAGGGACAAACTCCTGTTACTGGAAATGATGCAAGAGTTGAAAAATCCTGAATCACGAAAGATGCTGGATATCAAGAAACTTTCTGGGAGAAAATTTTATCGCGTGCGGAAAGGCATATTTCGTATCATATTTCACTTTGACGCCGAGAGAATAGCCATTGATGCAGTCCGGATGCGCAACGAGAAAACATATCGAGGTTTTTGAGACCCCTTTTCTCTTGACTTAGCAAATGCTTGGGTGTACATTGTTCGCATAAGTTCCGGCACCAGCCGGACGCTTTTTTTAGAAGAAATTAAGGAGCATAGCGACTATAATTTTGTCTAGATATTCTAATTCGCTCCGCTCATAACAATATCTAACATGTCCTTACTCGACCTAAAATCCCTTAACTCCGCCCTCGATGAGCTTCAGCATGAGCGCGGCATTTCGCGCGAGTCCGTGATTGACGCGCTTTCCACCGCGCTCGCCGCGGCGTACCGCCGCGAATACGGAAAACGTGGGCAGATTATCCGCGCCACGTTCAATCCGGAAACGGGCGACATGGAATTCCGCCAGGCAAAAATTGTGGTTGATAAAACTCTGGTCAGGACTCCAGACGAGGAAGCTAAAACCGCTGAAG
>CAYHST010000021.1:9311-14769 GCA_964359415.1 uncultured Candidatus Saccharibacteria bacterium | reverse complement strand
ACGTGGACGCTCCCGGCCACGCCGACTACATCAAGAACATGATTACCGGCGCCGCGCAGATGGACGGCGCGATTTTGGTTGTTGCCGCCTCGGACGGCGTGATGCCCCAGACGCGCGAACACATTCTTCTCGCCCGCCAAGTCGGAGTGCCGAAGGTTATTGTATTCCTCAACAAGGTGGACCAGGTTGACGACAAAGACCTAGTTGACCTCGTAGAAGAGGAAGTGCGCGAGCTTCTCAACAAGTACGAATTTGACGGAAAGAACACGCCTGTTATCCGCGGCTCGGGCTTGAAGGCGCTTGAGAATCCGGAGCCGGGCAACGAGTGGTCTGGCAAAGTGATGGAGCTCGTAAAAGCGCTCGATGAATTCATTCCGATTCCGAAACGCGAAATCGACAAGCCGTTCCTCATGCCAATTGAAGACGTGTTCTCAATTGAAGGACGCGGT
Organism: uncultured Candidatus Saccharibacteria bacterium; assembly: GCA_964359415.1. Taxonomy (GTDB): domain Bacteria; phylum Patescibacteriota; class Minisyncoccia; order Phycocordibacterales; family UBA2100; genus UBA10103. Next base: position 14,320 of record CAYHST010000021.1, on the reverse strand, counting down.
ACTGTCGTTACCGGCCGTATCGAGCGCGGAACAATCAAGGTTGGCGCGGAAGTTGAAATTGTCGGCATCGTTGACACCACGAAGACAATTGTTACCGGAATTGAAATGTTCAACAAATCGCTTCAGGAAGGGCAGGCAGGCGACAACGCCGGCGTGCTTTTGCGCGGAACGAAAAAAGACGACGTGCATCGCGGCCAAGTTCTCGGCGCGCCAGGTACGGTGAAGCCACACACTGAATTTAAGTCGGAAGTTTATATCTTGACCAAGGAGGAAGGAGGCCGTCACACGCCGTTCTTCACCGGCTACAAGCCTCAGTTCTATATGAGAACAACGGATGTTACCGGCGAAGTTACTCTCAATGAGGGCGTTGAAATGGTCATGCCAGGCGACACGGTAACCTTCAAGGTGAAGCTCGTCGGCCCGATTGCTATCGAGGAACAACAGCGTTTTGCCATACGCGAAGGAGGCAAGACCGTGGGCGCGGGAGTTGTCACAAAGGTGGTAGCGTAGACCCAAGTTTTAAGTTGATATCCGGAAATACCAAAGGTCTCTCCTCGGGCATTCCTGCATTTGAGGTGAGACCTTGGGTATTTCATTATTTGCATTTTTTGGCGCAATAGTGCATACTCTGCGGGTTCTATGACAGCAGAAGTGACCGTTAAAAAGGTTCGCGCTCCGCGCGCTAAAGCCACCTCCGCGAAAGCCGCAAAGGCGGTTGATGCTTCTGCTCACACTCCAGTTCCGCGCGCGCACAAGCTTACCAAGCCAGGGAAGGTTGAAACCACGCATCGCCTCCGCATCCGCGTGCGCGCGTACGAACACGGCATTCTTGATTCTTCCGTCAAGCAAATAATTGATACCGCTTCTCGCTACAATGCCGAAATCATCGGCCCCGTTCCGCTTCCGATAGACATAAAAAAGTACACGGTGAACCGCGCCGCGTTTATTGATAAAGATTCGCGCGAGCAATTTGAAATGCGCATTCACAAGAGAATGATAGACATCCTAAACCCCGCGCCGAAAGTTATTGAAGCGCTTTCAAATATAGACCTCCCCTCCGGCGTCAACATTGATGTGAAGATGATGTAAGGGGGCGCTCCAACACCCTGCCGTTTTGAACGGAAGAGTGGCTCAAACCGTCCAAAACGGCAGGGTGTCTTCGCTATAGTTGGAGAAATGCTAATGCAACCCCACACCTTTCATATTGGGCGGGTCTTTTCGCTGAGGTTGGGATTCCCGAGGTGACTCCTCACCCATGAGGGGGAGGTGTCTCCTCGGGAATCTGGTTTCCAAGTATTGAAAGTGTGATATTTTCTCGCGGCATTTTTCCCGTGTGGCATGTTATAATGAGCAAATGAAATTCCGCCGCTCGCTGTTTTGGGACGTTGACCCGAAAACGATAGACGAAAAGAAGCACGCGCGCTACATCATTGAGCGCATTCTTGATTTCGGCATCGATGAGGAAGTGCATTGGTTATTTCGACGGTATCCTCGTGAGAAAATCGCGGCGGTGTTGCGGCTACCGCGAAGTCAGGTTGATCCTAAATCGCGCGCACTATGGGAACTGATCTTAAAATAAAGTCCGTCGCAGCGAGCGATCTTCATACCGAGGTTTTGCCCCAAGAGACACAGCGCGCGTTTTCGGCGTGTCTCGATCTCGATTTCCTGCTGCCGTATTGGTACCTCGCGGGTGGCACCGCGCTCGCGCTCCAAGTAGGGCACAGAAGTTCCGAAGATCTCGACTTTTTCACGCGCCAAAAAGAATTTGACATTGCATTTCTAGAGGAAGAGTTATCGCGACGGGGTGATTGGGAAACGACGCGAACCCGAGCGGGAACTCTCTACGGGATATTCCTCGGCGCGAAGGTCAGTTTCATCGCGTATCCTTTTTTCAGTCCATCATCGGCGCGCGTGCAGTGCGGCTCCGTGCAGGTGCTCGTCCCCGAAGACATTATGGCGATGAAGGTTGTCGCAATCAGTCAGCGCGGCAAGAAAAGAGACTTTGTCGACATGTACTGGTATTGCGCATTTCATGGCGCCTCGCTTTCCGACACGATTCGCCGTGCGGTAAGCGAATTTCCCGGAAGAAAACACAGCATGCCTCATTTTCTCAAGAGTTTGGTGTACTTCGACGACGCCGAGGACGACCCGATGCCGAAGCTCCATTTCAAAGCGGACTGGAATACGATTAAGCAGTACTTCACGCGGGAAGTGCCAAAAATCGCAATGGAATTGTTGGGAATCGAGAAGTAATCATTCTCTCCCCGCCCGCGGCACAGCGCATTCTTGGTTGGCGCCGGCTCGCTCATCGGCGCCGACATAGGCGTAAAGATGATGTAAAAACTGCTTCTGCGCGGGGGCAGACAAACCCCGAGGCCGCACCTTGGGACTTGCGTTATCAAATGTCAAACTGTGGACAACGCAAGCAGAGGCGATTATGGGTGTATAATTGACGCGATGAATTCAAAGAAGATTCTTGCAGTATCGTTCGTTCTCGCATTGCTTGTTGTTGGCGCGCTTGCGATGCAGCAGATGTCACGTCGTATTAACTTTGTGGGAACAGTCACGGACAAAAGGGAAAACACCATGACCGTAGACCGTTTAATTTTTCCCGATAATGATTTGAAAAAGGCTGCGACTGTTTCGCAGGACGTGAAGATTGCGGGAAGCACAAAGTTCGTAGAGCGAGCTTTGAAAGATAAGGAGATTGTTAGGCGCGAATATGCATCGAGTACCCCGAGTTCCCGTGCCGGCAACCCCATTTCTTTTTTCGCCGAGAAGTCCTCCACGATTAGCAGCGTTGCCGTTGGTTCAAAAATCGCAGTGACGGCGAGAGGGAGTCTGTGGTCAAGTGATTCTCTTGTCGCGCTTGAAGTGAAGATACTCCCAGAAGCATTTAGCGTGACTGACTCGCTAGGCATGCCGGTTGCATTGCAGTCAAAGAAATAATATATGAAGAAATATCTAATTCTGTTCATTGTTGTTCTCGCCCTTCTCCCGCAATCTGGCAAAGCGGCAAGTCAATCCTACGCGACTCCTGGCACATACGCGTTCACTGTTCCGGCCGGCGTTACAACGATTTCCGCAAAGATTGTCGGAGGAGGCGGAGGCGGAGGCGGAGCAGTGATGGATGGCGATTATTGGAGCGGTTTTGGCGGCGGTTCGGGCGGGTATATCCTCCAAGACGTTAACGTTTCTCCCGGCCAAACCATCGCTGTTACTGTTGGGGCAGGAGGTTGCGGCGGCCGTTATTGGTATTTTGGAACAGACAGATGGGCCGAAACCGGAGTTGCCTTCACGTCTGCGCCATACTTGGGTTGCCCTGGCGGACAATATTCTGGCGGAAATGGCGGGAACAGCTCCGTAAGTTCGTTTGTCGCAACTGGCGGACACGGCGGCTTGGTAGGCGGTGGGGCATGGTATTACTACGGTCTAGATAGCAACGATGGCGCGGGCGGAACGCCCAATGGAGTTGCCGGCGGGGCAGGCGGCAATGCAAGTACAGGAGGCTGCACCTATGGCGTTGGAGGCAACAGCGGACAAGGCGGTTCGGGAGGCGATGGTATGAGTTGTACCAATGGCTATGCGCAGCATGGAGAAAACGGCTCGGTGACTATCACGTGGGGTCAAAACAATCAATGCCAGACCGGAACCCCGCTTTATCTCGGGCAAGTTCAATTCTGCAATGCCGGTGTTGTGACCACTAATCCAAATCACCTGAATTGCGCCACCGCGCCCATAGGATATGCCAGCCCAGTTGCTGGAGGAACACAGCTTTATGTTGGAACCGCTCCAAATTGCAATGACGGCGTCGTTTCCACTAATCCAAATCATCTGAATTGCGCTACGAGGTCCATAGGATACTCAACATCTGTTGCCGGCGGAACCACCCTTTTTGAAGGCACTGTTGCAAACTGCAATTCAGGTGTCGTGACTACTAATAACGTAGATCCGCATTTGAACTGTGCCGTTCGGCCTATCGGATACACCATGACTTGTTCAGCACCGACGGTAAATCTTTTCTTCAGTCAGTAATTAAGGCGCAGAAACACCGGAGCGGATTTGAAGGTCGCCGGAAAGTGTCTCCAATCACCGAGACCGCATCTCGGCGTTCGCCCTGCGTCTCGATGAATCACAAACAATCACAAATGATGACAAGCAATCGCAAATAATCCCTGTTCCTTATTCTGGCGGTCGTCAGGATAAGGAACATGGGTAGAGTGAAGAGTAAAGAAAACGCAATTTGATAAGGTGGGGGGAAATGGGGTATTAGGGCGGCTGGTTTTCGGTTTTCGTGCGGTACATTCTAATATTTTGCAAAATGTTAGAATGTACCGCTAAAGGCAGAAAGATTGTGTTCATTTCCGCATTTCCCGAATCTTGTGTACAGTGTGAGATAATTGGCGCCATGAAGAAAGATTACCGCACATGGACGCCGCTCAAGAAGTCGCTCAACAATTCCAGTGAGCCGAGACTTTTCTTCCATGAGCGTGAAGTTTGGTATTGCCACCTCGGCGAGAACGTAGGGTTCGAGCAAGACGGCCGCGGCGACCGATTTCTGCGGCCGGTCGTCATTGTTCGCAAGTTTAACAATGAGATTTTCTGGGGCATTCCCCTGACCCGTACACAGAAAGATTTACCGTTTTATTTTACGTTTTCGATTCAGTCAGAAACCGAATCAAAAGCAAAAAACGAGAAAAGCACGGCAGTGCTTTCGCAAATACGTCTTGTTGACGCAAAACGACTGCGCCGCATGATTGGATATATCTCGGAGGGAGACGCTATCCTTTTGAAAGAAGAACTCAAGGCGTTATTGCCTTGAGTTCTTCCTTTTCCGATTATTCCTCCGCCTCGCGGCGGAGTAGGGCCGAAGCCATTTGTCCATTGACGATAACAAGGCAGGATAAGAAGTCAAGGTTGACAAAGGAGAGGGAAATGGGGTATTATAGCAATTAGTTTCAATCGGCGTCAAAGACGCTCCGGCTCTTTTTGGAGTGTTCTTTGACATT
>CAYHST010000021.1:0-9211 GCA_964359415.1 uncultured Candidatus Saccharibacteria bacterium | reverse complement strand
GCCAGCGAAATGCTGGCAAACGGCACCTACGCTTTGATTTACACTGTCGGGGGAGCAATTCCGATGAGGACTAGTGTGCTGGGAATCAACAAGATACCCGACTGCGCCGCGCAGATTGGGGACCCGTGCTGGCAAACAGCTGTTTCAAACGGGACAGTGAGAGTGATAGAATCCGGGATCGAGCTTACCGGATACAGCACAAGACCGGTCTCCCTTGCCGTCTACATGAATGTCGCGAACAACTCGTGTTTGAAGATGGTCTATGCCGATGACGGGAGCGTGGTGGGCGATTTCCCATCTACATCTGGGGGGTGTTTCACAAGCCCAATCGGTCGAGCCGTTGGGACCGAAGATGGGGCATGCGCCTTTTTCCCAGACTTTGTTGGTGGGAAGTTTTTCAGGTATACGTGGGATCGGAACAGACGTGCTCTGAATGGACAACAAGATGCGTGTACGTTCTGATATTGAAACATTTCATATACCTCGCCTGGCCAGCGGGGTATTTTTTTTTATTCACATAAACTACTGTTACTCAATTTGTTGACAAAAGAAGGTGCTATACTTTTTATACTATGAAGTATTTTAGATTTTTGCTTATCGTAGGCGTAGTTATCGTTGCGAGTCCGGCAGGGTTCGCCTATGCCAGAACTTATTGTCCGGGTGAGACAGCAACTCTCAATTACAGTATCGCTCAAGTAGCGCTTTCTTCCGGTGGCAGTTGCGATCAACAAATCCAAACTCCTCCTAATTATCAATCGCAATCAGTCGATGCTAATTATGCGAATACTAGCGGGTCAGTTTCGTATATAGTTCAGCAGACCGGTGGCGCTTTTTCTCTCACTTGCAGAAACTCGGGGGGCAGTCCTGTTACTGGCAGTGACACACTGACAGTTGCGACTGGGGCGGGACTTCAAGCATGTTGCGGGCAATGGGATTTGGCGGGAAAAGTGTGGGATACAACAACCCAAACTTGCGTGACCCCCACCTACTCCTGCCAGGGTACTATTCCGGCGAATGCCAGCGTGTATTCCGGCGACAACACGGGTCTCACAAACAACACTACCAATTATTCATATTCGGCCACCGATACTGCGACAAAGTGCCAGTACTCCTGTAACACGGGGTACATGCGGGACGTTACCACCAACACTTGCATGGCTTCGGGGTCCGTAGTGCCTCGGGCTCCGGCTTGGATTGGCGCTTGCTTGAGGATATAAGTCCCAATCTACAAATATATGCGAAGCCCCAATCTACAAATATATTCCAATCTACAGATGGCTACGAATAATCCATGTGCCCCGTCTACAGATGCAGACCATGGACCGTTAGGCCATTTGCAGCCATTCGCAGTATTCGTATCATTTGTAAATTGGCACATAACATGACCGAAAAAACAAAAAATATATTGAGCATTGCGGTTCTGATTATTTTGGCGGGAGCCATGTATGTTTTTCTTCCCCCGCAAAACAGCACACAGCAAAATGCCAAGCAAGAGATTTCCAAACAAAATGAAAATCCGTCCCAGATAATTCAAAAGAATCCGCCTCTGCCGCCCGATTCGACGCCTCTGCCGCCCGACTCAAACTCTGTTTTTTATGTAAAAGCAGGGATTGTCTCGGTTGACCTGCGAGAGAGGAAGATTGCGTATAAACAATATGCTTTCAACACCGTGAGCGCCGAATCGGCAAGCATGACTTTCCCAAAGGATATTCCTGTGTATCGTGTTGATGACGATGCGAAAGTGTCAATTGCCAACGCGAGAGCAACTGCAATTCTTAGTGATTTAAAACCCGGTCAAATTGTTTTCATAAAAGTGGAGAATAAGCCCGCTCAAGATGGGAAGTTTGTCCCGCAAGAATTTGTAATTATTTCCGAGAAGTAGATAATTTTAATTATGAAATTTTTCACGACAAAAACGACGGCTCCTCTTCTGATACTTTTTTTCTTTACTCTCTTTTTGTCACCGAGTCCTGCAAGCGCCGCCACGAGCGTCAGCGCAAATTGGCCTGCCGGTGGAACTTTGTATACAAATACCCCCTTTACGGTAAATTGGACGGATGCAAGTTGGTATCAGCAATATAATAACGGATGGTCCGCTTGGAATGCGCTGTCTCCAACTACTGGGAGTTTTAGTACAACTGGGCAGGGCATGGGCTGGGGTCCCGGGTGGCACGGGTTTTATGTCGCCGGATGGAATGGGTCAGGCTGGGAAACCGCTCAAACTTCGTGGGTATATATGTATGACCCGCCAACAGGTTCATGGACATATCCTTCGTCTTGTCCGACGGCGTGCGGTACGACGGCTTCTACTCAAACTCAAGTTTGTACGGGCGGTAACGGCGTTTGTTCGGGTTCAGCCTCATCCCGCTCGTGCCCGGCTGTTACCGGCACTTCAGTGTCCGCCACTATTGCTTGTTCAGACCCGGCCGCCGCTCCCTATGTTAACGGTCGCACAATCGGCACTGCATCGTATACCTACAACAGCTGTACCAACGCAATCATATCAACCGACACCAGCGGATGCACCGCTCCGGCCCCCACCACCGCGCCATCGCTGTCACTAAGCCCTTCAACCGTCACTACGGCGCAGAATTTTCAATTCACATGGTCGGCAGTGAATAATACCCCAACGCGGTATGAATTTACGGTCTCGATGAATGAAGGCGCATGGAACGCGTGGGCGAGTTTAGGGTCCGTAACCGTCTATCCATCATCCCCATCGACGCCCACTTCTCAAGGTATGGGAGCCGCTACCTACGCGGTTCAAATTCGCGGATGCAACGCCGTGGGTTGCGGCCCCGCAAGCAATACAAGGACGCTGACGGTGACCAACCCCGCCCCCACCACCGCGCCATCGCTGTCACTAAGCCCTTCAACCGTCACTACGGCGCAGAATTTTCAATTCACATGGTCGGCAGTGAATAATACCCCAACGCGGTATGAATTTACGGTCTCGATGAATGAAGGCGCATGGAACGCGTGGGCGAGTTTAGGGTCCGTAACCGTCTATCCATCATCCCCATCGACGCCCACTTCTCAAGGTATGGGAGCCGCTACCTACGCGGTTCAAATTCGCGGATGCAACGCCGTGGGTTGCGGCCCCGCAAGCAATACAAGGACGCTGACGGTGAACCCTGACGTGCCTTCCACCCCCACACTCACTGTGAAAGTGAATGGTACAAATGTAACTTCACCGACTACGATTAACGACACCGACTCTGTTACTGCAGGATGGACTTCAACAACGGGAGCTACCTACAAGATTAAGCTGAATGGAGTAGAGTCTGATTTACCCGCCACCCCCAACCCTATAAATTACTCAGCGCTTCCAGCAGGAACTTACGCATTTCAGGTAAAAGCGTGTAATACTGCCAGTGGTTGTTCTGATTATTCGAGTTTATTTACTTTGACCGTAGTGGCGCTCCCAACAATAACGCTCACGTGGGAACAAGTTCAAGAGGCCGCTAATTACCGCCTAGAGGTGGACAATAAGGCAAACGGGTGGAACGGGAGCGGTTCCACTTGCAGTTCCCTAGCCGGAGATTCTTGTTCAACTGAAACAAGCGTTTCAAAAACATTTACCGGTGTTCCTAACGCCTCGTACACGGTGCGAGTCTACGCCTGCAATACTGCCGGGTGTTCCACTGGTTTTGCATCTGTAAATTTGACCTGCACGCAAAGCACATGCTCTTTCACGAGTACGGTCAGGTGGGGCGCGGGTCTGGCCTGTCTTGCCAATTATAACGGCACGCTTCAAAGAAGTTCCTCGGCTCTTCTTACCAATACCGCGCCCAACTATACCGGCCAAGTAACGTACACCTGTAATGCAAACGGCACATTGGCGCAATCCAATCCATCATGCAGTGCCGTGGTTCGAGTGGACGGCGTATGGTCTGCTTGCTCTGCTTCCTGCGGTGGGGGAACTCGTAGCTGTACAAACCCGGCTCCGGCAAATGGTGGAGCCCAGTGTCTTGGCTCGACATCGTGCAACACTCAGCCCTGCAACTCTCCGCCCAGCGCGCCAACGATAAGCGGTCCGACCACGGGGAATCCCAGTACGCCGTATATGTTTACGTTTACCGCCACCGACCCGCAAAACGACCAGATACGATACGGCATTGATTGGTCGGAGCCGGCCGATGGCGTTGCAGACACGTGGCTCCCGTCGGGAATCACATACGTTAATTCCGGAACGCCGCAGAGCGTCGCGCACTCATGGATTGGCAATGGCTCGCACAGATTCAGGGCGCTCGCTCAAGACGCTCCAGGACGGAACTCATCGTGGAGCGATACGTATCAAATCACGCTATCCGCGCGCCCGTCCTACATAATCACAGCTTCCGCGGGCGCGGGAGGAACCATATCTCCATCCGGCCTTGTTTCCGTTTCGCAGAACAGCGACCAATCGTTTACCATCACTCCAAACGCGAGATACAGAATTGCTTCCGTCCTCGTCGACGGAGTAAACGCGGGAGCGCTGTCTACGCGCAATTTTGCCAATGTGAACGCGCCCCACACCATCACCGCCTCTTTCGCTTCCTCGTGCGCTTCCGCGTATTTCTGCTTGAACGGAACTCGCTACCAGGGAGACCCGAACATCGCTCCGCCAGCGTGCCCGCGCACAGAGCAGGCGTGCCCGGCCAACCAAACCTGCTCCGAAGGCGCATGCCTCGCGCCTGCTTCCCCCACTGTCACTGGACATCTTCGGGCGGTGCCTTCTCTCCTGCGAAGCGGCGAAACGGCGCGATTGTACTGGAGCCTGGAAAACGTGTCGTCATGTTCCGTTACCGGAACAAACGAAGACGGAACCGGAAACAGAAACAACAGAACCGGAGTCTGGAACGGCGGCTCTTCCGGAACTGCGGGAAAGGAATCTAGTCCTATAATCAGCCAGACAATATATACGCTCACGTGCATGCCGCTACCCGGCGCTTTATCAAATGCACCTGTTATAGAATTGCAAACCGTCAACATCATTCCCATTTTCGAGGAACTGTAAGCGGCCTCAAAAACTTGCTGATTTTTAACGGAAGATGAACCCGCACCGTTAAAAACCAGCAAGTTTTCTTGCTGAGGCTGAAGGAGAGCAGGGGGCATTACGCCAATGTCTCGCCTTAAATACTCAAGAAGAGACCCTAAAAGCCGCCAGGGTCTCACCTAGGATGCATATTGATGATGTATAATTGATGCGATGAAGTTTAGGAAAATTCTTGCGGTCATATCGTTCGCGCTTGCCCTCCCCTTGTTTTTTTCTGCGCAGTACGCGCACGCAGCCGACAAAACGGTTGCAAAAGGCACTCAAGTTTGGCTCAAATGGACTATTACTAATGCACAAACATGCGACGCGACTGTATCTCCATCAAGCCCCTACGTCTGGTCCGGAGATAAGAACGCAAGTGACGGGCCTATTGGTATAACCTTTACCGCGGACACTGTCGGAGTTTATACATTCTCCTGCGCCGTAAGCGGCGGCAATACATCAGCCGTAACACTCACCGTTACCAGTACTGATGGCGGCCCATGTTCGTATAACAGCGCGACACAGGGACAGCTTCAATGGGGGACAGGCAATGCGTGTAAAGCGAGGGCGGACTACGCAGTGACAACTCAAAGCGGCGGTACCGCCACGGCGCCAAATATCACAAGCGGGTACAACGGCTCTCTCAACTATCTCTGCAACAATGGCGCGTGGGAACTCGTTAGTTCTCCGTGCGCGCCCGATAACACTTCTTCGCAAACTCCCGCCGCTTGCGGTGCTGATAATGGCCAGACACTGAATAGAAACCCAATAAATCTTTGCGCTCCTGGCACGGCTAGTTCGATACTCCCTAATATTGGAGGTCACGCTTACACATGGACTTGCTCTTCTGGAAATGTTACATCTTGCTGGGCGAACAGTGCAGGAGTAGCATCCTGCGGCTCAACTCATTACAGCTGCATTCCCCCCAGTGCTACGAGCGCAAGTAATGCCGGCGGGACCGCTGGTCCTTGGACATGGAGATGCATAGGCGGAGACAACATACCGATTGATTGCAGAGAAAACAGAGGCGGAACAGGCGTAGGCGCGACTGCCGCGAGCGCTACCACTGTTTCTCCTCCTAGCCGCTGTTCCGTGGCGGGAGTAGCGTATTACGGATGTTCTGGCGGCGTCGACCCTGGTTCCATGAGCATTGGTTACAACAGATGCAGGGAGACGGTGAGCACAGAAACGTGTCAATACGGTTGCGATGGAGGAAATGGCACGGGAAGCGGAACATGCAAACCGCCCCCGCTGATTAACTTCGTTCCATTTTGGCCGGTATTTCATAGAGGTCTCCCCCCCGTATCTCAGGCGACGGGCGAATTGATGACGAGGCCAATGCTCGTGCGGAGAGGCGACCCCACGTGGCTTTATTGGAATGTGGAAAACGCCCTGTGTACTGTGACGGGGAATGGACAGTCGTGGTCGAGTCCTACTTGCGGCGAGGGTCTCAATAGTTGTGGCATAGGCACAAGTCAAGCTACAGTCGGTAATGCGTGGAACTGCATCAGCGGTTTCAACAACGAAACATACACCTCATGCTATTGGCACGAGCCAGTGCCAGTATATGATGCACTTGGAGTATTAGAGTCGGTTATTCCGGGCTATACCGACACTGTAGACGCCCGCTTTTTCTCGGGAGCCGGCGGCCAACAATCGCCGCCCGTGGGAAGAACACCGGCAGGCATACAAGGACACACGGATTACACTCTTCGCTGTACGTCTTTGTCAGGAGTTGCTTTGCCCGACCAAGTTCAGCCCGTTGATATTGCGCCCATTTGGCTGGAGCAGTGAAAGGCGCCCAAAGGCTCTCGCACGATACAGAAACCGATGATATCTCGTTGGATTTGCATATTGGATTCGCATATTCCTATTTTCTGCCATGGCATAAAATAGGAATATTGAAAATCTCTCAATACTCAAGGTTCCACCTTAAATACCAAACACCCAAGGCGGGACTTTGAGCGCCTCCGACCTTCTATTGGCTACTGGCCACTAACTACAAACTACTGACTGATTGAGAGATTGCATTTTGAGAACCCATATGTATACTGCTCCCACCCAAGTTCCAATAGGGAACCAATGGCAGGCTAATGCAAGCCCGCTATTGCGGGCGTTTTTAATGAAGCACAGAGCGTTGTGAGCGCAGCGAAACAACGCGACAATGCTGAATTAAACCCAGCACCTTTTGAGTGAACTGGTGTCGGAGAAGAAGAACATGGAGTAGTAGAGAATGTAGGCCTCGTGCCCTCCTCATGCGAAGAAAGGTGCTGGGTCATGATTTTCTAATCACTCGCTCCGCTCGCGAAGAAAATCTATGAAGTTTATATTGGGAACCAAAGGAAGAATGACGCAGGTCTTTGACGACAAGGGCGTTGTTTATCCCGCTACAATAATTACCGCCGGTCCCGTTACCGTAACGCAAGTCAAGACAGCGGAAAAAGACGGCTACAATGCAGTGCAAGTCGGATTCGGTACAAAAAAGGAGAAAAATATCGCGAAACCGCAGAAGGAGCAGTTTAAAGACCTTGGCATGTTCCGAAGTTTGCGAGAATTTCCATCGGATGGCGGACTGGAGCGAGGAGCGGTCATTGACGTGTCCGCGTTTTCACAAGGCGACGTTGTTACAGTGTCTGCAGTCTCCAAAGGAAAAGGTTTCCAAGGCGCGGTTAAAAGGCACGGTTTTCACGGGGGTCCGCGCAGTCACGGCCAAAAAAACAAGGAACGCTCTCCCGGCTCCATCGGCGGCGGCGGCCGCGCGGGAGGCCGAGTCGCGAAAGGAATGCGCATGGCAGGCCGAATGGGAGGCGAGCGCATCACGGTGAAAAATCTTCGCGTACTTCAAATTGACGCGGCGACCAACACGCTTTTGATTTCGGGCGCGGTTCCGGGAAAGCCGGGGACACTGGTGGAGATAAGAGGACAAATTCAAAATATATGAAGTCCCAATCTGCAAATGATACGAATACCACGAATGGCTACGAATATACAAAGCCGCTCATTTGTAGTTATTTGTAGATTGGAATATATTCGTAGATTGGAACATACCTATGGAAGCAAAAATATACAATTCAACCGGTAAGGAAACAGGGGAAATAAAACTTCCTGATTCTGTTTTTGGTGTGTCTTGGAATGACGCACTGATGCACCAAGTTGTAACTACGATGCAGGCGAATGCTCGTCCGCTTATCGCTCACACTAAGGGCCGCGGAGAAGTGCGCGGTGGAGGAAGAAAGCCATGGCAACAGAAGGGCACAGGCCGCGCGCGGCACGGCTCCATCCGCTCGCCGATTTGGAGAGGCGGGGGAGTAACGCACGGACCTCTCAAAGAAAAAGTCTACGCGCGCGAGATTCCGAAAAAGATGCGCGCGAAAGCGCTCTTTATCGCGCTCTCGCGTAAATTCAGAGACGGAGAAATCCTTTTCGTAGATTCATTCGGATTGAATACGCCGAAGACCGCGGTTGCGCGAAAATCTCTTGAGGTACTTTCGAAGATAAAAGGATTTGAAATGCTCGCCAAAAAGAAAAAGAACGCGGCGCTCATCGCGCTTGCCGAATCCTCGCCGGCCGCACACAAAAGTTTCCGCAATATTGGGAATGTTGAATGCATGAACGCGAGAAACTTAAATCCGGTGGCGGTTTTGAGATACAAGTATCTGGTTATTGAGAATCCCGAAGCCAGCATCGCAGTCATTCAGTCGCGCGCCTCCAAGAAACTATGAAGTCCCAATCTACAAATCATCCGAATACTACGAATGGCCACAAATGGCCGACCGGTCTATGGTCGGCACCTGTAGACGGTGAGCATCGTTTATTAGTAGTTATTTGTAGATTGGTATAAATTCGTAGATTGGCACACGTTATGAATGCATTCTTCAGCAAGAAAAAGGATGAGGAGAAGAAACCGGCAAAGCCCGCGAAGGCCGCGCCCGCGTCCTCGGAAGGAGGGATTTCCGAACTCTCTCACGTCATCATCAAGCCGCGCGTCACGGAGAAATCGACATGGCACAGCGCGCAGGGAGTCTATGTTTTTGACGTGGCTTTGAGCGCGAACAAACAGCAGGTCGCGCAGGCGGTGCGCGCGATTTACAAAGTTACTCCCCGCAAAGTTCACGTAGTTACGGTTCAGAGCAAAAGCAAGCGCAGTGCGCGCACGGGAAAGCTCGGCGTGAAGGGCGGCGGCAAAAAGGC
>CAYHST010000020.1:0-15093 GCA_964359415.1 uncultured Candidatus Saccharibacteria bacterium | reverse complement strand
CATATTCTAACACGGCCAGAAGCGCAATAAGCGCAATCCACACATATCCGAAGGTTCGCAAAAGATGCGTCTCCGGCGTATTCAGTATGAGGTAGTTGAACGCTCCGTGCAAAACAAATGCTAGGATAACTCCGCTCGCGACATAGATGAACTTGGAGGTTCTTGACTTGTAGAACGAGAGGCCAAGCGCTACTCCTATTACAGCGGATGAAAGCACGTGCAGAAGCGTTGCGCCAACGAAGCGCAGATTTCCCGTGAGAACAGTCTGAATGACTGTATCTCCAGAAAGCGGACTCAAGAGAAACAGCGCGTTTTCCGCAGCGGCAAATCCAAGAGCGACAGCGACCATGTATATAACTGGGTCAATCGGCTCGTCATCATCTCGCCGATTTAATACGCTAAAATACGCGGCAAGAAATTTTACCAGCTCCTCTATGGCCGGCCATATGGTAATTGTCGCTATAGAACTTGCGAGAAATGTGGCGGCGTATTTCTCAAGCGGAATGACGATAGCGACAGCAACCATTCCCGCGAGAAACGCCAGAGCGATAAGTCGGCGAGGTTCCGGATGCGCGGAATCCTCGCGCAACCAAAACCAAAGCCAAGCAAGGGCGGGGAATACTCCTCCCGCAAGCGCCGCCATAACGGGTGTAAGCTCATTCATGTCTTTGTTTCAATATTCGCAATACCGTTTTCGGCCATTCAGGCAAGCCTTTGTCAGTAAGCAATGCAATTGATTTTCCGACATTTCCGGTAGATTTACTTAAGTCATCAAACGCTCTCAAGGCGTTTCCCAGTATTTCTTGGTATTCATCCACAAGTATTTTTTGCACCGTTTTGCGTTCCATCGGACTTTTATTCAATGACTCGTCATCGCGAAGCCACGCAAGATAATCATATCGAGCCGTATTTTTTTGCTTAAGAAAATCACTATAGTTTTCCGCCACTCCGCCTTTCTTCTTAGCAATTATCTCATCTTTCGCCTCATTAAGCCCGTAGTTTCTCTCCGAGCGAAGGAACTGCTCCAGAAGCACTTGCTTTATTTGGACATCCTTCTCATTCTGGTATTGTGTCCACAAAAGTTGTCTATCTTTCTCCAAGACTTTCTTATCAAACATTGCCCGAAAAAGCGCATTTTTTGCATGCTCCCTTTCATGAATGAGTGCTCCTTTACGAAATCTTTCAGATTTCCAGGAAGATAAGACGGAATAGTAGACATTTGGGTGTTGTTTACTCTGCGCTGAGAATCCCCCTATTCGTGAAGCCCGCGCGGTATTTGAATTTGGCTCGTCAATTTTATGAAGTGTAAAAGGATCTGTCTCTATATCTATTGTCATCGCACCAATCGAGATACTAATGTTTGTGGGTCTCTTTATATTCGCCCCTGACAGGGCGCGAACAAGTTCAATGTCATCTGGAATTGATTTCCTAAGAGAAAGCATCTCCCGTCTGGATGTGTAGTAGTAGTCTACAAGCGTTCCCACCTGTGCTATTTGACCAAGGGTAAATCCATAATGAGTCCCAAATTGAGAAACAACTCTAAGCAACTTATCTCGAGGTACATCGTTGTTGAATTCTATGCTCTTTTCTATAAAAAGACGACACTGAGCCAATGCCTCCTGTTGACGAACCAGCTTATCTTTATAAGCGTCAAGGCTCTCTTTTCTAGAACTCTTTGGTCCCTTCTTAACTCTTTCGAGTTCAGTTGATGCATCAAAAGTTCCACTGAGTGCTGGCACGTCTTCAAGAAAGAGATTGAAATCGCCACCAAGGAGTTCATTGAATTCTGCCGTAGACAATTTCCCAAAATATTCTTTTACTTTTAGTGTCTTGTATTTGACGAAAGCGCCAATATTTTCAACCCAAGATGGTTTGGGTTTCTGCGTGAATGTTGCCAATGCCTCTGTCATAAAGTTGGGCCTGTTATCTAATCGAATCAGACGGCCACCTGGCCACCATAAGAAGTTCAGAATCTTTTTTCGGCAATCGTTGCCAAATTGCTTCCGTGACGAAAGGCATAAACGGGTGGAGGAGTTTTAGGGAAACAGTGAGAATAGCGTATAGCGTATAGCGTCTAGAAGGTACCGTTGCTTCGTCGGAACTTTTCAATACCACTTTTGACTCCTCAATAATCTCATCCGCGAAGCGGTGCCAGACGAAGTGATAGATGGCATCAGCGGCGAGGTCCAGACGGAAGTTGTCTATGTGTTCGGCAACTGTTTTAGCGGTTGCACTCGTTTCGTCAATCAGTTTTTGGTCATCTGGCGTGAGCGGCGCATCGGTGCCATCAGAGTTTTCCAAAACAAACCGCGTGATGTTCCACACTTTGTTGGCAAAATGCTTGTACCCGCGGACGCGGTCTTCGGAGAGCTTCACGTCGTTGCCCGGCGAAGCGCCGACCACGAGGCTAAGCCTCGCGGCATCTGCGCCGTATTTTTCAATCATCGTTAATGGGTCAATGATGTTGCCGAGGGATTTTGACATCTTGCGCCCTTGCGCGTCGCGCACGAGGCCGTGGAGGTACACATTGCGAAAGGGAACCGTGCCGAGCAGGAATCCTGTCATAAGTATCATGCGCGCAACCCAAAAGAACAGAATGTCGTACCCTGTTTCAAGAACATCGGTCGGATGGAAATTAGCAAAATCATTTTCTGGTCCGGGCTTGCCCTTCGTAGCCTTGCCTTGCCCTTTCGAAGCTTCATGCGAAGTAGGGGCGGAGTATGGCCAGCCGAGCGTTGAGAATGTCCAAAGCCCCGATGAAAACCACGTGTCCAGCGTATCGGAGTCTTGTTCAAACAAATCGTTGCCGCATTTGTGGCATGGAGCTTGAAGCATGTCGAGCGATTGAACCTCGGCGTTTCCCGCCACCCTCGGGATTTTCGCCTGTTCAAAAGTGAGATTCTTCATGCGCTTAAGGAGCCAGCGAATGGCGCCGCCGTGACTTACAATGACCACGTTTTTGTGTCCGTGAATTTTCTTGTGTTTAGAGAATGCTTCAGAAACTCGTTCTTCCAATTCGCGCGTTGTTTCCATATTGCCGTCCGTTTTATCGTCATAATCTTTAAATGGGCTGAAACGCGCCTCTTGTTCCTCATAGGTTAAACCCTCCGAATCTCCCATGAATCGTTCTCTGAATCCGGCATCAAACATAACTTCTGCCCCGGTTGCTTGCGCGATAATTTCCGCTGTTTGTCTGCACCTGCCTAAGTCCGAGCTGATTATGAGTTCAATATCTTGATTTTTTAATTGTTCTCCGGCGGCTCTTGCTTGCGCGATTCCTTGTTCGGTCAGCGGCGTGTCTTGATGTCCCTGCGTAATTCTTTTCACATTTCCTTCCGTTTCTCCGTGCCGAACTAGGAACCAGCGGCTTTTCACTTCCACATCGATGGCCTCGTGTTTGCAATTCAAGCAATACCAGACGGGAATCCGGTGTCCGTACCAAATCTGCCGCGAGATGCACCAATCGCGCAGGTTGTCTATCCAGTTGTAATACACTCTCTCGAATCGGTCGGGCGCGATTTTAATCGCGCCCGAATCAACCGCGCGCCGCATGATTTCTTTGAGAGAAGTTTCCGAACCGGAAGCAATTCCGGGAATCTCGGAATGAGGAATTACGAATTTTTTATTTACATCAACGAACCACTGGAGCTTAATTTGCGGTTCTATCGTCTCGCCTCCGCGGCTGTTTGTCGCCACGTTGTGTACGTATCCATCCTCGATTTTCACGAGAAGCCCTTTCGCGCGCAGTTTTTCCACAACCATCGGCCGCGCTTTCTTGATATGTTGACCGGCGAATTCACCCGCGATAGGGAGAAGGATGCCGCGTTCATTGATTATCTGTTCAATATCAAGCTTGTGTTTCTGCGCGATTTCAAAGTCAATGCCGGAATGCGCAGGCGTTATCGTCATTACACCAGAACCGAACGACATATCGGCCCTTTCGTCTTTAATTATTGTCGCTGTGATGGGTCCGTTTATCCATTCCACTTCGAGCTGCTCCCCGTGTTTGTATTCTTTGTATCTGGCATCGTCTGGATGCATGACGATGTATTTGTCGCCGAATTTAGTCTCCGGCCGGACGGTGCCGATTGTAAACGGGCCATATTTGAAATAATAGAACGGGTCTTTTTGTTCCACGTACTCGATTTCATCGTCGGAAACAGTCGTCTGCATTTTCGGGTCCCAATTGACCATTCTCCTGCCGCGATAAATGAGACCGGCTTCGTACATTTTCTTGAAAGCCGTACGCACTGCGAGGTTGCGTTGCTCGTCCAACGTGTAGGCCTCGCGGCTCCAGTCCACGGATGCGCCCATGGCGCGCACTTGAGAAACTATCGTGTCATGGCTTTCCCTCGCGAATTGCTCGACGCGTTTAAGAAATTCTTCGCGCCCTAAATCATGCCGGGTTTTCTTTTCGGTTTTGAGAAGGTCTTTTTCCACTACTGATTGCGTGGCTATTGCCGCGTGGTCGGTGCCCGGAAGCCACAGGGTTTTCTCTCCGCGCATTCGGTGGTAGCGGATAAGAATATCTTGGATTGCGAGCATCGCCGCATGTCCCATGTGAAGAGTCCCCGTAACGTTGGGCGGGGGAAGCACGATAGAGTAGGAAGGCGCGTCCGGCGCGGTCACGCCTTTCTCAATGCAGACGTCAGGATTAGCAAACCCGCTTTTTTCCCAGAGTTCAAGGATTCTTGGCTCGCTCTCCTTGGAGTTATAGGGTTTGAGAAATGGTTCTGGGACATTTTTTGGCACATCCATTGCGCCACTTTATCACAAATTAGGCATGTTTCCCGAGACTTAGATTGCCATTTGCGCATAGTGTCGCAGGGTCGGCGAATTCACTTTTTATAGCGTGAAAATATCCCGCGAGCGCAATCATTAGCGCATTGTCGGTTGCGAGTTCGGGCGGAGACACGAGGGGGTGAGGCAGTCCGGCCTTCTCTAAAGCGTCGGCGAGGCGAGAAAAAATATATTTGTTTGCGGAAACGCCGCCTCCCATGAGCACGGTTTGCACCCCATATTCATCCACCGCTTTCATTGTTTTCGCGACCAGCACATCCGTAACCGCGTCTTCAAACTCTTTAGCCACCTGCATCTTGAAGGCCAGACCTTCTTTCTGGAAGGTCTGGCCTTCGGATTCAACGAGTCTGCGCACGGCAGTTTTTAATCCCGCGAAAGAAAAATCCAAAGTCTCATCATAAAGCATCGGCCGCGGCAGTTTGATGCGATGAGGCGACGCCTCATCGCATGCGCGGGCTTTTCCGGCGAGGCGGGAAAGTTCGGCTCCTCCGGGATAGGGAAGCCCCAGAAGGCGCGCGACCTTATCAAATGCTTCGCCTACGGCATCATCGCGCGTAGCGCCGAGGATTTTATAGCCCTGCCATTTTTCTGAAAGCACCAATTCCGTGTGCCCTCCAGAAATGAGAAGCGCCAACAGAGGAAACCTGAATAGCCGCAATCCCGATACTTCATTTAAAAATGAAGTATCGGGATTACGAGATGAATCGAGGTCTACCAGAGACATAACAATGTGTCCCTCCATATGGTTAACAGCGACTACCGGAATATTCCACACGAGCGAGAGTGCGCGCGCGAAATTGATGCCGACCCACAGAGCGGGTTCAAGACCCGGACCGACCGTAACCGCAATCGCATCAATTTCCGGCCTCGCGTATTTTTGGAGAAAGACGATAAGTTTTTCATAAAGTTCTGGCTCCCGTGCAAGCAAAAGTCGTAGCTCTTCAGCAGTGGCTTTCTGCGAGGCGACGCCTCGCAGTACGCCTCGCAGTAATGCTCCGGCTTGTTCAAGTGTTTGCTCGAGAAGCGGCACAAGATTCTTCGCATGCTCTCGCTTGGCGAGATTAGGAAAAACGCCCCCGTATTGTGCGTGTATAGCAACTTGCGAATTAAGAGAATTTCCCAAAACTCGAAATTCAAAATTACTGCCGAAGCTTCCACTTGCCTCAATTAGACAGACGGCGGTTTCATCGCACGATGTTTCAATCCCCAATATTTTCATTAGAGATGATAGTACACAGGAAAAAGTAAATTACCACTTTTGAACAAAAGACTTTCCGAAAATAGAGCCGGCCGCGTGAAGTTGCCACGGGGCCGGGGTTACTGCTGGCGTTCGTCAGATTCTGACAGCAGAACAACAATAACTCCTGAGATAATTACTATTACCCCAAAAGTAATCACTGAAAAAACCTTGTCATCAACTTGCCAACGGCTGGAGATGGCAACGACGAGGCCGAAGAACATTAGTGCCCAGCCAATAATCTTCATGATATCCATGTGGCACCTCCTCCTTACACATTACACCCAAAACCACCATCCGAGATAGTACCCGAAGGAATTTCATAGTCATGTTTCCTTATGTGCTTATTCGCGCGAATAAGCACATAAGGGCTCTCTCCATTCCTACTGATATTCCCATATCGGCTAATTCGCGCGAATTAGCCGATATGGAAATGCGTATTACTTGTAATTCATAACTCATACCTCATACCTCTTAATTCATAGCTCTTAACTCTTGCTTTGAGCCGGATAGCCCAAAGGGTTTTAGTACGCTAGGATGGCTGAATGAATGACGGGATGAAGAGGAAATATGCGACTTCGAGCCAGGTTTTACGCACGTATTACCGGAGCGTCATTAAGTACCCGGGCTTCATTTTTCTAGTGTTTGTCGGGGTTATCGGCCTTCAGGTCGCAGACCTTGCCGCCCCGTGGTACCTGAAAGAGTTTTTCAATGTATTGGCGTCACAAACTCCGAGCGCGGCAACGGTCAGCGAGCTTTTTGGAATAATTATCATCATAGCGCTCATCTGGCTCGCAAGCTGGGCGATGCGCCGGCTCCAGGATTTCAGCAACATATATCTTGAATCGCGCGTGATGACGGATTTATTTTCCAATGCTTTTGAGTATCTAATAGGGCACTCATACAATTTTTTCACTTCTAATTTTGCGGGCTCCTTGACGCATCGCGTGAGCAAATTCGCGCGCGCTTTTGAAGTCATGTTCGATGCCATCGCCCTGCAATTCTTTCCGACTTTTTTGTTCGTTTGCGGAGCGGTAACTGTTCTTTACATGCGCAATCCTGCGCTGGGCATCGCCCTCGGCGTTTGGTCTGTTCTTTTCATGGCGTTTCAGCTCTACGTCGCCAAGCTCCGCCAGCCCGTGCGCGCCGCGCGCGCGGAAGCAGACACGAGGATTACCGGCACGCTGGCCGATGCCATTTCAAATCATCCGACGATAATGCTTTTTTCCGGAGCGAAACATGAACTCGGCCTTTTCAAAGGAGTCGTGAATACATGGCGCAAGGCGACCCTTCGCTCGTGGCTTGCCGACAACTGGATATGGTCGGGCATCGGATTTTTTATGATTGTTATCGAAGTAGTGCTGTTGTGGGTCGCCACTATCTATTGGGGAAAGGGAATGCTGACCATCGGGGATTTCGTCCTTATTCAGGCGTATCTTATGACGACGTTCGACCGCCTAGTCAGCATCAACCGCGAATTGCGCCGTTTCTATGACGCACTCGCCGATTCAAGCGAAATGGTCTACATCCTTGAGCAAAAGCACGATGTACGGGATGCGCCGGGCGCGCTCTCAATGAAGGTAACGAAAGGCGAAATCGAGTTTAAGGATGTGGAATTTTCTTTCGGCACCCTGCCTCTCCTCGCGGGGCTTAATTTGCAAATCCGGCCGAAGGAAAAGGTCGGGCTTGTAGGTCCATCGGGCGCGGGAAAATCAACGCTCACAAAACTTCTTTTGCGGATGTTCGACATAAAGGGAGGCAGTATCGCGATTGACGGGCAAGAAATATCGAAAGTCGCGCAAGACAGCTTGCGCGAAGCGATTGCTTTCGTTCCGCAAGAGCCGGTTCTGTTCCACCGTCCGCTCATGGAAAACATCCGCTATGGACGGCGCGATGCCGCGGACGAAGAGGTGATTGAGGCGTCGAAAAAAGCGCACTGCCACGAATTCATTTCTCGTTTGGCTCATGGCTATGGCACGTTTGTCGGCGAGCGCGGCATAAAGCTCTCCGGCGGGGAGCGCCAGCGCGTGGCCATCGCGAGAGCGATTCTCAAAAACGCGCCGATACTTTTGCTGGACGAAGCGACATCGAGCTTGGACTCGGAATCCGAAGCCCTTATTCAAGACGCGCTTGAAACTTTGATGAAAGATAAGACCGTGATAGTGATAGCGCACCGGCTTTCAACAATAATGAAAATGGACAGGATAATTGTTTTGGAAAAGGGAAGCGTGGTCGCCGAAGGCACGCACCGAGAGTTGTTGGAAGACAAAGGACTATACCAAAAACTGTGGAAAATTCAGGCGGGAGGTTTCAGAGATGAGCCACCGCCGGAAGAAGTGGATATTGAGGAAGTGGAAATAGAGGAAGAAGACACGGAAAAAGAACTCACGAAAAATTCTAAGATGAAGTGAAAATGCAACGTGTACCAATCTGCAAATCCATTCCAATCTACAAATAACCACAAATGTCCCTCGGTATTATTCGTAGCCATTCGTAGAATTCGTATCATTCGTAGATTGGAACTTTATTAAATATGAAAAATGGCCAGAAATCTTCACGGAAAAAGATTGTTTTGGTCTGCGTGTTGAAAGATAGGAGAGACCTTCGCATCCTACTCAAAGAAAATTGGTACAGAATTCCCGTTGCGTACTTGCCGAGGCGAAAGTTCACTCACCTCGCATTTTATCAGCCAGCAGAATTTGGAAGGTTCGGCAAGCGCATTCAATACTATGCGCGCATATCTGGCAGTCAGACTGCCAGAAGGATTGACTTACTGCCGAGAGAACGAAATCATCCTCGCGCACACGATGATTATCTGCGAATTGAAGTTGCGTGGGTTAAAAAGCTCGAATGCCCGATTAAAAATATAATTCCCCGCAGAGTTTCCTTCGGTTTTACGAGCTTAAAATCTTTGCTGAAAGCCGGAGATATTTTGGAGCTGTACGGCGTTTCCCCAACAGAACAAATTGTAGAGAGGGGATTGAAGAGACTCGGAATCAAAACAGAAAGGGAGTTGACTGTATCAAAGAGAGGGAAACGATACCGACTTGATTTGGCGGTTTTCTGTAAAAACGGGCGCATTGCTATTGAGTGTGACAATCTCAAAGCTCATTCCGATGGAGTACAGCTCGGCAAAGACAAGCTTAAAGATGAATTCCTGCGAAGAAACGGCTGGCATGTAATCCGGCTCAAAGAAAGCGACATTACCGAACGGCTTGATGCTTGTCTCGTGCTGGTGAAGAAATCAGTTGCTGGATTAGGCGGCCAATGAATCTGTGCGCGGTGAAGGGAACGATCCTTCGGCCTTCTCGACGTCAACGAGACGCTCTACCACTGAGCTAACCGCGCCCTGCCATCATCTGCAAAACAAATATAGCAGAAACAACGGTTGTTCGGTAGGATTGATACATGGAGATATTGAATCTTAAAAAACAGGGTGTGACGGCGTGTGTGAGAGAGGCCATAAAGAAATTACGCGCGGGAGGAGTTATTCTTTATCCCACCGACACGCTCTATGGGCTGGGGGCGGACGCACTCTCTGACGAGGCGGTCGGAAAAATCTATGAAATAAAAGGGCGCGATAAGAAAAAGCCGATTCATGCAATCATTACGGATATTAAAATGATGGAAAAGTATGCGGAGGTTAGCGACTTAGCGCGCACACTCGCGAAAGAACTTCTGCCGGGGCCGCTGACTTTGATACTGAAGAAAAAAGTCGGAATAAAAACGGGCATCGCGAAAGGCAGAAGCAAAATCGGATTTCGTATTCCGGACAATCAGTTCTGTCTTGCGCTCGCGAAGAAATTCGGAAAGCCGCTCACGACGACGAGCGCGAACAAAAGCGGGAGCAAAACCGAACGCACCGTGAAAGCAATCCTAAAGCAACTCGGAAGTGCCAAGGAACGGATTTCTCTTGTTATTGACGCGGGGAAATTACCCGACCAGCTACCCTCTACTGTAGTTGATATGACGGGCAATGAACCCATCATTCTGCGCGAAGGGGCCATTCCCGTAGCCGATATTTGGAACGCAATTCGCGTTGAAATGTGAGATTTTACCGCTGTTTGACTCTTCCTCTAGATTGCATACACTGCGGGAACAAAAGGAATAATTATGAGCATCGACATGAATAATGGCAGAAATCGTAAAGTGGCTATTTTGGCGATTCTTGTTTTCGTCGTATTTGCGTGGGATTTAGGCCGCAAACAAGCGCTAAATTCCTTATTGGTTGGCGAAGACCTTTCCACTGGCTCCGCATTGGATGAAGACACATACCCTTCCGCCACAGAAGAGGCATCCGTAACTGATGAAGAATCCAAAGATGGAACGTCCGCCGCCACTGCCATTAATGGCGAGTCTGTGAGCGTGAAAGACCAGTTGGCGGGTTTTGAGGTTCAGGTTGCGTCGCTGGCGCTTACCGAAATAGGATGGGTCGGCATTCGCGATAAAGACGGGCGAGTTCTCGGCGCTGGCAGATTTGAAGCCGGAAGTTTTAAAAACGTCAATATACCTCTTTTGCGCGCGACTGTCGCTGGCGAATCGTACCAAGTTCTTCTCTATGTTGACGACGGCGACAAAAAGTTTGACCTCCACAAAGACATTCTTATTTCCGGCCCCAACAGAGGCGTTGCCGGAACGAATTTCAGAGCTCTGTAAAGTTACCCTGCTATTTTCACACCCTCCGCTCTCAAGATTCGTATTTTTGTTGTCGCTCCGCGATTGTAACCGCCGGGTTTTCTGTCATTCCGAATCACGCGATGGCAGGGAACTTTCGGGTCGTAATTCTTGCTCAAGATATTTCCAACCGCTCGACTGGCTTTCGCATTTCCAGCACGCCGAGCCACCCCCTTGTACGTCAAGGTTTCCCCTTTAGGTATTTTCGCAACGACAGAAAATTTTTTTTCTTTAAACGATTTCATAATCATGTTTCGCAATATCATTTTTCCTTATATGCTTATTCGCGCGAATAAGCATATAAGGAAAGACACCAAAGGTACACCGCCTACTTCTTTCCTACCATGGGGGACTTCTCATCCGCCTTCGGCTCGGCGAAGTTGGCCTTTGGCTTAATGGAGTCGGCCGCGCGCCACAGGTACCACGCGGCGGCCGATGCGTGGGCGCGCCATGGCTTTGCCAGCTTCTCCATTTTCGCGTGGTCTGGGAGAGTTTTGAGCTTATAAAGTATTTGAAATCCTTTTCTGATGCCAAGGTCGCCCGTCGGCAAAACATCGGGGCGCTTCAGAGTGAAGATGAGGAACATGTGCACTGTCCATGCGCCGATGCCTTTTACTTGCGCGACGTGCTCGACTATTTCCTCATTCGACATCCTCTGGAGCGCGCGATGCTTGATTGTCCCGTCCGAGAATTTTAGCGCGAGGTCTTTTAGGTATGAGACCTTTTGTTCGGACAGTCCCGCTTCGCGGAGTTTCCGCGCCGGCGCTTTCAGAACCATTTCGGGAGATGGGAAAGACGTTCTGCGAAAAAGTCTTTTGAATCGCGCCAAAATGCTCGCGGCCGCTTTCCCGGATATTTGCTGATAGATGATAGAACGGCATAGAGATTGGAAAGCATCTCCGCGTTCAAAATTGTTCCATTTGAAAACCGGCAGTCCGTGTTCTTTGATAATCCGCGCGAAGCGCTTGTCGCGCTTGAGCGCAACTACCGACTGATCAATCTTAGTCATAAAAAGTCTATGGATTATTCGCAATCAATAGTTCAAACTGATTTACATGTTGCAAGTTATTTGTATCTGACACGGATGCAAGCGGGAAAAATTGAAGCCCCGCTTGTTTTGCGTACGAGCGAACAGCATCCATATCTCCCAATGTGCTTGAGTATCCAAGTAATAATTTCCCGTTCTTATTTAGATGTGTTCTTGCCTCCAATATAAATCTTTTAAGACCATCGTGTCTTGGGTCGAAAATAGCGCGTTCCAACGTGCTTAATTTTTTCGCGTCGGTATTTACATATCCAAATGGTACATTCCAAAAAATGATGTCATACATCGCACCATCCGGAAGCGGCTCATATACGCTACCCTCTAGAACAGGAAATTCTTTGTTGTAAAGCTTGGCGTTCCCCTTTGTATTTTCTATTGCCAACGGATTTATGTCAACGGCTGTTACATCCGCGCCGGCAATCGCGGCCAATACTGAAACTACTCCGGCTCCGCATCCTATCTCCAAAAAACGACTATCAGGTCGTATTCGCGGAATTATTTCCGATGCGAAAAACTTTGTATCTGCGTTAAATGCAGGCGAATGTACTCCTTTATGTATGACAAATTTCTTTCCTAGAATTTCTACTTCTCTCGGAACCTTCTTATCTTGGCTTTTCGCTTGTACTAATCGCATGTTTGCCAAGCGCTCAGGTTTTTCTTGCGGAACGAAACCGCGTGGAATTTCCTCACTCATATACACCCAACGATACAGCAGTTGGGGCAATTTTCCAGTTACGGTGGTCCAATTAGCCGCGTTCCTTATTCTCCACGACCGTGGAGAATAAGGAACGCGGACAATGGCAAGTAATGGCAAGTGCAGCATCGCGAATCTGGGCATCGCGAATCTTGCCATTCCGCCTGCAAGCGGGTATATTCTGTTCTGCCAGAGGCAGACCCTCCTCCGGAGGGTTTTACATCATGAAAGAGAAGAAATCCAAACAAGCAAAGGGAACTTTTGAACTGAAAGCCGGTCTAGCTCGCATGTTGAAGGGCGGCGTCATCATGGATGTAACGAACGCGGAGCAGGCGAAAATCGCCGAGGATGCCGGAGCGGTGGCTGTCATGGCGCTTGAGCGCGTGCCTTCGGACATACGCAAAGACGGCGGGGTCGCCCGCATGTCGGACCCCGAAATGATAATCGGAATCCAAAAAGCAGTAACCATTCCCGTGATGGCAAAATGCAGAATAGGACATTTCGTGGAAGCGCAAGTGCTTGAAGCGCTTGAAGTCGACTATATAGATGAGAGCGAAGTTTTAACGCCGGCCGACGACGAATTCCATATTGATAAAACAAAATTCACGATTCCGTTCGTGTGCGGCGCGCGCAATCTTGGCGAAGCGGTGCGGCGCCTGCGCGAAGGGGCGGCGATGATACGCACGAAAGGCGAGGCCGGAAGCGGGAACATCGTGGAGGCCGTTCGCCACATTCGCGCCGTCGAGAAGGGAATTGCGGAACTCGCGGAATATCTGCGCAAGAAGCAAATGAGCAAGATTAAGGCGAAAGCAGTTGAATATCGCGTCTCGCCGGAATTGCTCATCACCATCGCGAAGCTGGGAAGATTGCCGGTGGTCAACTTCGCGGCGGGGGGAATTGCGACTCCCGCGGACGCGGCGTTGTGCATGCAATTGGGAGTGGACGGAGTTTTCGTCGGCTCCGGAATATTCAAGAGTCAAAATCCGGGCAGGCGCGCGAAAGGAATCGTTGACGCGGTTGCCCATTTCAACGACAAGAAGAAAATCGCGGAGGCGGGCAAGGGATTAGGCGATGCAATGGTTGGCCTCGAAATCGGAACGCTTTCCACAAAATACGCGGAGCGCGGTATCTAACAGTGAAAAAGCAAATCTTCATAGGAGTGCTTGCCCTGCAGGGGGATGTTTCGGAGCACATTGAAGCTGTCAAAAATGCCGCGCGAAAACTGCGGAAAAATGTCGCGGTTGTCTCGGTGAGAGAGAAAAAAGACCTCGCCGGCTTGGACGGCCTGATTTTGCCGGGAGGCGAAAGCACGACGCTTCATAAACTCTGCGAGAGGGAAGGCATTTTTGACGAAATCAAAAAGATAAAAAATATTTTCGGGACATGCGCCGGAGCAATTATCCTTTCCAAAAATGTCCGGAATAAAACTAAAGACCAAGAGACTCTTCAGCTGATGGATATTGAGGTCGCGAGGAATGCCTACGGCAGGCAAAACGATTCATTTGAAGCGGAAATCAAAACGACTCTCGGCGCGATGCATGCGATATTTATCCGCGCGCCGAAAATTACGAGGGCGGGGAAAAATGTCCGCGTCCTCGCCGAATGCGAGGGCGGAGTAATCGCGTGCGAGGAGGAATCAAAAGGAAAGTATTACTTGGCGCTCGCATTTCATCCGGAACTGACCACCACGCTCTTTCACGAGCATTTTTTGAAGAAAGTTGCGTACGGGCGAATGACCACAGAGTGAATGCAAATCTATTCTAGTATTTTGCAAAATACTAGAATAGATTTTGGGAACAAGATAAATACCGAGATTCTGGCAGTCTGACTGCCAGAATTGGCATAGCTACTTATAGAGCAGGTATAAAAGCGCCTTTGCGATGTGGAGGCGGCATTCGGCCTGGTCAAATACAACCGACTGCTTGCTGTCGATAACTTCCGCCGCAACTTCCTCTCCGCGGTGCGCCGGCAGGCAGTGCATGAAAATCGCGTCGCTCTTCGCGCATTTCATTATTTCGGCGTTGACTTGGTATAACTTGAAATCGGAAATGCGTTTCTTGCTCTCCGCTTCGTCGCCCATGGATACGAACGTGTCGGTGTAGATGACATCGGCTCCGTCGGCGGCCTTCTTCGGGTCTGTTGTGAATTCTAATTTGGAGCTGGATTGCGCGGCTATGCCCTTTGCAATGTCTTGGAACTTCTTCGGCATTTCGTAACCAGCGGGACTGCCGATGGAAAAATCAATTCCCATGACGGCGCAGATGTCCATGAGCGATGTCGCGACATTGTTGCCGTCTCCGATGAACGCGACTTTGAGCCCTGTTGTTTTTCCCTTGTGCCACTCTATGGCCATGAGGTCGGCGAGCGCCTGCGTCGGGTGGTGCTCGTTGCAAAGAAGATTTATCACGGGATTTTTGGAGTATCCCGCTATATCGGTAAGCGACTTATGATTGTTCACGCGCGCGGCTATTCCGTGCGCGAGACGGTCGAGATTCTGCGTGATGTCGCCGATGCTCTCGCGGCTCGTATCGCTTTTTGCCCTATACAATATATTGTCTCCGGAAAGGAAAATCGGATGTCCTCCGAGAGCGCTGACGGCTGTTTCAAACGCGACCCTCGTGCGCAGAGAATTTTTCTCAAATA
>CAYHST010000019.1:7469-15325 GCA_964359415.1 uncultured Candidatus Saccharibacteria bacterium | reverse complement strand
AGGCGGACACGAGCGATTTTTCTGATGGCGGAGTTCGGCTTGCGAGGGGTCTTTGTCGTCACGCGCGTACATACGCCCCGCTTGAACGGAGCATTAAAGTAACTTGGCCGATTTTCGATGGTATTGAAACCGCGCGACAGGGCGATGGTCTTCGTCCGCCACGTTTTCTGTTTGCGCCCTCTGCGCGCGAGCTGATTGATTGTAGACATTGAAATGAAATGCGCGCATCGCGCGCACCAGCAATCTACTATAGATGGCTTCATTGTGCAACCTAAAAATCGTAATTCTCGATCTCAAATTCTGTATTTGGTAGCAGACGAACCGTTATACTTGTGCCGCTTTTGCCCCCCTCATTTAAGTAATAGACACCAAGTGTAAACCCGTCACTGCTAGCAATAAGGCGAATCTCTTTCATCTGTAGCTTGTTCTCAGGTTCTATAATTTCCACTCGTTCTATTGGAGTGTCTCTATTTACCTTAACCGTGAGAATCCCCGTCCTTGTATTAAATTTAAGAGAGTCATTATTGTCGTCTAAGAATTTTCTTGCTCCCTTACTCATCCACGTACGCTTATCAACTGCGATTAAATCGTCTTTGACGCGATCCGGGATTTTCGGCAAGATTTTAGGCTTTTCCTTAGACACAGACCCTTTCATAGCACGTCCCATGAAATATCCGGCTACTCCACCGACGGTTATAAGACTTGCCCCCTCCGCTATTTTCCTAAAAAAGGCCCGCCGTTCGGGACTCTGAAGTCTCTTACCTCTATTATTCAAATTTTCATTCATGCTTTTCTTAACGGACTATTGAGCTATTCAAATCCCCGCAATTGCATGCGCGATTGCGTACACTAAACTCCCGAATGCGCCGCCGAGCAGAAGAACGATAATGAGGACGACTCCCATGCCCATGAAGGGATTGCCCTCCATTCTAATTCTCCATTGGTCGTATCCTGCAGAGAGTGACCGTGGCAGGATTGCAGGAAGTACTTTAGAACCGTCCAGCGGCGGGATTGGAATAAGATTGAAAAGGAAAAGCATGACGTTAACTACGATGATGAGGAAAACAACCTCAATCTGTCCGGCGGGAAGAATTCCGGAACGAATGAAAGCTCCGCTTATAAGTGCAATCGCGAGATTGGACGCAGGTCCGGCGCCCGCGACAATCGCTTCGCTCCATCTTCCCGGCCGGAGGTTGTAAGGATTGTACGGAATCGGCTTCGCCCAGCCGAAAAGTATCGGCGAATTGGTGAGAGTAAGAACGACGGGTAGAAGAATGGAGCCAAACATGTCCAGATGTACAAGCGGATTCAACGTAAGCCGACCCATAAGCCGAGCAGTCGGGTCGCCCAATTTATTTGCGGCAACACCATGCATCAGCTCATGAATAACAGCAGAGAACATTATGATGGCGACGAGAAAAACAGCATTGATGATCTCCATAAGACATTTTATGTTACCACATTTCGCCCCTTCAATTCCTTATATGCTTATTCGCGCGAATAA
Source organism: uncultured Candidatus Saccharibacteria bacterium (assembly GCA_964359415.1). Taxonomy (GTDB): domain Bacteria; phylum Patescibacteriota; class Minisyncoccia; order Phycocordibacterales; family UBA2100; genus UBA10103. The sequence continues at coordinate 13,821 of CAYHST010000019.1, read as the reverse complement.
GCATATAAGGAATGAGGTTAATCCTTATTGTCGAGAAAGAAATGTGCAGGACGATTTTTTTGACTTTTCACTTCGTCCGCGCTAGTATGCGCGGACTTGTATGGGACGAATTTGCGACCCCGAAGTAGAACTTTCGGTTCACTACGGGGCAGGCATAACAGTCCTGTATAAATAAAATATGGGAAGAATTTGTGACATCACAGGTAAAACGAGCCTCGTTGGCGGAGGGTATTCTAATAGAGTACGTGCAACTAAATTCAACCCTACCGGCAAGCGCCGCCGCCAGGTAAACCTTCAGAAGAAGACCCTTTTCATTCCCGAACTCGGCAAAAAAATGACAATAATGGTTTCCGCAAAAGGCCTTAAAACGATGAAGAAACGAGGTGCGCATCTGACACTAAAGTTGGCTGGTTTGGCGAAATAATATTTATTTTCTTCCTGTTCCTTATATGCTTATTCGCGCGAATAAGCATATAAGGAACACTACTTTTTCATAACTGTTTGACCATCCGACACGAAGGTAATCGTGCCGTCTTTGCAGGTGTCTGATGTAGGGATTCCGAAGCGCTCGAAGAGCGCGACAACTTCGGGCGCCGGATGACCGTATTTGTTTTTGCACCCTCGCGAGAAAACTCCATATGTAGGATTCACAAATCCGACAAAAAGTTCCGATGAAGAATTCTTTGAACCGTGATGTCCTGTCTTCAGAACATCGGAATGCAAATCGGCGCCATCTAGGCGCACCAGATAATTTTCAATTTCCTTCGGTGCATCGCAGGAGAGCATAAATGACGTTTTTCCATAAACGAGACGGGTGACAACACATGCGGTATTTGTTTCCACATGCGTGACGCTCCTGTCGGGGAAAAGCACTTCAAGATACGCTCCACCGCCAAGATTTATTATTTGCCCTCGCCGCGCGGTAACCTTCACTGCGTCTTCTTTCGCTGTCGCGTCTACCAGCGCTTTCGCGGTCGCCGTATCCCCTTCCACATCAGAGTGAACAATCGTTCCTACTTTGTAGCGCTGTAGAACATCCACCAATCCGCCGATGTGGTCGGCATCTGGATGAGTCGGGATTACGACATCAATCGTGCGATCATACCACGGAATAACCTTGGAAAGCGCGCGCAGGACGATACTGTTCGCTCCGCCGTCTATGAGCGTCTGCCTGCCGGATGGCGCGACAATAAATATGGAATCGCCTTGTCCGACATTAAGAAAAGAGACTGTCAGGAGGCCATTTCGAGATTCTTGAATAACTGCGTACCAAATACATGCCGTGAGGAAAAGAAGCGCCAGAATTGCATGCAGGCTAATCTTCACGCTTCGGCGCATCCCGTTAGAAGCAGGACGTGGACAGCATAACGTGTCCGCATCTTGCTCGATTATTCCTATTAATCACGATTGTTTGACAGGTCATGAGATTGTGCGTCCGCGGCTTCTAACGGGACGCATCTTTTAAATGTAAAGCGCAAAGGCCAAAATGCAAAGTGTAATGTCAGACCCTGTTAAACAACCCTGTCAAACCTGTAATGAAAAAGGTGGAATTCTTCTGTACCAAACCTATGCGGTCGCATAGGTTTGGTACAGACGTCCGCGGTTATTTCCGCGCGTGATAATGAGCGTGCTATACTTGCCGTATTATCATTTTGGATTTTGATTTTTACATTTTGATTTATCGCCTATGCATACATATGAAGCGAAGAAGTTTAATCTACCTTCGCTGGATGGGATTTCCGACGAATCCGTCAAACAGCACATCGGATTGTACGAGGGCTACGTAAAGAATTTCAACGCCATTTCAGCACTTTTGCCAGAGTATGCAAAAGATACGGAGAAACACGCACATGCGCTTTCCGAACTCATTCGCCGCCGCTCGTTTGAATTCGGCGGGATGCGCTTGCACGAAAACTATTTTGCACAATTTGAAGGCAGTCTGACTGCCTTCAATGCAAGCGGCTCGCTCGCGACTGCGCTCGCAAAAGATTTCGAGAGTGCAGATATGGCAATAATACAGATAAAACAAGTCGGAATGATGCGGGGACCGGGGTGGTCAATTCTGTATTTTGACCCAATCGCCAAAACATTTCAGATTGGATTTACCGGCGAACAGCACCAGGGGCATTTCGTAACGCTTCCAATTATCCTTGCGCTTGATGTGTGGGAACACGCGTTCATTCTTGACTACGGAGCGGCGGGCAAAGGAAAATACATTGACGCGTTCTTCAAGAATTTGAATTGGGACGTGATGGAGAAACGATTTGCGGAAGTGTAACCATAATTTAGGAATGCAGGCATTTCTTGCAGAAATACTATGGGGATAGACGAGATGAAGTCCGGTAACGAGGAGACCGCCTGTGAAGTTGCCGTGGGTGCCGCACTTAGCCTACGTCCTGCATCACCTCAAGAAACTACAGATGCGGCCATAGGAGAAATGGTAAGGGCCATTGTGGAGGCCGGCTTAACATTTGGAGAGCAGGAGGTAATTTTCGCTAAGCTAGACGAGAAGGCTTCCCTTCTTGCAAGAAAGTTAGACCTTAAGAATAGACGCAATCAACTTGCGAAGTATCTCGTGCAAGAGATAAGAGACGCTGTTGTTGCACTAAGAAAGCATTCAAATGCTGCTCGGCAAAGAGAACAGGAAAACCATTTGGCTAAGTACGGCCTCTGAATTGGGACGTGATGGAAAAGCGGTTTGCGGAGGTGCAGTCATAATTTCCGCAAGATATTACACCACGAAAATAGCGTTTGTTGGGTGCCTGACCCCAATTTCGACAAAGAGGCCGATGCGTTTCTCGTTGGCTTCACCGGCGAACAGCATCAGGGGCACTTCGTCACTCTCCCGATAATCCTCGCGCTTGACGTGTGGGAACACGCGTTCATTTTAGATTACGGAGCGCAGGGCAAAGCAAAATACATTGACGCATTCTTCAAGAATCTGAATTGGGATGTGATGGAGAAACGGTTTGCGGTAACGCAATAGTCGTCTCTAATTGGTGCAAAAATATTACACCACGAAAATCGCATTTGTTGGGTGCCTGACCCCAATTCCGTGACCCCAATTCCGGGAAATTGTGGCTGATAGAGATAGAGTCGGGGAAACCAGTACCTGACCCCAGTTTTTTTGTTTGGTGCCTGACCCCAATTACTGACAATTACTGCAGTTTCTGACCCCAGTTTCCCAATTACACCAATTACAACTGGAAACCAGTACCTGACCCCAATTGTTCTTGACTACGGAGCCGCGGGCAAGGGAAAATATATTGACGCATTCTTCAAGAACCTGAATTGGGACATGATGGAGAAGCGCTTCGCGGAAGCGCAAAAGTAATCCGCAGAAACACCATGGGAATGGACGCTATAAAAGCGGGTAATGAAAAACCTGACTATGAAGCTGCGGTCGAAGCCGTACATGAACTAGGAGCTGAATCACCTCAAGAAACTACCCGTGCAGCCATAGGGAAAATGGTACTTGCCATTGCAGAGGCCGGATTGACACTGGATCAAAGAGAGACAATCTTCATCAGACTCAACGGGAGAGCGTTCTCATTACAGGGTATAGCATTTCAAGATAACAAAAGTAAACAACGGGCGAAATATATCGCGAGAGAAATAGGAAGTGCCATAACGGCGCTACGAAATCATTCTAATGTATCCCGCCAAAAAGGACCAAAAGACTATTTGGCCAAGTACTATCTCTGGATCGGCCAGCGCGGATAACTTTTTGACACAGGAAATTGTGGCTGATAGAGTCGGGGAAACCAGTACCTGACCCCAATTTTCCGCGGGGGGCAAAGGCAAGTACATTGATGCGTTCTTCAAGAATCTGAATTGGGAGGTTATAGAAAGGCGCTTTGTGGAAGCGACAAAATAATTTTGACACGGGAAATTGGAGCTGAGGCAGTCGGGTTTGGCATCCACAGACATAAAACTTCCCAAAGAATATTCCGATGATATAGTTCAAAAAGGCCAGATCCTTCTGGTCGTTGACTAACCCTGTTCAAGGAGAATGCGATGACCCGCATGCAATTGCTTGAAGATGTGGCGGCTAACAGGTCGCCGGATGTGAACGCAGATTACCACGACGGATTTCCGCCGCCCTCTTTGCCCTCCCCAGGAACACCGAATAGGCTGGGGGAGAGGGAAAAGACCATCTTGCCGACGGCAGGCAACGTGTTGCAATACCCATCGGAACCCGTGCCACACGCGACCGGCAAGGGATTCACGCCCCCTGATGCAAGCAGAAACGAGCGCAATCCCAGCCTCACTCAAGAACAACACGAATGGCTCATTGCCCACCGCGGTGGAACCGAATAGGTTACGTGGTTTTACGAATGGCCTGGAGCTTGCTCCCGGCCATTCTTGTTGCGTATGTAGATGAGCGAGCCAAACATCAGCGCATACGCCAGAAACATCCACCACGCGCTGAATGCGCCTATCGCGAGAGATGCGAATGGGAGCGAGGCGAAGAATTTTGCTACTTCAATAATATATGAGAGAAGAACGTATGCGGGAAATGCGATTAATGTAGCGATTGGCTCTGCTACAAGTCCGGCGACGGATGCAATGGCGGTAGCAGCCATCGCGGGCGGAACTGCGATAAGCGCCAGCAGGTTTGCAGGAAGTGAAAATAGCGGGAATTGTCCGCTTTGATACAGAAGCAAGGGGAGGACGGCAAGCTGTGTGCCGAGAGTGGACGCGGCAATTTCGCGCAGAGCGAATTTTTCGGTAATCCATTTCAAACGCGCGGAGAAAATCGGCGTGAACCAGATAAGACCGAGTGTCGCGAGAACCGACAGCTGAAAACCCAAATCAAACGCAAGAATAAATGGATTCCAAATTACCATCACCAGCGCCACGATTCCAAGAACGCGCGTGGCGAAGTATAAACGGCCAGTTACTCGCCCTATCACGCCGATGACCGCCATCGCGGCGGCGCGCACCGAGGAAGAAGCGCCGCCTGTCATGAGTGCGAAGAATAGCGCGATAAACGCGCCAAGGAATAATCTGAACAATCGCGGCGCGCGGGAAAAGAGCCGCATTGCGCCGTTCATGACGAGCATGATGTTGTAGCCAGAAAGAACAACGACATGGATAAGGCCGACGGTAATAAAAATATCCGACAGCTCCTTGCCGAGGCCGCGCTTCGCACCAACTGTAATGCCACCTCCCAGCCCCGCCTGCGGCTCGCCGAGAGAATTCCCCAGGCCCTCCAGAAACTTTTGCTTCAACCAAATCGCGGACTCTTTTACCACATTTGCGTCTTCGCCAGGCAGGGCCGTAACCTGCGCAAACGCAAGCTCGTATCCGATTCCATCTTTGGCGAGATATTCGGGATAATTGAATTGCCGTCCATCTCCAATTTCAAACGCTTGCGGAAGGCGAATTGTTCCCTCTGCGCGCACGCGGTCTCCGTATTTCACGCTCGTATTCGGCGGAGCCACAACGAGAACTCCCGCTCTGACAGAAATTGTGGTGCTGGCCCCGTTAGAAGTATCCTGCCCCGTAGGCCCTTCGGGCGCGCTAGCGCGGGCGAGACTTCTAACGGGGCTGGCGGCTTGAAGTTTGTCTGCATCCAATGAAATGCGGATGTTGCTCTCGCGCACATCCGGCTCATCGGAAACAATTCCTTCAATCGTAACTTTTTTGTCGAGACGATTCGTGAGTTCCGGATCGCCGACAAGCACCGCGCTGTTCATTCGCAAGATGCCTCCTGCAAATGCAACGAGTGCGACAGCAAAAATTATTAGTGATTTTCTTTTCGTGTTATCAAGATATGCAAAAATAAATGCGACTGTGGCAAGAATCACCGAGAATCCCGCCACCGAATATCCAAGCAGAAAAAAAGAGCGCGCGAAAACTCCCGCAAGAAATCCGAGGATAACTGCGAAGAGGATGTTTTGTTTCATTTTTGGATAAGTTCCCGAGGAGACACCTTGCAAATGCCAAGGAGTCACCTCGGGAACCGCCTCTAACGGGACATGTCAATCGCTTCGTTCACAAGCCGGTCGGCTTCTTTGTTTTTTTCGCGCGGGATGTATGTAAAAATCGCGCCGGGAAAATGCGCAACCAACAAATTGTGGACTTTCATGTACTGCGGCCAGAGTGTCGCCTCTTTCACTTGATAATTATTTGACAGCTGTTCGGCGACAAGTTGGCTGTCTAGTCGAACTTCAATTTCTCGTTTTGCAAATCCGCGTTTCTTCGCCTCCATGAGAGCAAGCGCCACCGCTTCGTATTCCGCCCAATTATTGGTCTGATTGCCGAGGAATTTCTTCAGCTCAAATCTTTTTGTGCCGTCAACGATGACAGCTCCTGCGCCGGCGGGTCCGGGATTGTTCCTGGCTCC
>CAYHST010000019.1:0-7369 GCA_964359415.1 uncultured Candidatus Saccharibacteria bacterium | reverse complement strand
GATTGTTCCTGGCTCCGCCGTCTGTGTAAATAACAACTCGCTCCATGTTAAACAACAGGGGCTGGAGTAATTTCGCTCGCCTTATGTTCCAACGTGCGATATGCGTGTACGACCGCGAGCATAGTTACGGGAATCGTTACGAAAAGACCGACTACAAGCGCGAGCAAGCCCGCGATATTCAAAATAAGAACAAGCAAGAAAAGCAGAAGAAGTTCTAAGCGGTGTCCGCGCGTGATGCGCGCGCTTTCTTTCAGTGCTTTAATCGGGCCAAAATTACGGTCAACAACGACGTAGCTTGCGAATTGATATGTGAGCAACACGATTATGCCAGGAATTATCAGCAGGATGATGCCAACAAATATGCCGAGTCCGTACAAAAGCCCGGCTCCCAAGTATTGCCAAAAAGGCCGCGGGTGCCATAAATCTTCCAGGGCTGCGGACTCAACCGCGTCATGCGCCTTAAGCAGGAGCGCCGTCACGCCCATGCTCAAAAGCATGGAAAGTGCGATTCTTAAGGCGGTGCCGATAAATGACAAGGCGCTACCGTCCGAGAACTGCGCGGAGAGAACATTAATGGCCCATGTAAGCAGGACCTGCACAACCATCACCTGAATAAAAAACCACGGGCGCTTCTTGAAAGTCTCCCACCCGAAACGAATCATGTCGCTAGCTGAAAATTCCATTGCGATAATAATAGCACTCAATTATTGGGAGGCCAGCGTTATATCAACAATCCGAAGCGCGAGGCCTCCGCGAAATGAATCGCGCTCAATGGTAGCGAGAATGTTCACGTTATCGCCGACTCGCGGCGCGTGCGTAAATGATTCGGCAGTCTTGAAGAAATCAAACGCGCGCGCGGAGGCGCCCGTACGCGCGCACGAAAGCAGGACTTCAATGTGATTTTTTGTTCGTCCGAATACGCGGACATCGGAAACGGTGGCGCCCGTGACAAGAAACACTGGTTTCGGATTCCCGATTCCAAACGGAGCAAAGGAGGTTATCTCTTTGAATAGCGCCGGGGTCACTTCTGAAATAGCCGCGCGCGCATCAGAACTGGGTTCAACATTCCCGCCCTCGTTTACTCGCCACAAATCTTTTGATGCGAGGACCAGCACTTCGTGAAGCGTGTGTACGCGCTCGTGCGAGACGGAAAAGCCGCCAGCCGCGTTGTGTCCGCCGTACTCCAAAAGCGAGTCGCCGGAATTCGCAAAAAGTTCAACGACAGAAATGCTTCCGTCGGAGCGGCATGAGCCCTTGAGTCGGCCTTGCGCGTCGCGCCCCCACAGGCATACGACACCGCTTCGTCCTTCCATCACAGAGTTTGCCGCAAGCCCCAGAAGCGCCGGTTTCCAATCGGTATCGCCAAGGACGACGACGCGCTCGTCCGCGCGAAAGCGCTCTCGCACGCGCCTTTTGGCTTCGCGCACAACTCCGCCCACGATTCCCTTTCGGCTCGTGTTCAATCTTTCAAGATGGAGCGCGATTTTGAGAGCTTCATCATGGTCTTTCGTCGTCAGCAATTTGAGCGCGGCATCCGGCTCGTCCATGCGCGACGCGGCGTTGATGCGGGGAGCGAATGAAAATCCGATGTCGTCTTCAGTAATTTCGTTTTTGCGCAGTCGCAAACAGTTGCATAAAGCGACAATTCCCGGGCGCGGAGATTTTCGCAAAACTTGAAGGCCGAAGTGCGCGAGAGTCCTGTTCTCGCCCGTGAGCGGAACCATGTCGGCAATCGTAGCGATGCCAACCAAATCTAAAAGCCATTTTTCCCATCCGACCGGAACATCGCGAAAATTCGGAGTGCTGTGTTTGCGCCCCTCAATGAGCAATGCTTGCACAAGCTTGAACGCGACCGCGGCTCCGCACAAATGCGGAAACGGATACGGAGAGATTTTTGGATTAAGAACCGCAACTGCTTGAGGCGGCGGCCCAATAACTTCGTGATGGTCAGTTACGATAACATCAATGCCAAGTTTCCTTGCGCGAGCCACTGCTTCAGCCGCGTTTGTCCCGACATCCACTGTAATTATCAATTTCACATCGCGGGTCGCGAGTTCTTCTATTGCCTCTATGTGAAATCCGTACCCTTCTCTGTCGCGATGCGGCAGGTATGTTTCAACATTTCCGTATTTTATCTTCTCGAAAAAATCGGAAAGCAAAGCCGCGCCTGGAATGCCGTCGCAATCAAAGTCTGCGTAAACGGCGATTCGCTCCCCGCGCGTTATCGCCAAAAGCACTCTCGCGACTGCCCTGTCCATTCCTTCCAACAGAAACGGCGAGTGGGTATGGGAGTCGTAGTTGGGAGCGAGAAATGCTTTCACCGCCTCGTCCGATTCGATTCCTCGTTTAGCGAGTAGCGTGCGTAAAAATCCAGAAAGTTCCATATTTGTATTTTGTATACGGCATACAGTATACGGTATACTGAATACGTATGTCCGATTGTATCTTCTGCAAAATCGTAAAGGGCGAATTGCCGATGTATAAGATATACGAGGACGGCGCGACGCTTGCGTTCTTGGACATCCAGCCGGTCAACCCCGGCCACACTCTCGTTGTCGCAAAACGACATTCGCGAAATATTTTTGACGTGCCGACGGATGATTGGTCGGCGGTCACGAATACAGTCCGCAAACTCGCCGGCGTTATAGAGAAAGCACTCGCTGTCGATGGTATTAATATCCACATGAACAATCGCGAGCACGCGGGGCAAGTCGTCGACCACCTGCACGTTCACATAATCCCGCGGTTTAAAGGAGACGGATTCAAACTCTGGCACCAATCCTCATACAAAAAAGACGAGGCCGTCTCGGTACAAACTAAAATCCTGTCCCGGCTACCTTAAAGTTTTATTAATTCCCGGGGGTCTAATCTCCGCAGATTGCTACGGACAAATGAAAAGAGCCACGTCCTCCGGTCCTCATCGGAATCTGTGGCTCTGTGAATCTTTGGCGACGGATGATTAATCTGCCTTGTTCCGAGCGTGAAGCCTGGAGTCGGTGATAATCTTCCCCCGCAACTTTTCGAGGTCCCTGGTCAATTCGACCAGCTCCCTCTGACTCGCGGTTATGGCTTCGCGGGCCGAATGGATGTCTCGCTCGGCCTTTTCGAGGGCATCTCATGCCACGTCCAAATCCGGCCTCGCTCCGCTTGCTGCGATTGTCCCTTCGCCAATGAATTTCGCCGCATTTTTCAAAAGCTCCATTTGGAGCCGTCTTCTCTCTGCCATTGTTTCTCTCCTTCGTGGTTGTGGGGTTTCCCCCGGGTGATACTACAAACTTGCCCCTTTTCCCTGATTGGATATTAGGGCTTACCTTGTAACGTGTCAATGGCGCCAATACTTGGCTTATTTCCTATCCTAGCGCATCAATTGCAGGAAGAGTTCCTTTCAGCAAAAATTCCAACATTGCGCCGCCGCCAGTGGAGAAGAATCCCAATTTCTCTTCCGGCACGCCGGATTCCTGAAGCGCGGCAATCGTGTCGCCGCCGCCGATAACGCTGTGCGCCCCCCCTTTCTCTATGCGTTTCGCGATGAGAACCGCGATCGCGCTTGTGTTTGAAATAAATCCTTCTTCAAAAATGCCCGTCGGTCCGTTCCACGTTATGAATTTCGCTTTCGCGATGTGGGGCGCAAGAGTAGCTACCGTGTCCGGCCCGATGTCCACTATCTTGTCGTCGGGCAGAACATCTTGCGGCTTTTTTACGGAGACCTGCTTATCGGAATTCTCTACCGTAACATCCACTGGTGCGAGCAAAAGCGGGTTCTCGCATACATCCGGTGCGGGCATGTGCTCTGAAACGCGCGAGCGGCCGACCGGGAATCCGTTGCCTTTAAGGCAGTCGCTCGCGATGGCGCCCACGACGCAGACATGCGAGTATTTCTCAAGAAAGAGGCGGATTATCGGGTCTTTCGTCTCGAATTTCGCCCCGCCGATTATCGCGATGGAGGGTTGCGGCGGCTTGAGCGCTTCCGTGAGATGCGAAATCTCGTCCCGCATGAGCAACCCCGCGTAGCTCGGCAAAAATTTTGGAACGCCGACAAGAGACGCGTCCTCTCGGTGAGATACGGCGAACGCGTCGCTGACGTAAATCTCCGCAAGATTTGCCAGTTCGCGCGCGAAAGATTCATCATTCTTTTTTTCGCGCGGGTCGCGGCGCAGGTTCTCCAGAAGAAGGATTTCGCCGTCGCGCATAGATGCCACGGCGCCCTTCGCGGCCGCGCCCGTAATGTCCGGAACATAAACTACCGCGCCGAATCTTTTCAGCGCTCTCGCAACCGGTTCGATTGACTGCTCCGGGTCGCGCCCGACGTGAGAAATGATAATGACTCTCGCGCCGCGCTCCGAAAGATATTTGATGGTTTCCCATCCGCGCCGCAAGCGAAAAACATCGCCAACCTCTCCATCCGCGCCGAGCGGCACGTTGAAGTCGGAGCGGATAAGAACGCGCTTTCCTTTGAGTTCTCCCGCCGATAATTCATCTATACAGCGCATAATTTTAAGATTCATTTTGTATTACTTTTAATAAAGCTGCAAATCTTTCGGGGTCGGTGCTTACATGTCCTACGATAAATCCGCGCACATTGCCCTCGCGCAACATCGCGAGCACGTTTTTTTCGCCCACGGACGCTCCGTAAAGGATTTTTGTGGAATGTCCGATGTCTCCGTAAATGCCGACTATCGTTTTCCTGATGAAAATTGACATTGAGTGCATGTCGCGAGGACTCATCGTGGTCTCGCCTCCTATGGCCCACACTGGCTCATAGGCGATAATCACTTTGGAAATCTTTGCGGGTGCCACGTCGGCAAGCCCGGCTCGCAATTGCTCCGCGACAATACTGAAATGCTCGCCGCCCGAAACGCGCTCGCGCTCGCCGATGCACAAAATTGGCATTATTTTCTGCGCAAGCGCCGCAAATACTTTCTTTCCGGTATCTTCGTTTGTTTCCCCCATCGCTCTGCGCTCCGAGTGTCCGACAAGAGCGTATGCGGCGCCAGCGTCTTTGGCTTGCGCCAGTGAAATCTCGCCGGTAAACGCGCCGCTTGCTTCAGCGCGCGCGTTCTGCACCGCGAAAGAAATCCGCTTTCCGCGATAATTGGAGGCAAGTTCGCGCAGATAGAGCGACGGGGGCGCCACTATCAAAGAAGCTTTCGGGCATTTCTCCGCTACCTTCTTCGTCGCGTCAAAAAGCTTTTTCGCGTCCCGAAACGAAGATGGTTTCATTTTCCAATTGGCCACCACGATAGTTTTTCCAGACATAAGGTTCATCTTCTGCCAAAATCACCTGCGCGAAGCGCAGTTGTGATTTCGAGCATCCAGCACCAATTCGCGATTTTCTGATTCGCGAATTTGGTGCTGTGGCAATTGGCAACCACGATAACGTTCATAAAATCGATTGTAGCATAACCACCCTTGCGCAAAGCGGCGGTCGAGTTCTAATTCTGAATGCACTTAACATGTGTTGCATATGCGCAAAAATAGAGAGTTTGGGCAATCAACAGATGAAAAGAGGTGGAAGCTCCATGAGCTGGGGGAAAAGGTGGGGAAAAGGTTCCTGACACCTTTATCCCCGCCACTGTCCAACACCGAGTGTTTGACACAAAGCTTGGAAATGCAAAATAGATTAGAACCCATATTTAACAAATTAATGGTGGCTACTGCGCCCTTCCGAAGCCTTCGGCGAAGGAGGGACCCCATTTCCCCCATTTCCACATTTCCACTATCCCCGCTTGTAAATCCACTATGCCGTGGTAGATTTACCATATGATACAAAGACACGCACAGGGAGAAGTTATCGCGTCGTTGGACAGGTTCCCGGCCGTTGGCGTTCTAGGCCCTCGGCAGGTCGGCAAGACGACATTAGCCAAGAGTATCGCCAGCACTCTGCCAGAAGGGCACGCTATCTATATTGACCTTGAGCGCCCCAGTGACGCGGCACAGCTCGCTGAACCGGATCTTTTTTTCAGGGCGCATCAACACAATCTGGTGATTATTGACGAGGTACATCGCGCCCCGGAGATATTCACCACATTGCGAGGCGTTATCGACGAACGGCGCGAATCGGGACAGCGCACCGGGCAATTCCTTCTCCTCGGCTCCGCTTCAATCGAATTGCTCAAACAATCGGCCGAGACGCTCGCCGGCAGAGTCGACTACCTGCACCTCTCCGGGTTTGACGAACTTGAAGTAGGCGGCGATGCGCCGTTGTCGGACAAGCTCTGGTTACGAGGGGGATTCCCCGACAGTTTTCTTGCAGAGGATGATGCGGCGAGTTTTCTCTGGCGCGAAGCATTCATTCGCACGTATCTTGAACGCGATATCCCCGCACTCGGGCCGCGCATCCCTACAGAAACGCTTCGGCGATTTTGGACTATGCTCGCGCACAATCAAGGCACACTGTTGAACATGTCGCGCCTCGGAGCAGGACTAGGCGTGTCCGGGCAGACTATCGGGCGCTACACTGACCTGCTCGTGGATTTGCTTCTTGTCCGCGCTGTGTACCCGTGGCAGGCGAATATCGGGAAGAGAATGGTGAAATCGCCGAAAATCTATATCCGCGATTCTGGTATCCTCCATGCGCTTCTCAATATCAGCACTGCGCACAACCTGCTCTCGCATCCGGTTGTCGGAGCGAGCTGGGAGGGATATGCGATTGAGAACATTCTCGCCGTCGCCGACAGGAACGTACGCGCGTGGTTCTATCGAACGCTCGCAGGAGCAGAAGTAGACCTTCTATTAGAAGATGCTTCTGGCGCCATAACCGCGATAGAGGTAAAGCGCACGCTCGCGCCCAAACTAACCGCGGGATTCGTGAACGGTTGCCGCGACACGAAAGCATCGCGGCGATTTGTCGTGTATCCTGGAGACAAGCGCTTCCCGCTCGGCGAAAGCGCTGAAGCAATACCGCTCCGCGGCCTATTACAGCTCCTTAACGCGGGAACACAGTACGCTGTGTGTCCAACACCGAGTGTTTGACACGGGGCTTGGAAATGCAAAATAGAAAACAGATTAGAACACATATTTAACGAAATAATTGTGCCTGCTACGCCCTTCCGAAGCCTTCGGCGAAGAAACAATGGTGGCTGACCCCATTTATTCTTAGATAATAAGGGTACCTGACCCCCTTATTCCTCCAATTACCCCGAGTTCATGTCCAACACCGAGTGTTTGACACGGGGCTTGGACGTTAGTGTCTCCGTTCCCCCTTCTGTCCAACACCGAGTGTTTGACAGTGTCTGACAAGATTACACCATAGATACTGCGTTTGTGGGGTGCCTGACCCCAATTACCCCGAATATAGTGTTTGTTGCGTGCCTGACACCAATTGTCATCATAACACGCTGAAACGGTACCTGACACCGTTTATCTCAAC
>CAYHST010000018.1:9215-16023 GCA_964359415.1 uncultured Candidatus Saccharibacteria bacterium | reverse complement strand
ACCCAGCACCTTTGTTTCATTGAGAAACGAAGGTGCTGGGTAAAGAACTTGTAATTCGCTTCGCATAACAATTTCTTTATACTAACCCCAATTTCCGCAGGCATTTTTTCAGTTTCGGTTTGTTCTGACTTTCCATGGGGACGAGCGGCAACCGGAAAGATTCTTTGATAAGTCCCATCATAGAGAGGGCGGTTTTAACGGGAATCGGGTTTGACTCAATGAAATTGATATCCATGAGCGGCAATAGCCGCAAATGCAATTCTCGCGCTTTTTTCCAATTGCCGGCAAGCGCGCTTTGACAGAGCTCGGTAAATTCTCCAGGAACTTCGTTGGCGGCTACGCTGATGCATCCTTTCGCACCGAGCTCCATTGCCGAAAGGGTAATTGCGTCGTCTCCGGAGAGAACAATAAAACCTTTCGGCGCTCCTTTTATAATATCCCTAATCTGGCTGATATTTCCCGAGGCCTCTTTTACGGCGACTACGCCGGGGACTTCTTTGGCGATTCTTATCACAATTGCCGGAAGAACATTAGAACCGGTTCTAGAGGGTACGTTGTAAAGAATGACCGGCAGGGGAACGGCTTTGCTAATCGCTTTGTAATGCGCTACCAATCCGTTAGGAGTCGGTTTGTTGTAGTAGGGCGTAACATGCAGAAGACCCACCACTCCCTGCGCTTGCGCGATTTTTGATAACTCGATAGCTCGTGCCGTGTTATTTGAGCCCGCGCCCGCGATAACCGGCACTTTTCCTGCAATTTCGCCCACGGCGCATTTAATGGCCGCGGCATATTCATTGTCGTTCAAGGTAACCGCTTCGCCTGTTGAACCGCAAACTACGATGCCGTTGATACCGCCGTCCAACTGGCGTTTGAGCAATCTCCTAAAAGCGGGGAAGTCTACCGCGCCTTTTTTTGTAAATGGCGTGACGATGGCGGTAATGGCCCCCTGTAGTTTAATGGATTTCATACAATTCCGCGAGCTTTCATCACGTCATCAAAAGTATAAAGCCCTTTTTTCCCGCGAATGAATTCCGCCGCGAGGATTGCCCCTTGCGCGAAACCCTGCCTGTTGTGCGCGGAATGAGAGATGGTTACCGCGTCCGCTGTGCTGTCAAAAATTACTTGATGGAATCCGGGGTTAATTCCGGACCGCACGGACGCGAAGTGCAGTTCATCTGGACGTATCTGTCTGTCGAGACGCTCTGTTTGAAGCGTTTTTTTGACGTTGGAATTTTGCAAGATTTCCTGCGCTGTCCGCAGAGCCGTTCCAGATGGACTGTCTTTTTTCCCGGCGTGGTGGATTTCGAAACCGCACACGTCGTATGCCGTAAACGCGGAAAAAAGTTTTGTGGCGTGAGCGATGACGCGAAAGAAAATGTTCGCTCCGACAGAGAAATTCTGACCGTAAATCAAGCCGATATCGCTCTCGAGAACGATTTTCTTTACCTCCGGCAGGTGTTCTTGCCACCCAGTGGTTCCCACGACCAGGTTTTTCCCTGCATATGCCACGGTTTTGATATTGTTCAGCACTATTTCAGGAGACGTGAAATCTATGACAACATCGGCGTTTTGGAGGCCCGCCGTATCTATCTCGCCACCCGGCTCTTTTATACCGATGATGGCAACGGTATGCGCGCCAGATGCTCGAACAAGCCGTTCGATCTCGGTGCCCATTTTTCCATGTCCTAATAATGCTATTTCCATAAGCCTTATTTTAAGAACTCGTCGTGTACCATGTTGGCCGCGCGCACGACATCATTCGCGGGTATCACTAAACTGATGTTGATGTCAGACGCTCCCATAGAAATCATCCGCAGTGGTATTTTGTGTTCGCTGAACCGCGCGGATACGTCTTTCATTATATCCCTTGTGGAGACGATGCCTTCTCCAATCAGGGATATCATGCCGAAGCTGTCTTTATGCACTCCAACTTTTGAGAATGTCCCAAGCTCTTTGACCGCGGCGTCAAGGTGGCCGTTGTTATTATCCAACGTTACTGAAACGCTGACTTCGGAAACAGAAACCAAATCAATGGATATCTGGTGCCGCGCGAAAACCTCGAACATGCGCGCAAGAAATCCGCGCGAGAAAAGCATCGAGTCCGAATACACGTTCACCAATGCCACGCTTTTTTTGAACGCTATCGCTTTCAGGCCTGTTCCGGCCCTGCGCGGACTGACCAGGGTTCCCGGAGCCTTGAGGTTAAAAGTATTGAGCACGCGCACGGGGATGTTTTTTTCCACGGCCGGCCTGATGGTCCTCGGGTGAAGCACTTTCGCTCCGAACGCAGCCATTTCGGACGCTTCTCGGTACGAGATGTTCTCTATGATGCGCGCGTTTTTAACTACGCGAGGGTCGGCAGTGAAGATTCCGTCCACATCCGTCCATATCTGAATTTCTTTCGCGTCAAGCGAACGTCCGATAATTGACGCGGAATAATCCGAACCACCCCTCCCAAGCGTCGTCGTGCGGCCGTTTTTGGTCGAGCCGAGAAAGCCGGTTACCACAGGCACGATGTTGCGGCGAATAAGAGGAGCAAGAATTTTCCGCGCGTTTCTTTCCGTCTCTTTCGGTTGGAATTCCGCCTGCATGAAATTGTCGTCGGTGACGATTATCTCCGTCGAGACGATTTGCCTCGAACTGATGCCATGAATCTCAAGGGTTCTCGCAATAATGAAGGACGACATAATCTCGCCAGCGGAAACGAGTTTGTCCATCGCTTCGGGGTTGAATCGGCCTTTGCGCGCGACTTTTTCCGTTGAGGCGAGTTGCAAGTCAACGTATTCCATAACCTCGGCCACATCTATATCCCTCGAGAAAATGTCCGCGGCTAATTTTCCGTGTATGTTGCGAAGACCCGAAATACGGCCGGAAAGCTGGGCTTTAGGGCATTTAGAAAGCGCGAGCAGTCCCTCGGTTACGCCGCGAAGGGCGGAAACGACGACGACAGGCCTCGATTTTCGGTATCGTTTAACTATCGCGACAATCGCGTGAACCGCTTCTTTGGTCGCGACAGAAGTGCCGCCGAATTTTATAACGATGTTAGTTGGTATTTTTGTTGCCCCGTTAGAGGCATGCCCCGTTAGAAGCCGGTAATCCGGTTTTTGTTTTGAGACTCGAGTTTTCGCGCGAGCTTCTAACGGGGCAGGTCGCGGTCGTGTGGTTGATTGTAAAGACATAAGGTTTTGTACTTTAATGAAGATTGATAATATATTCGATAGTGTGTCGCGCGACCGCGGCCTCTAACGGGGTTTAGCTTTCAAGTAACCTTTAGTTTTTAGAAGTTCTGCCACGAGGACGGCCCCGCCTGCCGCGCCGCGTATCGTGTTGTGAGAAAGTGAAATGAATTTCCATCCCAGTATCGAATCTTCTCGCAGACGGCCGATGCTTACTCCCATTCCGTTTCCGGTGTCGCGGTCCAGTTTCGTTTGCGGCCGGTTGTTTTCCTCGAAGTAAGTCAGGAATTTTTCTGGTGACGAAGGAAGCTTGAGGCTCTCGATCGGGTTTTTAAAATTGCGCCAGCGCTTCAGTATCGCTTCTTTTGTCGGCTTTGTTTTGAACGAGACGGCAACGGAAGCCATGTGACCGTCCGCGACCGGAACGCGGATGCACGTTGCGGAGATTCTCGGCGTTTCAGCGAGTACGAAGGTTCCGTTTTCTATCCGCCCCCATATTTTCATAGGCTCTTTCTCCGATTTCTCTTCCTCGCCTCCGATGAAGGGGATGACGTTGTCCAAGATTTCAGGCATGGTTTCAAAGGTTTTACCGGCACCGGAGATGGCCTGAAGAGTTGAGACGATTACTTCCTGCGGACCGAATTCCTTGAGCGCTTCCAGTGCGGGAATATATGATTGAACGGAGCAGTTTGGTTTGACGACGATGAATCCGTCTTTCCACCCGCGATTTTTTTGCTGGATTGGAATCATCGCGAGGTGAGCGGAATTTATCTCGGGCATGAGCATCGGCACATCCTTGGTCCAGCGGTGAGCGGAGTTGTTGGAGACCACAGGCACTCCGCGGGAAGCGTACAGCTCTTCAAGCATTTGAATAGCGTGTTTATCCATTTCTATCGCGCTGAATACGAAATCTACCCGGCTCTTTATTTTCTCGATGTCATCCTCCACAGAGTAGACGACTAGGTCGCGCGTGTTTAACGGTATTGGGGTAGGGTATTTCCAGCGGCCTTCGACCGCCTCGCCGTAGATTTTTCCCGCGGAGTTTCGAGATGCCGCGACCGCGCGCACTTCGAACCACGGATGGTTCTCAAGAAGCGATACAAATCTCTGGCCGACCATGCCGGTCGCACCCAAGATTCCAACCGAGAGTTTTTGTGACGATGTAGTTTTTGAAGCCATACACTAAATGATTATTCTAATTGAGAGGTAATGGTGCGCCTTACAAGACATTATAACAAGTTTTTGGGGAATATTGACAGAATTGTACCAATTTGTTATGATTGTAACATATGAGTCCCGTTAGAGGCTACGGAAGACAAGCTTGCTTTTTGTTGAGTCTGTGTCGCATATCGATAAAGTCGATTAGTAGCAATAAATCTAGCGCGGGAAGCTTTGCTTCCTGCCTCTAACGGGATGAGGACCGTAAGCCAAGTGGTCGAAGGAGTAATCCACCGTTCACCCTTTCTTGCGGAGGCGATGGCGGAGGGGCTCTCTAATAACGCGCAAATTGCGCGGAGGATAAAACCGGAAGTGGAGAAAATACTTCTGGAAGAGGTTTCCGAGGGCTCCATCGCGATGGCTTTGCACAGAATCTCGAAGGATTCCAAAATCATTCCGTATGGAACTCGATTCTTGAAACAGATGAGCGACATCACCGTGCGCTCCAATTTGGTGCAGTTCGTTTTTCCGAACTCAGCCGACTTGTCCGGCGTGTTGGGGAAAGTGTCGCGTATAGCGAAAAATAAAAAAGGCGTGTTCCTGAATTTTTCGCGAGGACTCTACGAGTCGCTCCTTGTCGTGAGTAAAGAGATTGAAGAAGAGGTCGTTCACTCATTCGAGAATCAGAAATACCTGAAACGCATCGGCGGCCTCTCGGCGATTACGATGCGCCTGCCGGAGCAAAGCTTGAATGTGCCTGGCTTGTATTACCCGATACTTAAAGCGATTGCGGAGGATGGCATAAGTCTCGTGGAAGTGATGTCCATCGGTACAGAATTCAGCACAATATTCGCCGATAAAGACATAGACCGAGCATTTTCCGCCATCAAAAGAATCACTTCGTGATTGCGCGCGCAGACGAGCATTAATTTATTAATTGTGTACCGGGAACACCGGGAACATCATGTACTTACATTAGCCGGTCGGCTAATGTAAGTACATGAGATTTCAATACTACAATACTGCAAGTTGTGAAGCGGATAGCGAGGGCTATAGACCGCTCACTACTGACTACTAACTACTGACTATTCATCTGCTCGACCGCGCTCTGCCTTTGGAGCATAATCAGTGAATGAGCCCCGTTAGAGGCCGCGGTCGCGCAACACAAAATCAAATTTCTCATCAATCTTTGTTACGTTACTAAGTCTATGTCTTTACAGAACGATACACGACCACGACCTGCCCCGTTAGAGGCCTCAATATTACTTGTGAAAAATATATTTTTATGATGCATGCAAAACGGAAGTTGCCTCTAACGGGGCCTGCCTCTAACGGGGTGAGCAAAGGGAAGTTCATTGTCATAGACGGTATCGGCGGATGCGGAAAGACCACGCACGCGAAATCTTTGCAAGCGAGGATGGGGAAGAACACCGTGCTAACGCATGAGCCGGGCGGAGCTCCGCTCGCGGAAAAAATACGGAAGCTGCTTTTGCACGACCTTATTCCAACTGCGGATGTTACAACCCAGTTCTTTCTTTTCTGGACCGCGCGCACGGAGCACATGCGGGAAAAAATTGTGCCGGCTTTGCGGGCGGGCAAGAACGTCATCTGCGACCGTTTTGATTCCTCGACCTTTGCTTTTCAGCTCTTTGGCGAGAAACATCCGGAACTTACAAAACTCTTTTGGGATGCGCGCACGGCGGTCTTGGGAAATAACGAACCGGATGCATACATTATTCTTGATATTCCGGTGGAGGTGGCAGAAAAGCGCCGCGCAGGTCGCAAGCCCCAAAAAGACCGTTTTGACGAAAAAGACCGGGCATACCAAGCGCGTGTTCGCGAAGGCTTTAAGAAATTTGCGAAAGCGATAGGAAAACAGGCTCATATTGTGAACGCAAATCGCACGCCAAAGGAGGTGGATGCGGATGCTTGGAACATAGCTCGCGAGGTATTGGGGTAGCGTTCTGTTACAATTCCGATATGTTGATCGCTGAAAGAATAAGACAAGCGCTTGCGCGGTCCCTGAACGAAGCAGAAATCAAGGTTTCTCTGGAAGATGTCTCACTCGAACGGCCGAAAGAACTTTCGCACGGCGATTACGCCACTGGCTTGGCTTTGCAGTACGCCAAGCAAGTTGGCATTCCGCCAATTAAACTTGCAGAAAAAATTTCTGCAGGATTGGGGGAATTGAGCGGAGTCAAAAGTGTGGAAGTAGTCGCTCCGGGATTTATAAATTTCCGTCTCACGCCGGATGCCATCACCGATGTTTTAGGACAAGCAATCGCGGATGAAAAAGCGTGGGGAAAGAATGATTCGCAAAAAGGCGCGCGCGTGATGGTGGAGTACACAGACCCGAATCCTTTTAAGGAATTTCACATCGGGCATCTGATGAGCAACGCAATCGGGGAGTCAATTTCGCGCCTCGTAGAGTACTCCGGCGCCGAAGTGAAGCGCGCGAATTATCAGGGCGACGT
>CAYHST010000018.1:0-9115 GCA_964359415.1 uncultured Candidatus Saccharibacteria bacterium | reverse complement strand
GGCACGAAATTTGACTTCTATTTTTTTGAAAGCGAGACGGCGCCGTTCGGGAAGCGCGTAGTTGAAGAACATCCCGAAACATTTAAAAAGAGCGACGGCGCGATTGTTTATAAAGGGGATAAGGCAAAGGGTCTGCATACGCGAGTATTCGTAAATTCCAAAGGACTGCCGACCTACGAAGCAAAAGAACTCGGACTTGCCAAGAAAAAATACGACATCTATCCATACGACAAGTCGATTGTTATCACGGGAAACGAAGTCAATGAATATTTCAGAGTTTTGCTGGATGCGATGTCAAAGGTTTATCCTGAACTTGCCGCAAAGACCGTTCACGTGTCGCACGGCATGATGCGTTTGTCTTTCGGCAAAATGTCGTCGCGCACAGGCGATGTGATAACGGGAGAATCGCTCATTGAGGAACTAAAAGAGCGCGCGACAGCGCGCGCGAAAGAGAGCCGAGCTGATGACGCCGTACAGCTTGCGGAGCAGATAGCGGTTTCGGCTGTGAAGTATCAGATATTGAGGCAGGCGTCCGGCAAGGACATTATTTTTGACCGCGACCGCGCTCTGTCGCTTGAAGGCGACTCGGGGCCGTACCTGCAGTACGCGCATGCGCGGGCGCATGCCATTGTTGAGAAGGCGAATTCTCAAGGTGTCACCTTGAAAATCCAAAAAGGTGTGACCTTGGAGCCGAATGATGTCTCGCGCCTCGTTACAAGATTTCCGGAAGTTGTTCTCTACGCGGCGAACGAACTTGAGCCGCATCTTCTCGTCAACTATCTTATCGGTCTCGCGGGAGCGTTCAACAGCTGGTACGCGCAGGTGCACATTTTGGACGGAACGAAAGAAGCCCCGCACAAAGTCGCGATAGTAGATGCCGTTCGCGCAACACTCAAGAATGGCCTGTGGCTTCTTGGCATTTCCGCTCCAGAGAGGATGTAATTGATGATTGACACAAAGATTATCTAAAGATAAACTTCAAGCATGACCAAAGTAATCGGATTAAAGGATTTAAGAGAGAATACCGAGCAATATATTTCTCATGTGAAAAAGGGGAAATCGTTTCTTGTTGTCAGGCGCTCGAAGCCAATCTTTCGCGTTTCTCCTGTTGATGAATGGGGCGATGAAGGCGTGTGGGAAACCGTCGTAGACTTCACCAAGCTCAACAAGAAAGGAGTGCCGATTGACAAGGTCATAGCATCCCTAAAGCGCTTGCATGCACAGGATAGATAAATTCCTTGCACGGCTTGACGCAGAACGGCGACGAAAAGTGCTTGTTGTTGCCGAACGCATCAAAAGGGGTGATTTTTCCGGGCTTGATATGCGAAAACTCAAGGGTTCGTCAGCCGTCTATCGTGTTCGTGTCGGGAGGGTGAGGATTAAATTTACAATGGATGCATCGGAAATCCGCATTCTCAACATTGATAATCGCAGTGAGAACACATATCGTGATATTTAATTATCACGCAAATTCGCCCTACCTGAATTTTCTTTCCCTTTTTAATTCTTTGTCCGCTAACTTCTTTAATGCCTTTTTGAGTTCGTCGCGCGAAGACTTTGTATCAATTCCTTCAATTTTTCCTCTGTATGCGAGCGGTTCTATTGCCCAAACGGGAACATCCCGTTGTATTTTTCCTAGTCCGCCGCTCGTCCGTGGCTTCATTTCTTTCCGCCACCTCTCCCTCATCGCATCCAGACTCTCGGTTTCTCGCAGGTTCTCTGGATTCTGCCGAAAAATCGATAGTTCCGCATATTTATCCCATTCTCTCTGTGCATCAGTTTTCTCTAAACACATGAAAGCAACTTCGGCGCACGCAAGCCACATAGACTTGTCTGCATTTGGACGGAGCTTGTTCTCGTTGCCCGTGTCTACGCTGGATAATTTTGCAAATAGGCAGTACAAATTGGGGAACCTGAG
This sequence comes from uncultured Candidatus Saccharibacteria bacterium, assembly GCA_964359415.1. Classification (GTDB taxonomy): domain Bacteria; phylum Patescibacteriota; class Minisyncoccia; order Phycocordibacterales; family UBA2100; genus UBA10103. The sequence continues at coordinate 7,197 of CAYHST010000018.1, read as the reverse complement.
AGCAAGTTCTCTCATCTTCATTTGAAGATGCTTTTTTGACTCCAAAAAGCTGTTCCAATATGTACTCGCATATCGCTCTGATGTGGAACCGAATCCAATGATATGCAAGGGTATTCTTTTTCCAATCCTGCCGAGAAACGGACGCAAGGTGTTATCAAAGGTTTTAACGTTTGATGCCTCCATCTTTTCTCGTAGCTGTTCTTTCGTTATGTTATGTCTTGCAAGATGTCCCTCTGTTTCAAATGCTCCGATTGCATGAATGAAATACGCCTCACCGTATTCACGAGCATCCACAGATTTCATTTCGGAAACTATCTTCTCCGCATCTGTTATCGCATCGGCCTGTATGGCACGGTCTTGGGGGCGTACGGGGTATTCGAGCCGGTTTCGTTGCAACAGCAGAACATCTATGTTTTCGCCGTATCGCCGCACCGCTTCTTCATAGAAAGATTTTCCTAACTGTCCGTTCGCACCTGTAATGAAAGCAACCCTCTTCATCAAAAAAGTATACCACCAGGAAATCTCGCGGAGACCTGTCATGTTTGCTACCATAGCTGAATGAGCGCTAAGAAGAGTGAAACCGCAAAGCGGGAAGAAGCAACCCTCGCATTTTGGAAAGAAAATGACATCTTCAAGAAATCTCTTGAACGAAGCTCGCCCAAGGGCGACTTCGTTTTCTACGATGGGCCTCCTTTTGCCACTGGACTTCCGCACTACGGCCATCTTTTGCAGAGCGCGGTTAAAGATGTGGTTCCGCGCTACAAAACGATGCGTGGTTTCCACGTCGAGCGTCAATGGGGTTGGGATTGCCACGGACTTCCCATCGAAAATATTGTCGAGAAGGAAATAGGCACAAAATCGAAAAAAGATATCGTAGCGATGGGCGTGAAGAAATTTAATGACCTATGTCGAGAACGAATCTTTACATTCATCAACGAATGGGAGCGCATCATCCCGCGCTTTGGTCGCTGGGCCGACATGAAGAATCCCTATCGCACGATGGACTTTGCCTACATGGAGAGCGAATGGTGGGCGTTCAAGAAACTCTATGACGACGGCCTCATTTACGAAAGTTATCGCTCGATGCACATCTGCCCGCGCTGCGAGACGACATTGAGCCAGGGAGAGGTTGCAGACGGATACAAGGACGTGAAAGACATCGCGGTGACAGTGAAGTTTGAGCTGGTTGATGAGCCGAAGACGTTTTTGTTGGCTTGGACAACAACGCCGTGGACTCTTCCTGGAAATGTTGCGCTTGCGGTGAGCAAAGACACTATCTATTTCGAATACAAAGAGGTTGGCGGGAATGAGAAATATATCTTAGCGAAAGAGAGAGTCAGTAGCTTTTTTACTGTTGATAGTGAGAGGTTATATAAACGAGTTTCGTATCAAGGCAAGGAGTATTCATATAACGGGGAATACCGTGGTGGTAGATTGATAGAGAAATTCAAAAAAGGATACAAACCACTGTTTGATTACTACTCGAAAGACAAATCGCTCAAGAATCGCGAGAACGGATGGAAAGTATATGCGGGGGATTTCGTGACGACGGAAACGGGTACAGGCATCGTACATATTGCGCCCGCGTTCGGAGAAGACGACATGACGATTGGCAAAGAAAAGAATCTGCCGTTCGTTCAGCACGTCAACATGGACGGCACATTCAGGCCGGAAGTTAAAGACCTTGCCGGAATTGAGGTTAAACCTCAATCTGAAGACGACAAGGTTCGGCTTGGCGCGGATATCGCGATACTCAAATATTTACAAGGACGCGGGATGTTTTTCTCGAAAGAAAATATTACGCACTCGTATCCGCATTGTTGGCGATGCGATACGCCCCTTCTCAACTACGCCACCTCCTCCTGGTTCGTTGCTGTCACGAAAATCAAAGACAAGCTCCTGAAAACTGCCGAAAAGATTGAATGGTCTCCGGCGCATATAAAGGCGGGAAGATTCGGCGAATGGCTAAAAGGCGCGCGCGATTGGTCAATTTCGCGCCAGCGCTTTTGGGCCAACACTATTCCCGTATGGCGATGCGAAAAGTGCAAAGCGGAGCGCGTGTTCGGGTCTGCACTAGAACTTGAAAAAGCAAGCGGGGAAAAAGTTACGGACATTCACAAAGATGTTGTCGATGAGGTGGCGTTTGCCTGCTCCGCCGAGCATGGCGGATGCGGAGGCCAAATGAAACGCGTGCCGGATGTACTGGACACATGGTTCGATTCCGGCTCGGTGCCGTTCGCGATACTTCACTATCCGTTTGAATTTTCGACAGATTCCAAAGGTTCGACCTTTAGAAAGTCCAAGGTCGAACCTTGGTCGAGAATATTTCCTGCGGATTTCATCGCCGAAGCGCAAGACCAGTGCCGCGCGTGGTTTTACTACCAGCATGTGCTTATGGGAGCGCTCTTCGGCAGGGAGGCATTCAAACACTGTATCGTGACGGGCATCGTCTTGGCGGAAGACGGCAAGAAAATGTCCAAAAAACTCAATAATTATCCCGACCCGATGGAGGTAGTGGACAAATACGGCGCAGACGCACTCCGGCTCTATCTATTATCATCGCCTGTCGTGCAGGCAGAAAACTTGTGCTTTGCGGAAAGCGGAGTAGATGAAGTTGCCAAGAAAAATATCGGACGGCTTAATAACGTCCTTGCGTTTTATAAGCTCTATGAAAGTGGAACCCCGCGCAGTAGCAAAAGTGAGCATGTGCTTGATAAGTGGATTCTTGCCCGCCTCGCGGCTCTGATTGGCGAAACGACAGAGGGGTATGAGAAGTATCAGCTCGATAAGGCGGTACGTCCGCTCGCACTTTTCATAGATGACCTTTCTGTGTGGTATCTCCGAAGAAGCCGCGAGCGCGTTAAGAACGGGAATGCTGATTCTAAAGCGGCACTCGCGACACTCCGGTATGTATTCCACACGCTCGCGCGCGTCATTGCACCATCAATGCCGTTTCTTGCCGAACACTTGTTTCAGGCGGTGCGCGAGGGCGAGGATGAAGAGAGCGTGCACCTCGCATCGTGGCCGGAGATTCCGGAGTTGGATTTCGATGCGCCCGCCATTTTGGCCGTGATGCTGTTCGCCAGAAATTTTGTGACGATGGCCTTGATGCGGCGCTCGGAGGCCGGCATCAAAGTTCGCCAGCCACTCGCGAAACTCACCATCAGGCATAAAGGACCTCCAATTCCACTCTGGAATGATGTCGTTCCGCTTATCGCGGATGAAATAAATGTCAAAGAAGTCGTACTGGAAAGTGCGAAAAGTGATTCTTCCGCGGTGTCGCTTGATATGGAGCTTACATCGGAGCTGAAAGAAGAGGGTTTTGTGCGCGACTTAATTCGCGCGATACAGGAATTTAGGAAGAGCCGAGGTCTAAATCCGCATGAAAATGTGAAGATATTTCTTGAGGTATCAGCAAATGTAAAAGGAATAATTGAGCGAAATATAAGCCAGATACAGAAAGAAACAAAAACAAAGCTTCATGTTGAATTGAGCAGTGAGGAAGGCGTGGGTATTTCCAACATGCGTCTTGAACGTCTTTCTTAATGCCTAGTGCCTACTCCGTATGTATCCCGTTAGAAGTTTCGGAAGTTCTGGTAGGCGAATATTCGCGGAATGTTTTGCATTGGTCGAAGTTTTACTAAACGCGGCTAACGAGTCGGAAGCGCAAGCTTCCTACTTCTAACGGGATGTATCAAAAATACCCGACAGATGCGTTAGTCTTGGGAAGCCGTGAAATCGGCGAAGCTGACCGTATGCTCGTGCTCTATACGCGTGCATTCGGGCTCGTGCGGGCGCGAGGCAGAGGGCTTCGCGCGGCGAAGTCTAAGATGCGCTACGCGCTTCAGAATTATTCTTTGGCGAATGTTTCTCTCGTGCAGGGGAAGACCGGATGGCGCCTTGCGGGAGCGACAGCATTGGGAAACTCCGCAGGAAAAGATGTAAAAGGAATAATGGCATTTGCGCGCATCGCCAATCTTGTTACACGCTTTGTCGCGGGGGAGGAGGTGAACGCAAACCTCTTCGCCATTTTGTGCGAGGCGCGTTCGGCGCTCTCGCAGGAGCGATGCGAAGCGTGGGCTACCATTGAGCTTGTATGCGTTGCGCGCGTTTTGTTCGCGCTTGGTTACATTTCAAATGAAGCGCTTAAATCCGCGCTTCTCACACACACCGCGTACGCGGACGAGCATTTGCGCGAAGCCGAGCGTGTGCGCGACGAGTTGCTCTCTTCCGTGAATCGCGCCATTTCGGAAACGCATCTGTAGCCACTGGTGTGGCCCGTCCACAGGTGCCTATCATTACCCGATAGGCTCGCTGATTAACGCCGAATCCGCCAGTCGGCGGAACGCAGATTTACGCAGAGGGGAAGAAACAGAGAGGGAGAAAACGAGGATGGCCACTGGAATTTCTGGTATTATTGAGCGTATGGTTGACCCGATGTCGAACGACGAAGAAAAAATGAATCGCCTGCGCCGCGCGATGTACTCGCGCTCGCTCTCTCCGAAATTGAAGGAGCATCAGAGGCGCATGTTGGATGTGGATAGAACAGATGTTCCTGAAGATTGGAAAAGGCAAGAGCCGGAACTGCAAGGAACTGCGGTTGCCCCAAGAATATACTTGGAGTGGAGAAGCGTGGCGCGATGGCTCGTGATTGCCGCCATAGCTTTTTTTATCGGTGTCGCGGGATTTCTCGCGTACTATTTTACTATTGGCGGAGGCGCCACGCCCAGAACGTCCGGCAACATCGGCATATCGATTTCCGGACCCTCGCGCGTTTCCGGCGGCGAACCGACGACGCTTCAAATCTCTGTCTCAAATCAAAATAAAGCGGGGCTTGAGCTTGCCGACCTTGTTGTTCTGTACCCTCCGGGCACGCGCGCATCGCCGAATAGTTCGGCAGATGTTCCAAGCCAGAGAATTTCCATCGGGGCCATTAAATCCGGAGGCGTCGTTAACGTGCCGATTCGCGCGGTGTTTGCCGGCGCGGAAGGCGGACAGGCCATTCTAAAAGCCCAGCTTGAGTACAGAGTTGAGGGCTCAAGCGCGGTTTTTGTCGCCGAATCGGAAGATTACGCGCTTGTGTTCAGCTCAAGCCCCCTCGCCGTATCTATTGATGGGAATTCTGAAACTGTCTCCGGCCAGCCGACATCTATCACTATGACCATTACATCCAACGCGACGGCGCCGATAAAAGACGCGCTGTTAAGCATCGGATATCCGTTCGGTTTCGCGCTCTCTTCCGCGAATCCCAGACAGGCGCGAGATGGAGTCTGGGAACTTGGAGACATTATGCCGGGAAAATCAGTTCTTGTAACCCTTAACGGCACGCTTGCGGGCGAGCCGGGAGACGAACGCGTCTTTCGAGTTACCACCGGCACTCGCAAAGCAAAGGACAGCCGGGGAATCGACACGGCGTTTTCGGAAACGCCGTTCCGCATGACGATATCAAAACCGTTTCTTGGACTTTCCATTTCCGTGAACGGGTCTAGCGGCGAGAACGTTGTTGTTACTCCCGGAGGCAACGTTAACGTGTCAGTTTTGTGGAAGAACAATTTGGCTACGGAGATTAGAGACGCGGTCGTGGTCGCGCGCCTCTCCGGCCTCGAGATAGACGGAGCGACCGTAAAATCTAACGATGGATTTTACCGCTCGTCAGATAATGTGATTTTATGGGACAAGACGACGACTTCGGGAACATTTAGTTCTGTCGTGGCCGGAGCCGGCGGAGTGGTCAACTTTTCTTTCCAAATGCCGCCAAGCGATGTTTTGCAGACAATAAGAAATCCAAGTCTTAATATAACGGTGCATGCCGCCGGCAAACGCCTCTCGGAATCGGGAGTTTCAGAAAGTCTCCAATCTACGGCCTCGCAAACGATAAAGGTTGCAAGCGACCTCGGTATTGCCGCCGAAGGGTACTACCACAACAACCCATTCGGAGCTTCAGGCTCTGTTCCTCCGCAAACCGGAAAGGAGACGACATACGCGATACGTTTTGTCGTGACAAATACCACGAGCAAAATAAATAACGCGAAGTTTACGGCGGTCATGCCAAATTATGTCCGTTCCCTCGGTCCATCTATGTACGCGCCGCTTTCGGAAAAGCTCACATTCAACAGAGACGACGGTTCGCTCACGTGGAACATCGGGGATATTGAACCGGGTGTCGGGGTGAATGGCGCTCCTCCGCGCCAGGCGGCGATTGCAATAGGGTTCACTCCTTCCACGAGCCAGATTGGAACGCAGCCGGTGCTTTTGCAGGACATTTTACTCACTGGAACCGATGCCGCGACTGGCGCGGATGTTTCGCGAACAGCGCCTGACGTAACGACTAATCTTGTGTACGACCGAGGATTCAGTCCCACGGAGGCGGTGGTGGTGAGGTAAGACGAGCATGTAGTGCGTAGAACGTAGAACGTAGTAAACTCTCAAAATGCAAAAGGACAACAATAGTGTCACGATGGAGAAAATAGTCTCGCTCGCAAAAAGGCGCGGGTTCATATATCCGGGGTCTGAAATTTATGGCGGGCTTTCAGGGTTTTGGGATTACGGTCCGCTTGGCGTTGCGCTGAAGAAAAACATTGAGAATATTTGGTGGCGTATGTTTGTGGAAGACCGCAACGACATGTACGGAGTTGATACCGCAATTATCATGCAAAAAAGGGCATGGGAGGCGAGCGGTCATGTGAGCGGGTTTTCCGACCCCATGGTCGAGTGCAAGAAGTGCAAGAGGCAATACCGAGCAGACCAAGCCGAAGGTCCTGAAGCGCAGCGAGGGGCGGGAGATACATGCGCGGAATGTGGGGGAAAATACGGCGAAGTTCGACAATTCAACACGATGTTCAAGACGCATATCGGCGTAACGGAGGATGAATCATCAGTGTCATATCTGCGTCCGGAGACGGCCGGTGGAATTTTCGTCAATTTTAAAAATATTGTTGATTCATTCCATCCAAAATTGCCATTTGGCATCGCGCAAATCGGTAAAGCGTTCCGCAACGAGATTGCCCCGCGCGATTTTGTTTTTCGCGCGCGCGAATTCGAGCAGATGGAAATTGAATATTTTGTGCGCGAAAGGGAGTGGAAGGAAAGTTTTGAAATGTGGCGGGAACAGTCCCTCGGTTTTCTTGAAAGCGTTGGAATAAAAAAGTCTTCCGTTCACGAACTGGAAGTGCCGCCCGAAGACCGCGCGCACTACTC
>CAYHST010000017.1:0-17753 GCA_964359415.1 uncultured Candidatus Saccharibacteria bacterium | reverse complement strand
GGGAAGAGATTTGAGAGAGAAAACGAAATTGCCGCTATACAGAATAATGGCCAGAAAAAATAACGTGACAAAAAATAAATTGAGAAAACCGGCGGTGTATACGCTTTCTCTGCGGTCCGATATTCCCCGCTTCGTGAAAACGGAGGAGATCTCTTCAAACAAGGTCGCGCTAAAGACCAGTAGTAACGTCAACATGGGCGGTGTGGGAATTTGCTAACCACTCTCCCATAGTCATCTTCAAGACGCACGATGTCTTTCTCATCGAAATCCCCCGTCGCTACCTCGACAACAACTCCGCCATGCTTGGACTCAAGACGGTGTACCACTTTTGAACCAACATATATAACCTTACCTTTCACCAGAGATATTTTTTTAGATTTTTCCCCTGGTTTTCGCATTGTCGCCGTTGCATCCCCCTCAACAAGCATCCAGTACTCGGAGCGATGATGGTGATACTGCAGGCTTAAACGCTTTCCCGGTTTTATATACACCGTCTTTAAGTTCCATTTATTTCCCCTGTCCCATCCGAAAAATCTCCCCCACGGTCTAATCGTTTGTGAAGCGGGACGACGCGCCGCACCAACCATCCAAGAGGAAGACTGAACCTTGCCGCCGTGCCCGACATTGAAAATCATTTTGATGTCAAGTTCTTTACATACGGCAACTTCAGGAATGTCTTTCGCGCTTTTGCGATCTCCGCCGTTGGCAAAAATTGCCGGCTTCAATTTGCGCAATGTTCGCACCACACTTAGATCCGGAGTATTTATCGCGTGGTCAGTGAGAACAACTTTGTCCACAAAAGAAAACTCGCGGATGATTTCCGCCCGCTCCTTTTGAGGCATGAATACAAATCCCTTTTTGGCCTGAAGCCAGTTATCGTTGTTCATAATGACAACGAGCTTGTCGCCGAGTTTGCGCGCAGACTTGAACATGCGAACATGCCCTATGTGCAACGGATCAAACCCGCCCGAGACAGCAACCCAGCGAATTTTACTTTTTGTCTTCATGTAAAGCCCACGATAGCATGCAATGACTATGTATTCCTAGTATCAAGACCACGCCACGATGGCTGGAAATATGGTATAATACATGCGATGAAACATTGGTCTGTCGATACGCACGCACTAGAAAAAGACCCGGATGCGTTGGCCGTATGGGAACTCGAGAATGCGGTTAATTTCGGGATTCGCGACGGCAAGATTAAGAGGCAAGAACTTCTCGCATACTGGGACAGGCTTGATTTGGACCCGCACAAAAAGAAGTTTCTTTCTCTCATACTATCGCAATGACCTCCATTCTTTCCGACAACCAACGACGGTTGCTGACATTGCTCGGCGGCGAGGCTAGTATTTGCAACACCTTTTACCTATCCGGAGGAACAGCGCTTGCAGAATTCTATTTACAACATCGGCTCTCGGAAGATTTAGATTTTTTCTCGGAAGAAGAGTTCGAGCCGGAAGGTGTTTCTGCGGTATTGAAGAAAATCCAAAAGGCCGCAGGAATTGTCCGCGTGAGGTACGAACAGTCGTTCAACAGGAATCTCTTCTTCCTTGAACTTGAGAGGGACGAGATAAAAACAGAGTTCACCTATTTCCCATTCCCGCGAATAGAACAAAAGAAAAAGATCGGCAATCTGCATATCGACAGTCTCATCGATATTGCAACAAATAAAATATTTACAATTTATCAAAAACCGCGCTCGCGCGATTTCATTGATTTGTATTGCATTTTAAAGCGTGAATCATGGACAATCGCCGATCTCGTGAAAAAAGCAAGAATAAAATTCGACTATCATATCGACCCACTGCAGCTCGGCGCGCAGTTCTTGCGGGCGCAAGAGTTCAAAGACTATCCGCGCATGCTCATATCTCTCGATGAAAGCGCGTGGCAGAATTTCTTCCTAGAGGAGGCGAAGCTCTTGTCTTCCGAGATTCTCAGTTAGGGGGATTTCAATAGTTCTCGAGACCACCAGGTTGTCGCCGAGTTTGCGCGCCGCTTTGAACATGCGCACATGCCCGATGTGCAGCGGATCAAACCCTCCCGAAACAGCAACCCACCGAAATGCGTGTTTTCTCATTCGCTCAACGATAACATAGATGCTATGAGGAGTGTATCGCAGGGACTTTTTGCTTTATTTCGCTGTTGATAGCGACAATATCGGGCCGGGTTTTTAGGAACTCCACGACATCTTCCGCGGAAAAATCGGGATTTTTGGGATACAGCTCGTCAAACACGGCCGTTATCAATGTGTAATCTTCCAAAGTATCCAGCGTGAGCCGAAGTTCCGGCCATCTCATATCGCCCTGCGCTTCCCAACCGGCGTGCTTGAACTGTTCTGTATGAATGCGTATGGAGTATCCCGCATGTTCTCGATACGCCGGATCTTTGTCGTTCTTTTCAGCGGCTTTTAGGGTAGAGAATTTGTATGCGCGCGCCCCGAGGCCTATGGGGAATGTATTTGTAAATTCGTTGCTCGCGCAATCCGCATCATTTTCTGAAAGCAACTTGATGCAATAGTCGACATACCGCCAATCAAAAAGCGGGGAGTCCGCGAAACCCTGAACAAGAATATCCGCTCCGTGCTTTTCGCCGGCTCCTACGATTCGTGCAAGAACGTCGTCTTCGCTGCCGCGAAAATATGCGCAGCCCATTTCTTCGCACAAAGCAACAACGGGGTCATCCGTTGCGTTCGTTGTCGTTGCAACGACCACCTCATCAGTCAGCTTGCTTCTTCTGTGTCTTTCTATCATGTGCGCCATAACCGGCTTCCCGGAAAGCGGCATCATAATTTTCCCGGGCAGGCGTGCGGATGTCATTCTTCCTTCAATCGTTGCGACAGCTCTTTTCCCTCCAATCATACCGGTCAGTCTAGCAACAGTCCGTCAATCACCCCAACAACGCGGGCTGTGGCGCCCTTGGGCCACAGAGTTTCTATGCGTGATGCCGGATGCGGAAACGTCCCGTTCACATAGGCGGCAAGCAGGTCTGCAAGTTCTGTTTTATCCTTTGGCGCGATTGTAATGCCGAGCGCGTTTGTGGGCAACGGGTCATCTCCCGTTCTGTCCGGCTGATAGCTTATTGTTGGTTTTCCAGCCAGCGCGGATTGCATGAGAACGGGAGAAAACATGCCGATGACGAGACCGGCATGCGAGAGCGCTTCTTCCAGCGTCGCTTCCTTAGCTATATTCACTTGCTCATTCAGGTACGCGTTGAACTTGCCTGCTTCCTCGCGCGGGTGCAGGCGGATGGAAAGCCCCATGTTTGCGGGCAAGCACGCAATAATGGTTTCCAGAACTTTGTATTCATCAAATCCGCAGTCAAGCGACCCTTCCGCCTGCACATCTTTGCGAATCGGCTGTGAAATAAAGATGGCCAGCTGTTTATCCTCGGCGCCGCGGGTAATGCCTTCTGTAAAATGCTCAAAGTGCGGATTGCCTGTGATGGCCAGTGGGCCGGGCGGAAATCCTTCCCTTACCATTTCATCACGCATGCGCTCATCGGTCACGCATACACGAGTAGGCAGATGCGCATAGTCGGCTTCCGCCTCCGGAAAACGGCGCCCATAATGGGACCAGAAATCAATCACATACACCGACGGCGTTCCCTTCAGTTGTTCCAGAATCCGCTTATCAATACTGTTTCCGATAGAGGTGCCGGCAAGATACACCCCCGGTTTGAATGTTTGTATTTCGCGCGCTAATTTGTCATCGGAATATCCGCTGGCATCATCCGCGGCAACACTGGCATGCAAAAATATGCCGAGCGCGGGGCCGGTGACAATGCCACGCACGATGTCTCCGCGGGCGATGAGCGCCATAACTGCCGGCAAAATGGCCAGCGCGCCACCCGGGTCATTGGCGCTGAACAAGACTCTCTTAGCGGATTTCATTTTTGTGCTTGAGAACCTTGCGCAGCGCTTTGAGAAACAGGTCAATCTCGCGCTTTGTATACGGATGCTGGCAGATATCAGTGAGCGTTACCTCCCCTTCTTCCAACCGTTCAACCACGGGGCACGTTCCCTTTGAATAATCCGGATTTCCGCCGTAGTAATTATTCTTAAACGGGAATTCTGTATTGTTGAACGCGCGGCGCGATTGGAAAAGCGGGAGCAAATGAATCGGCTTTACGTAGCCCTGCGACATGGCAAATCCTTCCGCCTTCATTGCTTTTGAAAGAGCGTCGCGCGAGATGCCGAGGACTTTTTCATTTACCTTCATCGTGAAGCGGTAAAAGACGTGCGTATTGTTCGGATGTATAAAAGGAGGCGTAATGCCTGGGATTTTCGAAAGTTCTTTCGCAAGATGGCGCGCAAGCGCTTGCCGCTTCTTGGTCAGATAGTCGAGGCGCTTCATTTGGACGCGCGCCATCGCGGCAACAATCTCCGTCATCCGATAGTTGCTGCCGAATATCGGGCCGGCATCATAATCCGGCATTCCGTCCACAACTGCTTCTCCGTGGTTGCGGCACAGTTGCGCGCGCAGGGCGGCTTTAGCATCGTTTGTTACGAGCATGCCTCCCTCGCCCGTCTGCATAGTCTTGTGTATGTTAAAACTGAATACCCCCACATCTCCAATAGTGCCTGCGAAACGCCCCCTCCACGCGGCGCCCGGCGACTGCGCGTTGTCCTCAATAATCTTGATGTTGTACTCTTTCGCGATTTTCAGTAGCTCGGTGTAATCAGCCGCCTGGCCGTACAAATTGACTGCCATTATCGCCTTGGTGTTTTTCGTGATGCGCTCTCGCGCCGATTTAGGGGCAATGCAGAATGTTTTCTCATCAATATCGGCGAAAATCGGCACGGCGCCGTTTGCGAGGATAGCCGTCGCGGAAGCCGACATCGTGTACGGCGGCACGATAACCTCGTCGCCCGGCCCGATGCCAAGAGAGACTATCGCGCCATGCAATGCGGTCGTCGCGGAATTGAACGAGACTGCGTGTTTAACTTTGAATTTCTTCGCGAATTCCGCTTCAAGCGCGCATACCTCCGGACCGCCTAAAAATCCTTTCCCCGCCACGCCGAGAAAACCAGAAAGCGGCGGGCGTTTGATAACGCGGATGGCCGCCGCAATTTCTTTATCGCCGACATTATGTATCTGCGGAAGCGGTTTTGCGAGAACTGGCTTGCCGCCATTGATCGCAAGTGTTGATTTGTCTTTCATACTAGACAGTATATTCGACTATGACCCGCGTGCCATTCTCTAGCGCGCTTGCCGAAAGCGCTTCCAATACGGCCAGTGTCTCCATGCCATTTTTGATACCGGTTGCCGGCTCGCGCTTTTCTTCGTGCGCCGCGATCACTTCGGCAAGCGCATCCGCTGTCATGCTCCGGACATCGTGTTTATTCTCTGCATCCGCGTATGAAAACTGAAGCAATCCCGTCACGGCTGAATGTTTGAGAGGAACAACGGAGAGCGCGTATCCGTATTCGTGCAGAAGTGCGGCGCTTGTATCGCCAAAGATACAGATTTCGTGGATGCCGAAATATTTTTGGTCGAAACTCTGAAGCGTGACGGTAATGCCGCTCTCCGTAATTAGGAAGCCGTCAATGTTCGGGTCGTTATCCGGATGCGTCGGGTTGCGCTGATTCAGCACGCCATGCACTGCGGTGATTCTTTCGCCCAAAAGAAACAGCAGCGCGTCTATGGTGTGGCCAGCGTTGTTGTGCGCGCCGTTGCTGTAATAGCACGTAACCTGTTGTACGTTTCCTAGATTTCCATTAGCAATAAGCTCGCGGGCCTCGCGGAAAAGCGGAAATAGGCGGCGTTGGTAATTTAGCACGAATGTCGCGCCGCTCTTTTTTATTGCGCTCTTAATTCGCTGTGCCTCTTTCATTGAATGCGCAATTGGCTTCTCGCCGATTATCATTGGCACACCGCCCTCCGCGCACTGTTCGATAATAGAAGCGTGGCTGGCGGAGTTAGTCGCAACTACTGCTATGTCCGGCCTGATTTCGGCAAGACATTTCTTTAGGCCGGTATAGGCTGGAATATTCGGAAAAAACGCTTTGGCCTTTTTCAAATTATCTCCGCTCAAATCAACCAGCGCCGCAAGAGAAGTCTTCGGATTGCCTGCGAGCGCGCCCGCGTGCGTGCGCGGTTTCGGCCTTTTCCTATCAGCCTCCAAAAGAGCCCCGATATTTCCGCACCCGATTACAATTCCTTTGTACATCTAGATTAAGTTCCACTGGAGCGTGGTGTCTTCCGGAATATCGCGACGCGCGGTTCTGCCGACGACGGCATCCATGAATTTGGTCGGGATCCCGGTGCCGGGGCGCTTGCCTATCAACATCTTCTCGGTGATAATCGTCCCTTTCTTGATATCAACGGCCGAGGTAAGCGAGCGGCGAGCGAGTTTGCGCGCCGCTTGTTCGGATTTTAGGGGAGAGCGATGCATTGCGCCGAGGCTTTTTTCGGCCAGCCGAACGGCATCAACGAGCATTTTCATCTCTTGCGGGTCCACTCCAAGCTTATGGTCGGGGCTGTCCGGCAAAGATTTATCTACCGTATAGTGCTTCTCAATAACGCATGCGCCGCGCATGACAGCAAAAGCCGGAGTAAGTGGGTGAAATGTATGGTCGGAAAAACCTATCGGGATGTCGGGAAAAGCGCGGCGCAAATCGTCTATCATTAAGAGGTTGGAATCCTCCGCATCGGTCGGATAGCTCAAAATACAGTGCAGGAGAATTATTTTGTCATTGCCGAATGACTTGATGTATTCCACAGCTTCCTCTATCTCGCCCAATGTGGACGCGCCAGTGGAAAGAATAATCGGCTTTTTCGTCTTCGCGATTTTTTTGAGAAGCGGGAAGAAGGTTATGTCGGCCGATGCGATTTTGTACGCGGGCACGCGGATTTTCTCCAAGAGGTCTACGGAGTCGAGGTCGAACGGAGTAGAGAAAAAGATGATGCCGATTTTTTTGGCGTACGCGACACATTTGCGGTAATACTCTATCGAGAACGCGTCCAATTTTGAGAACGTCTCGAACTGCGTCAAATGTCCATCGTCGCCCACATCCCAGTACTTCGGGGCTTTTTTCGTAGTGAGCGCCTTGGCGGTGTATGTCTGAAACTTGATAGCATCGCACCCCGCCTTTTTTGCCTTTCGAATGTGTTCGTATGCCCTTTCGAGGGAACCGTTGTGATTGACCCCCGCCTCGGCCATGATAAAAACAGGGCAATCTGGCCCGATTTTTCTGCCGCTGATTGTCACGGGAATCATAGCGCCGATTCTTTCAGATTGAGAATTATCTTCTTAATCTCGTCGCGGCTCAATTTAGGAGCAGTGCCCGAGTGATATCCCGCATGCTCACGATTTTTCGCCTTGCCTCTAAAACGCCCGTTTTTCTTCAATATTTGGGCTGTGATTCCCGGCATCACGATAAAAAGGTTTTCTTTCTCCACGGAAAAAGCCGCCTCGTGTTCGGTGAGCAATTTCTCGTGGATTTTCTCCCCCGCGCGCGCTCCGATAAATTTGTATATGATTTTCTTCTGTATGTCATGATGCTTTTGCAAAAGCCCCACATATGCCTGTATCAGGTCTTGAATTGAAACGGACGGCATCTTGAGTACGAAAATCTCTCCTCCTTCCATGTGCGCAACGGCTTCAAACACCAACTGCACCGCCGATTCCGTCGGCATGATGAACCGCGTCATTCTGTCGTCGGTTATGGTGACGGGTTTCCCCGCCAACACCTGCCTCCGTATGATGGGCAAAAGAGAATTGCTGCTGCCTAAGACATTGCCGAATCTCACCGACGAAAAAATTGTCCTGCGGTTGCCCTTGTACGCATTCGCGGCAGAGGTCAATTTCTCCGCAAGCAATTTTGTCGCACCCAAGGTGTTGCTTGGCTCGGCCGCTTTATCCGTTGAAATGGTGACTACCTTTTCTACATTGTGCTCAAGCGCCATATCCAGAACATTCTGGGTTCCGTATACGTTGGTCTTCACCGCTTCAAACGGATTATATTCGCAGAACGGCACGTGCTTCATCGCCGCAGCATGGAAGACGATGTCAATCTCGCGCATGGCGAAGTGGAGCCGGTCCCTGTCGCGTACATCGCCGACGAGCGAGCGGATTTTCCCGTGGTCTTTCTCATTGATGGAAAGAAGGAGTTCCTGATGCTTTGATTCATCGCGCGAATATACCCGCACCTGCTTCGGGTTGTACTTCAAAAGTTCCTTAACGATGACCGAGCCGATTGAGCCGGTACCGCCCAAGACAAGGATTCTTTTGCCCGAAAAAAGCTTCTTATAGTTCATATGGTTGATTTATTGGCTTTGTTTCAGGGTTTTCCCGAGTCCGTGCCGTAACTTGACTACAGGTCGCCATTGTAGTCCTTTTTTAGCTTTTTGGAAACTCCCCTTCCAAAACGTGGCGGGCTCGCCTGAACCAGCCGTGGACTTAACGCGAAGCCGTTTACGGCTGATTTCTTGCGCGATTTGTATCAGAGATGTAATACTCGTTTCTTCACCGCTACACACGTTGAATATTTCAACACCACCCTCCTTGTGTTGACGCTCCAAAAGCTTCATCAACACGGCAACGACATCATCCACGTAAATGAAATCCCGTGTCGCTTCCATGCTCGTATTCATTGTAAGAACTTTGTTATTCTTAATAGCATTTTGAACTTGGTCAATAATCGCGCGGGTTGTTTCTCGTTTCGGCCCGTACATATTTGAAATACGCAGGATAACTGCCGATGTGCCATACCGCTTGGAATAATCCATTATTAATCTTTCCGCGGCCAATTTGGATTCGCCGTACGCGTTTCTCGGTTTCAATATAGATTTTTCTGTTACAACCTGCCCTCTCTTCAGGGGCCGGTATACAGAAAAAGATGAGGTACATACAAATACGGCCTCGGGCGCGGCGGACTTCATGGCTTGAAGGAGTAACCGCGTAGAAGTGGCATTGAACCGGTATTCTTTTTTGTCTTTCGCTATATTCACGCCCGCTAAGTGGTATACGAAGCGTGCCCCTCGTAATTGTTCGCGCAAACGTTCCATACTCTTGAACGAATCACGGCCGATAACAGTGACGAATGAGTCTTTTGCCTGTGTAACCCGCTTCAAGAAGTGAGTGCCGAGAAGACCGGTTGCACCCGTGACGACAACTTTTTTCCGTGCCGATTCAACAATGGCTGGAATTATCCCTTTTTTTGAATACTTAATTATTTTCTTAGTCTCACTTTTGATATAAGCCAAGTTAATCGTAATCGGCTTTGCCGGATAAAAAATAAATCGCTCGCGCTCCGCGGGAAAGAATTTCTCGACATATCGCTCTATGCGCGGAATATGGTAGGCATCGGTGACAATGATTATCTTTTTGTTCCCTTTCAGGAATTTGTGCGGAAATAATTTGAATTGGTCCCACGTATGCAGAATGTTCTGGAGCGGTCCGACAATAAGATTGGCTTCCGGAAACGAATATTTCTTTTCAAATAACCCTTCGGTGCGCCACTTTCTAAGATTTGAATTGTGTTCGTCGTAACCGCTTACGTAGATTGTCGGCAACTTACCGCCATTAACGCGAGATATCTTTTTAGCGAGCCGCATCCCCTCTTCTACACGGCGCCGAGTATCCGAACGCGCATCCCACGAAGTGTCGTAGCCGGTTAAGACCCAAATTATTCGCCAATCGGGGCGGGGTTTGGGACTGTCCTGCGACCGTTCAAACTCCAGACGAAGCTTTTGTATTATCCGTTTGGTTGTCATAGTGGAGGCAACTGTACCAAACAAGACCGCCATTTCAAAACAACTATCGAGTATGGACGCTAATCGATCCGCTGATATAGAAACTCTCGTCCTCTTCCTCCTGAACCCTGCCAAGGTGAAATAGCCTGATATACCTTGCGGTATTTCTCTTTGTCTATCGGAAAGTCCCGCGCGAGGATCTCTATGTGTCTTTCAGATTCTGGAAAGAGCAGGAAGTTGCTGTTTTCATGGAAAAAACTTCTCGGTTTCCACTCGGTGTTAATAAGGTCCAGATACTCATCACTACTGGATTTGCCCATCTCGGAGAGACTATAGGAATTGAATACAACGTCAAACGACCCTTTAACGAGATGTTTCCTATCCGTAGGAACGAGAACTACATCGGCTTCAGGAATACCCTCGAGTGCCCACTTCACATCGAATCCTGTCTTGGAGAGAAAGTAATACGCGAGGTATAGAGTTTCAGGAAGATCAATGTCGACGTACTGAATATCGATTTGTTTTTTCAATTGACGTACGAGGCCACCGTATCCTCCGCCTATTTCAAGAACTGTTCGCGGGGCAAGTCCTTTTATCCTCGTGGCATGATAATTGAATCGAGGTTGATCAGCGTCAATAGGAACGTCATCAATGAGAAAACAACGAGGGTTTCCTGTGTTAGGTGTTGCAAGGATGGATACATCCTCTTGCTCAGTAAACTCCCTCCATGTATCTATATCCAACAAAAGAGCGCTCTCTGCCCACTGGTCATAATCGAAGCCACTCAATCCGAACGATGCATCCATTCTTAAGAAATTCCTTAGAATATAGGCAAGATGCTCTCTGTTACCCCCCCCTCGCTTTTTTAAGGTCTCAATGTAGTCCTTCTTTTTGTTCTCATGTATCCATTTCCAAGCTCCATCAGAAGTATCCGCAAGAAGACCGTGGATCTCTAAGATTTCATCTGCATACCGTAAATCATCATTATCCGGCTCTTGAAAATCAGAACTTATGAAATGCGAACCATCTGCCAATGGATGTTTTTCTGAAACGATGTGAGGAAAAGTAATCTGGTTTTTCATTTTCGCAGTGGATTTTTATTATACTACGTCTCGCAGAAAATAACCCGCTTTCTCAGGAATAATCTCCCGTGTACGAAGCTCATCGAGAAACGCGAACAAGAGGTAGTCGTTGTATTTTCTTGCGACAACTTGCATCCCGAACGGCAATCCGTCCGGTGATTTGAATTGCGGCACGCTGACTACGGGCAGGTGTGTGAGCGTCCACATAAGAGCGGGGTCCGGCGACTCGACAACTTCCCGCAGAGGCGCTTCGCCCGCGGTAGAAAGCGAGATAAGCACATCAAATCGTTTGAAGTATGCGTCCATGTTCCAGATAAGCTGGTTCTGCAGGGCGAGCGCTTTTTTGAATGTCTCGACGGAGGTCGCATTTCCGCGCGCGATAATCTCGTTCATAATTGGCGAGACGAAATCCGATTGCTTGTGTTCACCCTTGAAATAATACGCGAGCGATTTATCGTATATCGTCTGGTGGGTTTCGTGCGTACTCTGCATTGATGCGGGAAGATTAGCATCAACAATTTCAATATCTTTTTCTTTTGCCAACGTTTTTACAAATGCCTCAATAGCGTCTTTCGCGTATTGCGGCGCGTGCTTCCATGTATGGGTGCGTGCAAATCCCACACGCCACGGCCTCCCCGCCGGTTTCATCTGTCGCGTGCCATCGCCAAGCGCCGCATTGCTTATGGGATAATTTTCTCCTTTGACGCGCATTGAATCGAAAAGTCGGCGCAGGTCTTCCTGATAAATGGTGAGAAAGCCGATTTGGTCGAGACTGTCAGTTGTCTTCAACATTCCCGTGCGGGGAATCGTACCGAAAGACGGCTTGCATCCATACACGCCGCAAAACGATGCAGGCCGCACTATAGAGCCGGCCGTCTGCGTCCCCATCGCGGCCGGCACCTGACCTAGCGAAACCGCAACTGCGGAGCCGGAAGAAGATGTGCCGGGAGTCCTTGTTGTGTCGTACGGGTTAAGCGTTTTATCCAGAGCGTGCACGGCGAATTCCGCAGTTACCGTCTTGCCGACGATGTTCGCGCCCTGTCTCTTCAAGTGATATATGGCGCGCGCATCATTGCCCGGAGTGAAATCTTTCCAGAGGGGACTGCCCATCTGCGTCGGGAAATCGGAAGTATTGTAAATATCTTTAACGCCAACGGGTATTCCCTCCAAGAGACGCCCCCCGTCAATCCCGAATTGCTCCACTTCTTTCTCTATCCGAGCGAGAAGCGAATCATCGGCGGAAACAACCCACGCGAAATATTTTGGATCAAGTTCGCGGATATTTTCAAGCGCCGCGCGCGCCACATCTTTAGGATGCAGCTCTTTTGTTGCAAACTGCCTTATTAGCTGACCAATCGAATTATCCGTAAAGAGCGTGTTCATGGCAGCCGAAGCGACATTCGCGCATGCGGGCTGCGCGTAGAATCTCTGAATTTTTCTATCAGCTGTTGAGGAAACGGGAGAATGCGCTCCGCATTCTTCCACGGCTTTTTCTCAACGGGAATGTCCACGCCCCTCATCTTCGGCACACGAATATTCTCCATCTCTGCATAAAATTCTTTTTCGGTAGAACCGGTGATACTTAAATAGTAATCAAGTGCCTCAGGA
Organism: uncultured Candidatus Saccharibacteria bacterium; assembly: GCA_964359415.1. GTDB lineage: Bacteria > Patescibacteriota > Minisyncoccia > Phycocordibacterales > UBA2100 > UBA10103. The sequence continues at coordinate 5,368 of CAYHST010000017.1, read as the reverse complement.
ACTTGCGGGTCGTGTATGCGGACTAGCTCAAACCCTTCATCGCGCGTCAATAAGCCGTTTCTCACATCAATAGAGGCCTGTACTGTCGCGCGCCCGAAACCGCGCTTCAGATAACATGTGAAATCATGCATGCCCGACATTATGTCTTCCGCGCTTTTATATCGCTTGTAAGTATTTTCCATCTGCGTTTGCTTCCAGCCGTAGCGCTCTTCCAAGAATTCCGTCTGCCGCTCGTCGTCCCAGAAAAGATAGTCGCCGAGGTGAATTCCCCATACCCCCGCTTCTTCTATTTCTAGGGCAGAAGGAACGGTGAACGGGTAGAGGTCGCGCGCGGTCAAATCTCCGCTTACCATTTCATCGGCGCGCAGTTTTGCCGACTGCTTTACAAAATATTCACGGTCAAATTTGTGTACCGGCGCCTCATAACTCGCCCGCCCCGACGATTCGGCGATTGATTCTCCCCATATGAGAAGCGGTATCTTGAATTTCACCGCAACCTGCAATGGGTACGAACCGACGCCGCCGTGATCATGCCAGCTTACATCGCCTATCGCACCGACGGATCGTTTCGCAATTTTATTGATGAGCGCGCGATTCGGCGTGAATATCATGTGGTCTACGTTGAATGTTTCAAGCGCATTCTGCAGGTTGTACCATCCGCTCTCGCTCCACCAATTGTGGCTGAAAGTTACAGCGAGCGGCTTCATTCCGTAAAGCTGTGTTAATACATGCAACTGAAACGTGCTGTCTTTGCCGCCGGAAATAGGAACGATGCAATCGTAATTATTGCCAGCTTTCTTTTTTGCATCGTCCAAAATTGCGCTGAACTGCTTTTCCCTTTCCACCCAATTTATGTGGATTTTCTGCTCCGAAGATTGGCAGGCGCGGCAAATGCCCAACTCGTCAAACGCAACGCCTTCCTGCGTCTCCGGTATGCAGCAGCGAGTGCAGTATTGCAGATGTGGAAACAACGGCTGTGCCTTATCGCCGGCCATACTATGGGGTTATGTAATTGGAGCGAAGAAGTCCATACTCAATCACATCAACAAACTCGCCATTTTTGAACATCGCATCTTTTCGAATCCCTTCCTGCGCGAATCCGAGGGAATCAGCGAGCTTTTGCATTGGAATATTTTTGACCGACGTGCCGCAATAGATGCGGTGCAGATTGAGTTCTTCAAAGCCGTGTTTCAAAATGAGATGCGAGGCTTCTTTGGCAATCCCCTTTCCCCAATATTCCTTGTCGCCGAGAATGATAGCGTACTCGGCGCTCTGATTTGTTGGATGAATGTTTTGGAGTGAAATATTTCCTATGTGTTTCCCGCTGTCTTTTGCGATAATGGCAAGTACGAGGTCGCGCTTTTGAGAGCGTACGCCCGTGACATATTCAATCGCGAGTTCGCGCGTGTAGGGATACGCGTGATGCGAATTGAACTCGCACACCTCCGCATCGTTCAACCAATTGATATACGTCTCGTTTACGTCTTCGAGCGACAGCGGCCGCAGATCGACCAGCATGCCCTGTAAAAATGGAGTTGCCTTCATATACGGTATTCTATGCTATCTGCTTTGCGTAGAAAAGGACACTAGCGCATCCTCTATTGCGCGATGCATGATTTTCCAATCTGTCACTTGTGTTTTTATGTAATACAGTGATCCTTTATGACTAACCTCGTCGAGTACGGAAAGATAGCGAATAATTTCTGATTCCTCGGGTTTGAAGCCGGATTTTATTTTCTCAAATGCGCGGCGACACTCCTCAACGCTTTCTACGCGCAGAATGCCCGGGGCATGCTGGAACCATGGATAGCCGAAGACAAGAGCCGGTTTGCCGCGCAAGATACTCTCCCATGCGGCTGTCCCGGTCATAGTGGCAGTAGCCTTTGCATTATCGCCTAACGCGAAGGTGTTGGTATTGATAGGAACAAGGCGTACGCGCGGAATCTCCGCGATTGTTTTGTAAAAACCACGCCAACGACCTGTCGTTTCGTTGCCGCCATGCACGCCAACCTGTGCAGGATGCTCTTTAACGTATAGCTCCCATCCATCGGGAAGTGCTGCGGAAATAATCTTTACTGCAAGCAACTGGTCAACAAACACGCCGCCCAAAGGCGACGTCGTCAATTCTGGTTGATATTGGAGTGGGAAATATACGTATGGCTTCTTGAAATCCGCTTCTCTCTGGTATTGCCGGTGCTCGTCGAGAAGATTCCGCTTCATCAACTTGAATAATTTCATCACCGCGCGCTCTACAATCGTGCCGTCTTTTATAAACGCGATGCTCACCCGTAGCAGACGCCGCAGATTATGGAGCGGCGTATGCGTCTCAAAAAACGTCTTCATAAGCGGAGGAGAGGGATTTTTTGAGCGTGTCATCGTGAGATAGTACTCGCGCATCTCGGGCGAAAGCTTATCGAGCGTAAGACCGCTTTTCGAAACCGCGGCTGTGGCAAGCAAGACATTGCCTTTCGTATAATCTTCGATAACCACAAATCTCTCCGTATCCATCAACGTGTCATCTAGAATAAGCGTGCGTATGCCACGCCTCCGGGCAATACGATAGAGGACGAAGTCGTACATCCCATGCGGCACTGACAACAGGATGATTGCATCCGGCGCGTACTGTGCGAGTACTCCGCCCCAATACCGGAGCATGTCGTAATACAGTTCCTTGCGGCGGTTGACCGGCCAATCCGGATATAATTTGTCAGCCATGCTCATAAATTCCGACTCAATATCTGCATACGCCAAAATGTCCTTACGACTCCACGGCTCGTACTTGTTTGCGTCTATTCCGTGCGCAGGAACTCCTTTCAGAGCATCCAGATATTCGTGGAAAACCGTCCCGGGAAACTTTTTTTCGTCAATTGCAAAGTGGTTGGTCATCCGCACCCAATACTGGATCTGGTGGTTTTTTTTGAGTGCGCGCGCTACATCCACCTGCTCTTGCACCATGTGCGCCAAACCGATGAGAAATAATTTCATACATCCGCGTCGACATTCCCCTTATGGGCATTCATCGCAGTCGACATATATGAATCGTCGTTCTTGAGGAGTTCTTTCGGGCTGCCCTTTTCGGTAACCCTGCCATCTTTCAAGACGATGAGGCAGTCGGCTCCCGAAACCGTAGTCAGACGATGGGCAATCACAACTACGGTGATATCTCCGTGAAGCCCGTCAATCGCTTTCTGTATCGCGCGTTCTGACGCGGAATCAAGAGAGCTTGTCGCCTCGTCTAACACGAGGAGCTCCGGCTTGCGCGCGAGTACGCGCGCAAGAGCCACCCGCTGGCGCTGGCCTCCAGAGAGAAGTATCCCTCGGTCGCCAATACGCGTGTCATACCCTTCGGGAAGTCCCTTAATAAATTCGTGTACATTGGCGAGTTTAGCGGACTCAATTACATCCTCGCGCGTAAGCGAAGGAGAATAAAAGGAAATATTTGATGCTATCGTATCATTGAGAAGCACTGCGTCCTGGGATACATAGCCGATATGAGTCCTCCATGCCTTGACCGGAATTTCGCGCGCATCCAATCCGTCAATGAATATCGCCCCCTTCTGCGGCTCGATGAGGCGCAGAAGCAAATCTGCAATCGTCGTTTTGCCGGAACCAGAAGGCCCTATGATACCGGTCAAACTGCCCTTTGGAAGGGTGAAGCTCACCTGTGAGAGAACCTCCCCGCGCTCGGGGTACGTAAATGAAATATCCCTGAATTCGAGCTCGCGCTTAATTGAGAAGCCCTTCTCTCCGCCTAGAGTTTCCTCGTTTTCACGCGCCCTGTCCAAGTACGCAAGCGCTTCAGACGTATACGGCAAGAGCGTGGTTATAGTGTGCAATTGCGTTTGTCCCGCCTGTATTTGGGCGAATATCTGGTTCATCGCATAAACAATCACGGCGAAAGCGGCAATGGAAAAACCGGGGGAACGGTACATGACGGCAAAGACAATGCCCACAAAGAGGACACCGGATAGCTGAACGACCACTTGGATATTGCTGCGCAAGAGCAAAGACCTGAAGTTGAGACTCCGGATTCGTTCAAAGAATATATCCGCTTTCGCTATCACAGGCTCTTCAAGGGACATCGCCTTCAAGGCCTTCATGCCGAGCACGTGCTCGCCGACAAAGTGCGTAAGACTCCTGTTCGTGCGCTCGCTATCTCCCCCGATAAGGCGCGAGCGGTAAAAAATGGGCTTCAGAACGAAAAAGATTGCGGCGGCCGCGACGAGGCTAAAGACGGCCACCCATGGGGAAACATTCACCGCAACGACGATATACATGAGCATCTTGCTCACCACGAGAGCGGAGGCCGACATGTTGCCGAATAACTGCGATGCATTTGACGTGTTCGTGGTGAGCAACTGTTCAAGATTCCCAATGTGCTGTTTCGAAAGAAACGGCCAACGGGCGTTTATCATGCTTGAAAAGAGAGAGCGGCGCATATCACGCTCATATCCGAAGATGATGCGTCCCGTTATGAATTGAATGAGAAACAGGAGAAGAGTGCGAGCTATAAAGAGAATGGCGATAAATATAAGGAGTCCGCGAAACGTATACGTAATGTGGAGAAAGCCAAAAAAACCCGCGATAATATTTGAGATTGTATCGGTCGCGACTCCAGCTCCGCCCCCTACGAACGAGAAGACAGGTATGAGCGCGCTGATGCCAAGACCTTCAAAAATGCTGCTGACGACCGCAAGTACGATAATCAGGATAATCCGCGGCGTATATGCTCCGTATGCTTTCCGGTACAAGCTTATTAAGCGTAGTCCTGTGTCTGCGCTCATAGCATCTTGAGTACCCGCTCAACACTAAAGTCCGCGCGATACAATTCCAGTCCCATATTGTCGCATATTATCACAAACGCAGATTGCCCAAAGTGCAGCGCCTTGTTACAATCAAGGCCGCGCTTTAAAGGACGGGTCGGGTTTCAAAGGACATTACCCGACACGATCCTGCAGAATCGCATAATTTCGCAAAATCGCATGAAAATAAGGAAATTGGACCCTGCGTGCAATCTTGACACTATCCGCGACGGCCGCGGCGGTATTTTCACTTTCTATCCCGGAAGGCCGATCGTCGAGTTCAACTTTCAGTTCGTTAACAAGGGCAAAATCCGCGGCAACCACTACCACCCAGAGTTTGATGAATACTACCTTTTCACCGACGGCAATGCGGTAGTTGTGACAAAATCGGATGAAGGCAAGGAGGAGTTTCTTTATGCTGGCAAGGGCGACTGCGTATACATCCCGCAAGGAGTCCCGCACGTCACATATGCCATCACCGATTTTAATCTTGTCACCTTTTTGACGAAAAAATGGGACGACTGCAAAACGCCTATCGTCCATGAGAATCTGGGCATGGGAAAGGG
>CAYHST010000016.1:7705-18894 GCA_964359415.1 uncultured Candidatus Saccharibacteria bacterium | reverse complement strand
ATGGTCACCCGACTTAGGCCCAGAATATCGAGGGACGCCATCAGGAATACGATTATCACGAACCACTTGACCAGCGTGGCCAGAAAACGTCCGATATCCAAATTGAAGCCCGCGCTTTTCGCGGCCTCATTGACACCTGTCGCCTTCAAAGCGTCGTCTACGCGCAATACTTTTATTATCTGTTCAACTACGCGGAACAGGATAACGCCGACGATCCATCCGATGACAAAAACAACTACCGCCATCAGAATTGCCGGCAAGTACTGCACTACGACCCACCACAGATTCTGCAGTGAGGCTTGAACCACGCCTGCTGATTGTGTAACTATCATATATTAAGCCCTATAAATATTATTAATAATTTCGTATAACGATTTCGACCTCGTATGGGCATAATGATAGCACCGGAAAAGGCCGTGGGCCGGATGCAGGCACCAGTATGTGGATAGCCCAAAAAAGCATTTTTGCGCTATATTTGGGCGTATTTCACTTAAGAGCGCCCGCGCGGTCGAGCAGAATCATGTGCGGATAGTCCAAAGTATCGCGGATAAGATGGTCTTGGATGGTGAGCCGGTAAGTGAATTCCAGCGTTCCGAATGTCGAATATCTTATTTCCCTCCCGAAAAGCGGTTCGAGGGACTTTATTGCATGTTCAAGGCGGCTTTCGTTCAAATTATCGGCGACAACTACCAGGTCTACAGGACGCGTGACATCGCCCATAAAACAGCCGGATGCTATGACAACAGAAAGGCGGCCGGTATTTCTCAGAGCATCTAGGATTTTGTCGTACCGTATTGGAGAAACCTCATGAACAAAAGGGGAGAGGGCGCGCAAATATTTGAACTGCGGATTTAAGCGCCACGCGCTTTCTTGTTTGACAGGACGTCTTGATTTCTTCGCACTGGCATTTCTGGGAGATTTTTTAATCTTAATATCAACGCTCTTTTCTTTTACTATTATTCCCGCGTCCTCCATGAATTTTATTTCCCGCTTAACCATCGGCGCGCCGATATTCGAGCGCTTCGCTACTTGCGCTGTCGTCAAACTCTCGTTTTGACTGAATATAAAAGCGCGAACTACGCGCGCCCGCGCGCGGCTACCGACAAATTTCTCGAGAAAATCATCCCTCATGCGCCGATAGTACCACATAGCAAATTAATGCAAACCTTTTACAGGCGATTGAATACAGCCGGATACAAGCCCCGCTGGCAAGGATGTTCGACTTCGTAAGTCGAACATCGCGGTTGGAATAACAGTACCCGTATTACACAGAAAAACAGCGGCTTTTGGCCGCTGTTTTTCTATTCTCCGAGGTGAGTCCCTAGCCCTGGAAGGTCTCTCCTCGGAAACTGAATTATTTTAATGTCACCTTACCACCGGCAACCTCAATCTTTTTCTTCCACTCCTCAGCTGTCTCTTTCTTAACGCCTTCCTTCAACATCGCTGGCGCGCTCTCGACTAGGTCCTTCGCTTCCTTGAGGCCAAGCGCGAGTATTTCCTTCACCACTTTGATGACGGCGATTTTCTGTTCGCCGACAGCAGTCAATTCTACGTTAAACTCGCTCTTCTCATCCTTGCCCGCCGAAGCCTCGGCGGAAGCGGGGCCGGCAACTGCGGCTTGCGCCGAAACGCCGAATTTCTTTTCCAGCACTTTAACGAGTTCGTTTAATTCCAATACAGTCATCTTCTCTACCTCCTCGACGAGCTTCTTGAACTTCGCCGGCACTTCCACGACCGCTTCCGCGGCTGATGTTGTTTCATCCATAATGAATAGTTAGTAGTTAGTAGTAAATAGTTAGTAGTTTCTCAACCTATGCTCCTTTCTTCCTAAACCAATCCGCATATAGGATTGGTCGGACGATCCAGCCTACTGGCTGGATTTAGTCTCAGCAATGGCCGAAAGTGCAACCACAAGTCCGCGCATGGGCGAACTTATCACGTTCACGAACATTCCGCGCAAGGATTGGAGCGAAGGTATTGTCGCTATCTCGCGCATTTCATCCTGCCCGATGAATCTACCCTCGAACGTCCCTCCAAGTATGGCTAGCTTTTCAACCCCTAGTTTTTTGATGAATTCCAAAACGCGGCGCGCGACGGCCGTTGGGTCGCCTTCCTTGGAAGAGTCGTACACCATCGCTACTTCTCCCTGAAGCTCGACATCCTTGTGCGTTAAGCCGACCTTATCCAGCGCGCGCCGGATGAGAGTCTTCTTTGCCACCGTGTACGAGATGCCGTCCGCACGCAGGCCTCTGCGCATCGTTGATTCCTCCGCGACGGTGATTTTCGTGAAATGAACGAGAACCGCTGAAGAAGCGTTTTTGAACGCCTTCTCCAGCTTGTCTATTATCTTTCCCTTCTCCTCTTTTGTTTTCGACATCTTAGATTTTCTTATCGAGCGCAGCGAGGTTAGTAAATCTTAGACCCAGCACCTTCGTTTCTCGATGAAACAAAGGTGCTGGGTGAATTTCGCAATTCGCTCCGCTCACCCACTAAATTCAGGCATTGAGTTAGTTCGACCTCGGCAAGCTTCGTCTCGCCGTAGTTCGTTAGAACGGAGGCGGAACTGAATTGAAGACCTTTGGGTCACTCGCTGTCTCTAGCCTTACGCGTTGCATTCTACTCATTTTCATATCCGCGTCAACCGCAGACGTGCTTAACCAACATTCCTATTTTCTGCCATGGCAGAAAATAGGAATGTTGGTTAACAGCAAACTCAACGGCAATTGGCGCCTATTGCCTGCGCCATCCGCCAATTGGGGGGCGGGGGCTTACCATCCCAATACCCCAGAATTCACCGCTGCGGTTTGCGCCGTATCTTGCGCTGTTGAGTATTTGTCTATCGTGAGAGTCACGGCAAAACTGACGCCCAAAAAAGCGAGAAAGCCGAGCGCGAAACGGAGGAATGAGCCTGTCGGATTCATTGCGCCATTATATCATCTGTCCGGCCCGCCTCTGATTGCCCCGAGGTGCGGCCTCTGGGGATTTCTGGATGGTACTGATTGGATGCTGGTCTGGCAATCATTTATAAATATCGTGAGTGCCGATATTAACGAAGTCCGCTGTATTAGCATCAACGAACGCAAACATAATTCTGTACTGATTTACCACGGTGAATGCCCAAAACTCTTTATATTTGCCGTGCAGTTTATGCGTATCGAGTCTTGTATCAAACGCATTGGCCCGAAAGATTTGTTCTTTTTCCGTGGCCTTTTCTCTCACGTTCTTTGGCAACTTTTTGTAGGACTTTCTGAATTTCGACGATACCCGAATGAGCATATCAACCGATATCGGCAAGAGATTTAATGATTCTCAATTTTCCTTTCTGCTTCTCTTTTTTATATATTTTAATGGCCTCATCCGTGTCTGATTCTTCCGCCCATCTTCTCTCAACAATTTTCTCAAACTCCAAGAATTCCTCGTATTTCTTGCGTGGGATGGTTACCGAACTGTTGTTTTTTGATATTGTCGCTGTACTCATAATGTCTTAATCATAGACAACAAAGAATGGAAGTCAAGAAATCCTTTGGATTCTCTTGTCCAAGAAACGGATTAGACAAAATCAAGGACTCCCCTTGATTTTCATACATACAAACCAAGAAATCAAGGACTCCCCTTGATTTTCAAATTAGAACATGAAAATCAGTAAAAACTAAAGATTGCGCCTGTCCCCGTTTTCCGTCCGTTTTTCTTTCGTTTTTGTTTTTGTCCTGCTTCCATGTTCCAATTTATCACCAGTTAGAGAAGTTCCACCACGACTCGCTTCCGCTTGGGGCAACCTGTTCTCTGACACCAGTTTCTGTGTCTACGATATTAACAGACCCGGTCCAACTCGGAGGAGTAAAGGTCTTAACCCACTCTTCATAATTCCATTCCGGAGCAGGTTGGGCAGAACCCTGTTCATTCGCCTCAACATACGATACCACACTGGAGCCGAGTATATCTTCATTGAACGCGTCTACAGGGGTACCCTGATACAGGCCTCCCTCATACACGCGAGCGGGGTTATAAGGTTCATAGTACGATGATTGCGCTTGCATACCTTGTTCCACTACCGGCGCAGGCGCTTGCGGCTCTAAGAATCCCGCTTCCCTTTGTAAGTTCTGAACGCAACTTGCAGATGCTGCCGTATCAGTCCATGAGAAAAAAAACAGAAAGGACCTTTGGTTTTGCGCGTCGCATGATTCTTGAAAAGCTTGAACGGCTACTGCTTCTGGCGCGCATCCGCCCTCTTCAGAGTCGCAAGGCCGCGGCGATGCTGGCATATTTTGGGCTCGCTCAAGGAGCGCATTTCTGGCATTAATTTGTTGCATCTCTTCTTCCGAGTAAAACGGTGAGTCTGCATAATTCACGGGGGTTGGGGCTATGGTAGGCGCTACGCCACCAAGCCCCCATTCCATTCTGCACTCTGGCGGGTCATCGCCTCTGCCACGGCAACCAACCACTTGTGGCTGAGTCAGACTTGATGTTTCTGTGCTTAGTCTGCTACCGCCGTCCTCTATGCAATCAGATATATCATTCCTATAATAATAATTAAGCTGATACTCATCCGCTGAGTTGCAATTCACTATAACCTGTTGACGTGTAAGTGCTGGTGCTGGGGTTGGGACTGGTACACTGGGGACAGTATTGTACAGCGCTCTTTCACCCGCACGATATTGCTGAAACGCATCGGCAGTGGGCAGGGGATTGTTATTGTACGATGCCCTTTCCCCTGCACGATATTGCTGAAACGCATCGGCAGTGGGCAGGGGATTGTTATTGTACGATGCCCTTTCCCCTGCACGATATTGCTGTATCGCTTCATTGACCGGCAGAGGTGACTGAGCTGGTGCAGGAGCTGGAGCTGGGGTGGCTACTGGGGCTGGCATTGGGGCTGCAGCAGCATTAGAAAATATACCGGATGGGGCTGGAGCCAAAGCTGGGGCTACACCTATGCCACTCCCGTCACTCCCCAGCTCATTATCTCTGTAACATTGTGTCAATCCTTCTAAATTAACTCTGCCAAGCCAATTCTTGTTTGCATTCACGCATCTCAGAGAGACCGCACGAATTTGGTCTGGAGATAATTCAGCACGGGCTGAGATAGGAATAACGACAAACGCTAGCAACACAAAAAGGAGAACGGGTGCTTGGATAAGGCGGGATGAGGTTGGCATTTTGAATAGGCGCTAGGCAAAAGGCACTAGGCATTAGTTAGTAAATACACAAATGCTCTAGGACTAATCTTAACCCTAAGTTCGCAATGCTCACTCGTGGGAGTGGGGATAACGGGGGCGCTCAAAGACCCTGCTGTTTCGGACGGCCTATCTGGTCATGATAGGCAGGCCAAGCCACGAAATCTGCTGATTCGCCTGTAGACGGGAAGATGAACCCGCACCGTCCGAAACAGCAGGGTATTTTCGCTGGAATTGAGAAGAAAAAAGCAGGGACTAGCTTCTAGGAACTAGGTTGTAGGAAAAAGCAAAAGGCACTTGGCAGAAGAAAATAGTAGTCAGACTAACAACTCTTTCGGACCATCACATATCAATCAGGCCGAGACTGATGAGGAGCGCGCGTTCAACAGCACGCATAGTGTGCGACGTAACGGTACCAATTCGTGCGATAAGGCGCTGTTTGTCGACCGTTCGAATCTGGTTTAGAAGAACAACGGACCGCTTCTCCAGGCCTCCCTCCGGGGGTTCTATCGGTACCTCTGTCGGATACACGACACCGCCATCATGAGAAGATAATGCGGCGATAATGGTAACGGCGCTGAAAGAATTACCAACGTCGTTCTGGAGTACGAGCGCAGGCCGTGTCTTGCGGATTTCAGAACCGATGGTCGGATCAAAGTTCACAATCCACAAGTCACCGCGCTTTGGAGTTGTCTGCCTTCGTGCCTTCTTCATGCGCCCGGTTCAACGGGAAACCAATCCTCTGCAATGGTGCGGTCGCGAGCAAAATGCTCCTTCGCATTTGCACGAAGTTGTTTCCTAAGATTTTCCTGACCGGTTTCGGCGATATAGAAACGAACTGCACGCTCGACAAAACCACTTCTGTTTGTTTTGCGCGTCACGCGGTCTATAAGCCGCAACGTATCTTCGGGAAGCGTGATATTTACGCGCTCACGCGCAGGTGCAGTGCCATTACTCATGCGGCCATGATACACACTGGGAGTGTGTAGTCAAGAAGAAATGTTGGTGTGTGGGGATAACGGGGCGCTCGTAGACACAGTCGTTTTAGGCGGCCTATCGAGTAGGGATAGACACCTGTAGACGGGAAGATGAACCCGCACCGCCAAAAACGACTGTGTCTCCTCGCTGAAGGTGGAGAAATGCGGGGGAAGATGTCAGCACCAGAGATGCTTATAGATATCTTCCTTTTTCAGGCCGCACTTTCTGACCAAATAATCATCAACAAAGTCTCTGAGCAGGCTCCTTTTTATAGAAGATGCGGAAGCCTCGCTTCCGCATCTTCGCTTCCGCATCTCTGGCCACGCTTGCTTATCTCCGCTTGGTTTTCCACTCGTTGATTTTTTTGTGGTGGCCGGAGAGGAGGACTTTCGGAACTCTATATTTCTTCCCTTTCCAAACTAGCACTTCCGGGCGGGTGTAGACCTGCGCGCAGGAGACGCGCGAGCGTTCGAGCGACTCCGCTTTTCCTAGGACTCCAGGAATAAATCGCGCAACCGCGTCAATCACTGTCGCCGCCGGCAATTCCCCGCCGGTTAATACGTATGGGCCGACAGAAACTGGTTTCGCTCGCAGGATTTTTGGCACGCGCGCGTCCACTCCCTCATATCTTCCACAAATCAGCAGAATATTTTTCTTTTTCGAAAGTTTTTTAGCCTGAGCTTCGTCAAACAGCGCCCCATCCGTGGAAAAGAAAATCTTCTCAACACCTCTTTTGTCAAGGCGTCGCCTTGACAAAGCTTTTTGCGCCGCGCGGAGTACCGCCTCCGGCTCCAGCACCATCCCCGGCCCGCCGCCGTATGGCCGTTGGTCTACGCGGCCATATTTACCTGCCCCGTTAGAGCGCGAAGCGTCTCTAACGGGGTTGCGTGTGAATTTCTTGGGGTCATAGTAAGAAACTTTTATAAGTTTCTTTTTTATAGCACGCCCAAGAATCGAGCTTTTTAGATACGGCTCGATCGATTCGGGAAATAGGGTGATGATGTGGAAGTGCAGCATGCAATAATTGTTCAAAATGTTCTACATGTTCTAAACAGTCCAAGACACCGTGTCTTTCGCACTTACAACATTTACGACAACTACAACATTTATAACGCTACTCCGCTTTCAGGTCCCTAATCACATCCTCAACTGTCGTGTCGCGCACGTAGGGCTCGGCAGGCGCCGCGCCCGCGTTCTCGCTCCTGCGCGGGGAGCGCTCGCCTCCCTCCGGCTCCTCGATTTTTAGATTGACTCTCGCGTCATTCTTCATTCCGACTACTCGCAGAACCGTCCGTATCGCTTTCGCAGTCTGGCCGGAGCGTCCGATAATCTTACCCATGTCGTCTTTGTGGACGGAGAGTACCAAGAGAACTCCCATCTCATCCACAGTGCGAGTAATTTTCACGTCCTCTGGGTGGTCCGCCAACGCTTTAACTACATACTCCAAAAACTGCTGGTCTTGTTCCATAATCTGGCTTGCTATCTTAGATTGAACTTATAATGAGTAAGAGGATACAAGAGAAATGCTGAATTGACAAGAGGCAGGTATATATGATAATGGCGTCCATGGCTGATAAACCTGTGGCAGAAAAGTCTGGAATGTTTTCCAATATACTCGCGGTCGCCGGTTTGGTGATACTGATTGCAATAATCGTTTGGGGAGCCGCTAACCTGGCCTCGCTTTCCGGTTCATGGCTTTCGTCGCTTTCGTCCGCATTCTCCTTCTCCTCAAAATCCATAAAAGTAACCGTGCCATCAAAAAAGCTCCCTTCCGGCGAGCAATTTTCCGTTTCATGGAAATACAATCCGGAGGGCGCGGGAACGTACGCCTTGCTTTACCAGTGCAAAGAGGGCTTCCAGTTCAAAACAGCAGTGGCAGGCAACGCGCCTGTTGCGATTCCATGCGGAATCGGATACACGATGCTGGCGGAAGACAATAAGTTCAACGTTATCCCGTTTCTTTCCGGCACATCTTCTCTCGATGTGCCGCTTTCTATTATTTTTATGCCAAGCGCGGCAGCCGCAACTGGCACTCCCTCGCGAATACAGGGAAGCGCCTCGGTAACGATTGTAAGCGCGAGCGCCGAACCGGCTGAAACGACTCTGGAACTGCAGGCACAGCCGCAAACAAACGAACTTCCCGCGCCCGCCGGCGCGGAGGCAGGCGGGCAGTCGGGGATTCCAGCATCGGCAAACGCAACCGGCAGTGCTGACCTCTCCGTGCGCATTTTATCCAAGGGAGTTATTGACCCGATTAGCGGCGACATTATCCCCCGCTCTCCCACATCAGCTAATGACCTCGTGGCGGCGCGCTTCCTCATTTCCAACGACGGAAGCGCTACTACTGGCCCGTGGTACTTTGGGGCTCTGCTTCCGACCTCTCCAGCATATCCCTACACTTCTCCCGCGCAGATGCCGCTCAAAGCCGGCGGAAGCATTGAGAATATGTTGCGTTTTAAGAATGCCGTTCCCGGCGGCATCTTCTCCGTAACAATTGACCCGGTAAACGAAGTGAGAGAATCAAACGAGGGAAATAATTCGGCGAGTACGAGTATCTAGAGAACGAGAGGTACGAATGAGGAAATAAGAGTTGCAACTGTCCAACACCGAGTGTTGGACAGTGTGTGTATTTGCTACTGGCTACAAGCTACTGGCTATTTTTAAATATCCAGCGTCGCCTCCTTTGCGTGCGACTGAATAAAAGATTTCCTAGCCGGGACATCAGTTCCCATCAACATATCAAAAACCATGTCGGCATCCTCCGCGTCTTCTATGGTAACGAGTTTTAGGATTCTGCGGGCGGGGTCCATCGTGGTCTCCCACAATTCTTCCGGGTTCATCTCGCCCAAACCTTTATAACGCTGAATAGAAAGTTTTGAGTTTTTCCCGACATTCCGACTTTCGTCGGAAGTCGGGACCCCGACCCCTTCGGGCGTCGGGGCTTCGTCCTCCACCTCGCTCTCAAGTGGAGCGTCTTTGCCGGCAATTTTTACTCTCTCTTCATCGGAGTAAGCGTAATGAATTTCCTTTCCTTTCTTTATCTTGAACAGTGGCGGTTGCGCGATGAAAATAAAACCGCCTTCTATCAACGGCTTGAAGTGACGGTAGAAAAGAGTCAGAAGCAGAGTGCGAATGTGCGCGCCGTCAACGTCGGCATCTGTCGCGATAATTATTTTGTGATATCGGAGCTTTTCTATATTAAACACGTCGCCTATCGCGGTGCCGAGAGCAACGACAAGATTTTTTATCTGTTCCGACGCAAGCATTTTGTCAATGCGCGCGCGTTCTATGTTCAAGATTTTTCCGCGCAAAGGAAGCACGGCTTGCGTGCGCCGGTCGCGCGCCATTTTCCCCGAGCCGCCGGCACTATCGCCTTCCACCACGAATAATTCCGATTCAGATGCGTCTTTGCTTTGGCAATCGGCGAGCTTCCCGGGCAGAGTCATTCCATCCAGGGCGCCCTTGCGCAAGATGCTGTCTTTCGCGGCCTTCGCGGCTTTTCGCGCCTTCATTGCGAGAGAAACTTTTCCTAGAATTGCCCGCGCCTCGTCGGGATTCTCTTCCAAGAACATTCCAAATGCCTCGCTAAACACTGTTTCCACGGCTCCGCGCGCTTCGACGCTTCCCAATTTTCCCTTTGTTTGCCCTTCAAATTGGATTTCGCGAAGTTTTACGGAAACGACCGCGGTGAGACCCTCCAAAACGTCCTCGCCTGTGAACGTCTCGCTCTCTTTGGTACCATTGCCATTTTTAAGTTGTGCGTTCAGTGTGCGCGTGAGAGCCGATTTGAAACCGGTGATATGCATTCCGCCCTCGCTGTTGTAGATGTTGTTGGCAAAAGCCGAAATGCGGGAAGTGATGTCGTCTACATATTGAAGCGCTATTTCAACCTGCACGCCATCCTGCTCTTTTCCTCCAGAGGAGGATCCGCCTACGGAGGACTCCACATAGAAAACAGTCTTGTGTACCGGTTCCAAGTGCCTGTTGTGGAAAGACACGAGCGAACGCAAGCCGCCCTCAAAGTAGAATGTGGTGGAGGGGGCCTCCAATCCTAGTTCCCGCAGGTTGAAAACGCCTTCGTCGTCAACTTTACCCGCGCCTCGCAAATCCAAAATTGAAATGCGAAGTCCGCGCACCAGATACGCCTGCTGGCGCATGTGAGCGACAATCGTTTCCCAACTCAACGCGCGGTCGGGAAATATTGATGCATCTGATTCATAAGTGATTATGGTGCCGTGTAATTTTGATGTGCCGATTTTCTTTGCCTTCCCGACCGGCTTTCCTCCATTTTTATATTCCTGCAAATATTGCCCGCCGTCGCGATGCACCTCCGCGCGGACGTGCGAGGAAAGCGCGTTGACGACCGAAACTCCGACCCCGTGCAGTCCGCCGGAAACTTTGTACCCTTCTCCGCCGAATTTTCCTCCGGCATGAAGCATGGTCATGACGGTCTCAAGGGTTGAGACTTTAGTTTTCGGATGGATGTCTACCGGGATGCCGCGGCCGTTGTCGGCGACGCGTACGCGGTTATCGGGTAAAAGCGCGACTTCAATGTCGTTCGCAAATCCTCCCATCGCCTCGTCGCGCGAGTTGTCAAACACTTCCCAGACGAGATGATGGAGCCCCGAGGAACTCGTCGTCCCGATGTACATTCCTGGGCGTCTCCGCACCGCCTCCAGTCCTTCAAGCACTGTTATTGAGCTTGCGTCATACTTGCCCGCCATAGCTTTAGCGACGGAGGGAGAAGAACCCTCTTTCTTCCCTCCGGAGGAGGGTCCGCCTCCGGAGGATGGGGATGACAAATCCGCCTTCTTTAAGGCGGAGGTTTTAGCGGATTTGCTTTTCTTTTTAGCCATATTTATTAGGTTCATTATATCACCCCGTTAGAAGTTTTGGAAGCAAAAAGATGTGCAAAATTGGGGGTATTTTTGATGTAAATTATGCAATAAAACACGCGACTTTATAGAAAACGACGCTTCCTGCTTCTAACGGGGTAAAGAAAACAGCCCTGTTGCACAGGGGACAAATGCTGATAAC
>CAYHST010000016.1:0-7605 GCA_964359415.1 uncultured Candidatus Saccharibacteria bacterium | reverse complement strand
CTTCTAACGGGGTAAAGAAAACAGCCCTGTTGCACAGGGGACAAATGCTGATAACATCAGTGTCTGGTGCCACCCAACGTGGTTTTTTGACGGAGGATCTAATGCAGATCCTGAAAAGATTTACGGAAGACACTCTGGTCGGAGTGCTTCTGAGAGTGGCGATAACGGTTGGCTTAACCGTCGTACTTGGACTGGCCTTCATACTACTTTCACTGTTCATAATGTGGTGGATGCAGTCGTGAGGCATCCGGTCAGCGCCCCGCGGGTTTCGCCGCGGGGGTTTTTTCTACCTCACCTCCCAACTCTCTTTGTTTACCGCTTTGTAGACATTTTCCATGACCTCATTCGCCTCCTCATCGGTTAGTGTTTTTTCAAAAGATTGGAAAACGAGACGGAATGCGTATGAAATCTTTCCGGCTTTCTTGAACGTATCAAACAATTCGCTCCGCACGAGAAGCGCGCTTGATTCTTTCTGTATCACTTCCAAAACCTCTTCCGGCTTCGTACCAACGGATGTCCATAACGCGATATCGCGTACAATGAATGGATATCGCGAGAATGAATGATAGCGTTCCAGGGCGGAAAGAGGGAGATTTCCATATCCGGACGGAACTTCGGTTTTGAATTTTGACAAAGCTGATTGTGCCGCTTTTTCTTTTTCTCCGATACGCCCGACCACAACTTCTTCCTCCTTGGAATCCCAAACCGTGCCAATTTCAAATATCTTCACTTCTTTCAATCCGAGTATGTCTTTGTTACGGATATTTTTCTCTAAAGCTTCTTTCAGGCCGTCGGTTAGATTCGCACGCAAAAACGGCCGTTCACCTCCGACCTTGTTTAATACTTCCCTCTTGCCCTTGTCGGCAAAAACGGACGTGTACACTTCCGAATATCCCTTTCCAACCAATGCCTCGCGAGCACCCTCGCTCCGATAAAAGTTCTCATTGATTTCTGGTTTCTCTTTGAGCTTAGGAAGTTCCGCAACGGGAATCTTGTCGTACCCTTCAATGCGTGCGACTTCCTCAACCAAATCTTCTGCGATTTCCAAATCAAGGCGTTCAAACGGCACCTCAACCTTGAAAATACAGCGAGGCGACGCCTCGCTGTATTTGTACAAGAGACCGAGACGTTTGAATGCGTTTGAAACTTCTGATTCGGTGAATTTCGTACCGAGTACTGCATTTATTTTTTGAAGCGAAACCGAGACTGTTTTATTTTTATTCTCTTGCGGTCTCGGATATTCGTCGACAAATCCGATTAGTTCACCTCCGGCCAATTTCAAGATTAGGTCGACGGCCGCACGCATAGCGTGCGCCGCGATTTCTGGTGAAATCGCCTGCTCAAATCTTTGAGATGCGTCGGTGCGTAATTTCAATGCTTGTGCAGTTGTGCGGACAGATGCACCATCAAAATTCGCAGACTCTATTATTATGTCCGTGGTCGCTCCATTAACCTCCGCTGTTTTTCCTCCTTTTACGCCTGCAATTCCAATCGCTACATCTGCATTCGCGTCCGCAATAACGAGCATGGATTCCGAAAGCGCGTATTCTTTATTATCAAGCGTCGTGATTTTCTCACCTTTTTTTGCGTTCCTCACCTGAATCTTGTATTTGCTACCGGCTACAGGCTCCCTGTTTGTCCCAGAGCGAAGCGATGGGCTACAAACAGCAGTCCCCTTGGTGGACTGCTGGCTACTGGCTAACCTCTCCGCATCAAACGCATGCAACGGCTGTCCAAGATTGAACATGGCAAAATTCGCCGCATCCACAATGTTGTTGATCGATTTCTGGCCTATTGATTCAAGACTTTCGCGCAACCAATCCGGCGATGGGCCGACTTTTACGCCTTGGATATATCCGGCGATATATCGAGCGCACAATTTCGGATTTTCGATAGAAATCTTGACCGCCTCCGCCCTTGGATTGAGGTTAAACCTCAATGCCAGGGGGTCATTTTTCATGGGAATATTCAGAGTCGCAGAAATTTCTTTCGCGATTCCTCGATGCGAAAGGCAGTCGTGTCCGCGATTCGGCGTCACCTTCACACCAAGAACATCGCCTTCCACACTTTCTATTTCAAACGCATGGAATGTCAGGGCATCTGAAAGAACCCGCGCATCAGGGAGTGAAGCCTCAAAAAACGTTTGTAGCCAATTTCTTGAGATTCTCATATTATTTTAGAAATTGAAATCTATTCCTACCTTCATAGTCCAAAGAGTCAATTGCTTTTGCTCGACCATTCTTCTGGAGTTTTTGCCATAACCTTCGAGCTTTGTAACTTATACTAGGACCTGAGTAGAGGGACTTGCCGTATGTCCTTTTACAATACTGATACATCAAAGCCAGACGTCGCTCGCCAAGACCACGTCTTAAATAATCATCGGATTCCGTAGTTGATGTACCTTCAGGGTATGGCGTGTATTTATTTTTTAACATTTCAGTGTAAATCAACGCGCCTTCCCCAGCAATTTTACCCGAAACAAGATCAACAAAATGGCTCATGCGGGATTCTGCAAAATCCAAACGGTGAGTAGCGATGTAAGTGGTTATGTCGCGTGGCCCAACTTTTAACACCTCTTCCCAAGGCTTTGCAACACTGTTCCTAAGACGCGATCCGTCTTTTCGTCTCTTTTCCAACAATTCCCGCACTTCAACTGGTATCTGTCCCATGTTAATCGCTTCAAAGGGGAAAAGGTCCTCCTGACCACGCTCTGGAGGGGTGTAAAGAGGCTCTTTTCTTTTCTGGAATATATTAATTGATTGTAGGAATCTCATATCTAGAATTGATTTACGAATCTCAAATCCGCCGAGTGCATAAGCCGGATGTCGTCAATGCCCCATTTCAGCATCGCGAGCCGGTCGATGCCGAAACCAAACGCGAATCCCTGATACTTGTCTGCGTCGACGCCCACGTTCTTAAGAACATTCGGATGCACCATGCCTGCACCTCCCATTTCCATCCACTTGTCACGAAGCTTTTCTGGCACGTGTTCGCCGACAAGGCGCATATCAACCTCAACACTTGGTTCGGTGAATGGAAAGAAACTCGGGCGAAATCGCACTTCAACCGAGGTGCCACTGAACAGTTCGCGGAAAAATCGCGCGAGTGTGCCTTTCAGATTTGCGAGCGAGACATCCTCACCAACCGCAAGGGCTTCTATCTGGAAAAATTCTGCTTCGTGCCCCATGTCGGCCGCCTCATTGCGGAAGACCTCGCCCATCGACACAATGCGGTACGGCGGTTGTATGCCTTTCTTTATCTGTGCCTCCATGTAACGGATTTGTACATTTGATGTGTGCGTACGCAAAAGTGTAGGCGTGTCTCTGTCCGCTCCATTCCGCGGCTTTGGAATTTTATCTGCGTAAATCTGCGTGTGTTTCGCGTCAATCTGCGACTTCAGAAAGAAGGTGTCCTGCATGTCGCGCGAGGGATGGTCTTTCGGCACATTCAGAGCATCAAAGTTGTACCACTCGCTTTCCAAAAGCGGCCCCTCCACAAGAGAAAACCCCATATCAAAAAAAATCTTGTTCGATTCCCGTATAAGCGATGATATGGGATGAATGTGGCCCCTTTGCATGCTGGCCAGTATATCCCTAGAAACTAGAACTTAGAAGCTAAGTTTGCTATAGTGCGCGGATATGTTTGGCGACGGCGTTGTATACACGCTTCTTTTTATCTCGCTCTATTTCGAGGTTTTTTTGCTTGTTACATTCCTGGAAAAACGCAGCAGAAGGAAATTCTCGCATGCGATTAAAAATGCCGGCGCGGCTCTGCCGCGCGTGTGCATCGTTGTCCCCTGTTTCAATGAGGAAAAAACGCTCGCGCTTTCTATGCATTCAATTCTTTCCCTGCGCTACCCGCGCGAATTGCTTGAAACAATAATAGTTGATGACGGCTCGACGGATCGCACATTGGAAATCGCCGAAGAATTCGTGCGGGCCTGCCCGGTAGTTGGCGCGCAGCGCCACACTATCCGGGTCTTTCACAAAGAGAATGGCGGGAAGCATACCGCGCTGAATCTGGCGCTTCAAAACACGAACGCCGAAATAATCGGTTGCCTCGACGCGGATTCCACCGTGGGAGAAGACGCGCTCATGCGAGTTGTCTCGGTATTTGAAAATCCGGATATTTCGGCCGTAACTCCCGGGGTTCACGTGCGAAAGCCCAAATCCGCGCTTCAGCACATTCAGAACGCGGAATACACTTTGAGCGTGTTCAACAGGTTCATGTTCGCGGCCCTCGGTTCGGTATTTATAACGCCGGGCGCGTTCTCTATTTATCGGGCAAAGACAATTCGAGAACTGGGCGGCTGGCGGCACGGGCATTCCACGGAGGACATGGAACTGGCTCTGCGCATGCAGAAAAACGGACACAAGATCGCGAATGCGCCTGCGGCGGCAGTCTACACCGCAACGCCAAAAACGATTGTGGCGTTATTTCATCAGAGAGTACGGTGGACGTATGGCTTTTTGCGCAATCTCGTAGACTACAAATTCATGTTCGGAAATCGCGCGTACGGAAACCTCGGCCTTTTCATACTGCCGACCGCGCTTATTTCTATCGGCACTGGAATATACTTTTTCATTCGAGTTCTTTGGTACGGTCTGGAGAATCTGCTCGACATGTTCGCGCGGATTGAAGTAACCGGCGTGGTGCCATTCCCTTCATTCGAGCTGTTTTATTTCAACACGAGCGCTCTCTTGATAATTTCTCTCATCGCTATCGCGCTCATCCTCGTCCTAATCAGCGCGGGCTCATGGCTCGGCACCGGGCGGCGGATGCCCCCCTCCGGCACGCCTCTTTTTATCCTGCTCTATGGATTTCTCGTTCCGCTCTGGATAAGCGCCGCGGTCTTTCGCGCAATGTTCAAAACGGGGGTCAGATGGCGCTGATATGAATTCCCCGATAATCGGTGATCGCTCGGCACAGTGGAAAAACTACTTCATCGCGCTTGTCATAACGGCGGCTATTTTCGCGACCGCGTTTTATGCTTCCAATTATTTCAATAACCGCCGCATCGCGGAGATACGCGTAACACAGGATAATATCTCCATAGACATTCTTTCGCTTGAGACGCAATTCGAACTTCTCGCCGAACACTCGTGCAAAGACATTTCCGAGAACTCCGTTCTCTCAAAAGAAATCCGCCCGCTTGCAGACCGGCTTTCATATCTTGAAACACAGAGCAATGTTGACGGGAGCGAACTTCTCCGCCTGAAGCGATATTATTCTCTGCTACAGATTAAAGACTTGCTCTTGATGAAAAAAGTCGCGCAAAAATGCAAGTTAAAATCAGTATTTATCCTGTACTTCTACTCCAACAAGGGCGATTGCAAAGGTTGCGAGAATCAGGGGTATGTGCTTACCGCCCTTTCGGAAAAGTATCCGCAGCTGCGCATCTACTCGTTTGACTACAACCTCGACCTCTCCGCTCTTCAGACGCTCCTCAGCATCAGCGAAGTGGAAAATAAATTGCCCGCGCTCTCAATCAACGACAAGATTTACTATGGCTTCAAGGGTATAGAAGATATAGAGAAAATACTTCCACAGCTTGCGACGCTAGACAAGACCGCTACAAGCACGGCAAAGGCAAAATCGGCGCTCTGATAGCAATCATAATCTTCGCGTACTTATAATATCCGACTGGATACTATAAGTACACGAATTCTTTTATCCGCAGGTTTAACCCGCGTGGACGACTTTTATCTACTGAAACTTAATTTGGAAATTGTACATTCCCATCGTGCAGAGGCCTTGCATGGTGCCTTGTGCTTGTTCCGATGAAATTGGAATTTCTTCCGTCCCTGTAGGTGAGAGGTATTTTTGGTACCGCAATTTAGTGTTCATGCCTTATATGGGGGATGGAGTCTCGCACGATACCGATAGATGACCACAAAACAATAAGAGCAATACCTACTCCAACGATGATGTCCGGCCACATAGACCCGAAATATAAAACTAAGAATCCTCCTGCTATGACAGCCGCGTTGCCGAACACGTCATTTCTTGAGCACAGCCATGCCGATTTCACATTAATATCCCCGTTGCGGAACCTAAACAAAAGAAACATAGTGATAACGTTCGCAACAAGCGCGATGAGGCCGAGAATGTATATTAGTCCAGCTTCAGGCAACGACGGAACCAGTGTCTTGTATACGGCTTCGCCTAGCACAAAAAGCCCAAGGACGCCCATGAGAATTCCTTTCACGAGTGAAACCTGCGCTTTGACGTGATGGTTTTCCGCCAGAACCCAAAGACTCACGCCATACACAAACGCATCGCTTGCCATATCTGCAGAATCAGCGAGAAGCGCGCTGGAATCGGCAAGTATTCCTCCCGCAAATTCAACGATAAACATGGTTATATTTATTAGGAGCGCGCCCCAAAGGACCCTGTGAAGCGCCTTCTGGAGCGCGGGGTCTTTCGTCATTTCATCTACATCGCAACAAGTGTCTGACATATTTTATAGAGATTTTACTTTTATGCGTAATGAGCCTGTGAATGAAAGTATATAATTCCGTCGGATAATCATAGCACTGCCGCGCTGTTTTTTTCCGTAATTGTCCGCCAGGATTGCCATGTAATCCGGACGATGAGCGCCGTTATCGCCAGTCCTATGAGCGGGTCGGCGGCGGTGAAGCCAAGAGCGACAAGAAACTGAGTGAGACCGCTTTGGCCCCCGCCCTTGACCGCACGATGCTCGGGTCTACTAGGCCGTGCGAGTGGTCGTGTCCGCCGGCGTGTTCTTCGCGGCGATGTATCTCGTTATGATGTGTGTTGTCGCGCATGATTTAGGATTTCTTGCTTCGGAAAAGAAACGACAGAATAGCGATAACTGTACAAAACAGTACCTGTCAAACACCGAGTGTTTGACATGCGTATTTGACAGATGCGAATGTAATATGCAATCGTCTGCAATATCCACGGTTTCCCACGGCCGTGGAGAATCGTGGATATTCTGAAATGGCCGCGGCCGAGGAATCATCACGCCCTAATTTTGTTAAAGAGAACGGCAAACAGGCCGACAGCCAAGTATGCGACCACATTCCATATCACGAGTCCGGAGATAAATGTGGTGAGCGTCACGATGTTCTCACCTAAATTTACATTTGTGTGAAGTCCATAATACATGAACGCCGACCGTATGCCGGGAAACAGCGCGACTCCGAGGAAGCAAACCGCATACACGATGCTTATCCACGCGGCCGTAACTTTAAGAAGATGTTTTGTGTTGAGCATATATTTCCTTTACTGGCTCTTCCTGTGCGAAGCTAATAACACTTGGCTTTCATTGATTTTTGTTATCAATACCAAACCAGCGATGAAGCCAGCACGCGCCGAGGAAACTTTCGGCAAGCGCAATCCAGCCGACAACCGCTATAAGAACATTGAGCAATGCGGTTTCAAAGCTGGGCGCTAGCGGAGTAAGCCACCAGAACGCCAGCGCGAACCGCAGAATCCTGTCTAACTTCCCAAGATTTTGAGTCATGGTATTTGTGTTTGTCACTTATAATCTAGTAATATGCATCGACCTTCATTTTATCATTTGTTATCGAATTCATATTTTTAGCGTCAATCACCTAATTGATTTATATCCGCCAGCAA
>CAYHST010000015.1:13986-20760 GCA_964359415.1 uncultured Candidatus Saccharibacteria bacterium | reverse complement strand
TGCGCTATGTTGCCGCATATATAATGGCAAAAAATACTTTCGAACTTTATCCTCGAGGCGGTCTGCGCGGCGCTACAGAACACTTTGAAGATGCGTGGAAATGGGGAGCCGTGTATCCCTTTTCCAGTTTGGGCGATTATGCCGGGGTTCGCGAGTCGCCGATACTTGAGCGGGGTATTCTTAATGAAACATTCTCGTCGCGCACCTTTAAATCATTTTGTCGAGATGTTATCGAGGGTGGCAAGTGGTTGCAAGCAGAATTTGAATAAGTTGTTTTTTAGCAGTCAGACTGCCAGAAGTTCTGTATGGCTTTTGGTGATGGGGTTTAGGGTAAAAATCAAACGGCAAAAGTGAAAATGAAAGACCCGACGAACCGAAGCTCATCTGGGCTTCCATTGTTCGTCGGGCAAACTCATCCATCCAGACGTACTGCATCTTGGCTGGGTTTTGTAGCCAGTGCATCGACCACTCGGATCTCAACGAAATCATCATCGCCGATTCCTCGCTCTCTACTGCCGTACTGATCCGTGGGTACGAGCTCGCCGTTGACCCTGACATCCGCCATTGTCTCACCCGGCAAGTTTAATTCCCTCAGGACATAGGCAATTACAATGTCTAAAGCGATGTACTGAAACTGGATTACCCGAGTCTCCGACGCAACAAACGATACTCTACGCATGAAATTCTCCTCAAATAACTCGACCAACCGATTGATTGACCGTGCTGGCAGTATCGCAAAGCCCAGAGAGAGAGTCAATCAGATGAAAAAAGCGTCCTTTAGGGACGCCCTTTTCATTTCTGCGAAATAAGCCGGATTCTGTCGAGGACAGTCATTTATCTGGGATGATTGTCTCCAATCACCTCAAGCGGTTCCTCAAACCGTACCGATGGTACTATTTGATACGACCTTGCACGCAGGTAGGATTTTTGCCGTTGCACCTTGAGCCTTTAACTGCTCAAGCTCGCCCTGCTTCGCATAAAGCTACGCAGGGCGTTTTTCCGCTCTCGCGAAAAAACGTCTCTGTTCGCATCCCTGGGATTACCCCGGCGGGCGTTACCTCCTAAACCATCATTCTCATGATGGTCGGACTCGATCTCCGCGGAGCGGAGATTTAGAGCGCTACCCGTTTACACTTTGCAGTGTGCGTGTCCGGACTTTCCTCCCCTCGATTGCTCTCGGGGCGACTGCCTAACGCAGGCACGCATTATCCATCATTTACAGGATTTCACAAGTCCAGCGAGATATCCACGGCATGGGCTTGTCTTGCGACTCGATATTCGTGCTAAAATACCTCCTATGCCCGAGGCCTCAAAGAGCTTAAGAATCCAAATAATTGCCGATTCAGTGGCACGCTGGGCAGTCTTTCTGTTTCTCGGCGTGCTGCCTTTCTTTCTCATTCCCAACGCATGGGTGACAGTTCCGCAGGCGAAAATGCTTCTCGTAATAATCGTGATTGTAACGGTATCAATCGCATGGATAGTCGCGCGTTTCGCGGAAGGTTCGATGCGGATTCCGAAATCTTTTTTGCTCGGCGCGGGGGCGCTTTTGCCAATCGCGTATTTGGTATCGGCGTTGAGTTCAGGACGCGGATGGAATTCGTTTGTCGGCACCGGAGTAGAACAGGATACAGTAATAGCTATTCTCGCGATTTATGCCCTGCTGCTGTTGTTTTCTCTAGTTTTGTCTCAAGGAGCGCGCGAAATCGGAATTTCGCTTCGAGCGCTTTTTATCGGAAGCGCGGTACTGCTCATAACCCAGGCATTGCATGTCGCCTTCCCCGGTTATGTTGATTTTGGCGGCGCTCTCCCAAATAGCGTGTCAAGCGCGATAGGCAGTTGGCACGACCTGGCGATTTTTCTGGGTCTTGTATTATTACTTTCTATTTCTTATAAGGGCCCGTCTGATGAGTCGCCAAAACTGCGTCTAGTGCGAATATTTTCTGGTCTGATTTCGCTGGTATTTCTCGTGATAATAAATTCGTATGACGTATGGCTGGGCCTTACGGGCATCGGTTTCATCTATGGCGCGTATCTATGGTTCGAGTTAAGAAAGTCTGGAAATGTCCCGTACAAAAGCGCTTTCCGCGCGATTCTTCCCTATATTATTCTTGTTGTTTTGGCGCTTGGATTAAGTTACGGAGGCGCCAAAGTTGTTTCTTATCTACCTGCGCGCCTACAGCTCTCGCAGGTGGAGGTTCGTCCTTCTTGGCAGGGGACGCTCGCGGTCGGCAAGCAGGCATTTAATAGTACGCGCGAGTTTATAACCGGCTCCGGTCCAAATTCGTTCACGCGAACATGGAATCTTTACAAACCGGTTTCGGTGAACGCGACGCAGTTTTGGAACACAGATTTCTTTTCTGGCATCGGTTTAATACCGACCTCTCTCTTATCGGTTGGCATCCTGGGCCTTTTGTCCTGGGGCCTCCTCATTCTTTGTATTCTGTGGCGCGCCGTTAGATTCTCGCGCGACAGAAGCTTCCGTACGCCGGCAAAAACGGCGACCGGAGCGGTAATCGCGGGCGTTTTGTATCTTTTTGTTTTCAATGTTGTTTATGTTCCCGGCGTTGCGCTTTTCGCGTTATCATTCGCGCTTCTCGGGATTCTGATTGCTCTCTTTGTCGTACAAGGTAAAATCGGTGTCTGGACATTTTCTCTTAATTGGCGCGAGCCTAAATCTGCATCTGTTTCCGCCGCTACTATCGTTCTAGGCGCGATTGTCGTATTTGGAGCGATAGAATCGCTGCGAGCAATCGTGTCAGATACGCAAGTCAATCGTGCGATTATTGTCTACAGCGAAACAAGCGACCTCGATACCGCGTCGCGGTACAACGACTATGCTCTTTCTGTCCTAGGAAATAACGACCGCGCCCATCGCACCGCCGTGGAGATTGGGCTATTACAGCTCAAGAAGTTATTAGCGGAAGGAGAGGTCACGGATGATTTGCGTTCACGTTTGCAAGAAGCCCTTCAGACCACGCTCAAGCACGGAATATCGGCGGTATCCGCGGACGGGAATAGTTATCGTAACTGGCTTACGCTCGCCCAACTCTACAATGAGCTTTCGCTCGGCGGGATAGAGGGCGCCAACAGGAATGCCAGAGATGCCTACGGGCGCGCTCAAATCGAAAGTCCGACCAGTCCGCTTCCTCTTTTGGGCCTGGTACAACTTGATTTGGCGGCTTCCGACAGCAAGTCCGCGCTTCTACATCTGAACGCCGCGCTCGCCATAAAGTCTGATTTCGCTGTGGCGCGCCTCCTTCTTTCGCAGTTGAGTGCGAGAACGAATGATTTGGCAAAAGCGGAAGAAGAGGCTCTTAATGTCGTTCGCTTGGCGCCGGAAGACCCGCTTGCCTGGTACAATCTCGGGCTCGTTCTATACACGCGCAAATCATACGATAATGCGGCTGTCGCGCTTGAGCGCGCGGTCCAGCTGGAGAAAGATTACGCGAACGCCCTCTTTACTCTGGGTCTCACGTACTACCAGCTTGGCCGTCCGAAAGATGCCATTTCCGCGTTTGATAAGGTATCGGCTCTTAATCCGGATGACCCTGCGTTAAAGAAGGTCATAGCAAACGTTAAGGCGGGGAAAGATCCGCTCAATGACCAGACGGCGAAGTAAGGAGAGGTGGTTATGACAAACCGCGCTCCATTGGATAACTGCTCCGCGGCCTGCCGTTTTGGTAAGAATTGATTTTCTGTTGCCGATTTTCTGTTCATGATTCGCAAAGGCATATATCTAACGGGGCAGGCAATGCGACTCCTCGATTTTGAGGTGAGAGGAATTAATAGCGCTGTTTATATACTCGCCATATGCGCTTTGGCCTCCTCGCTTTTGGCGCTTCTGCGCGACCGCTTGCTTGCGCATGCGTTTGGCGCCGGCGCCGAGCTGGACTTGTATTACGCGGCATTTAGAATTCCGGATTTTCTGTTCGTAGCGCTAGGGGCGCTTGTTTCGGTATACGTGCTTATTCCGGAACTTTCGCGCCGAGACAACGCGGAACGGAAGAATTATATAGACACGATATTTTTCGGTTTCTCCGCGCTTGCCGTTTTGGCCGGAATCGTTGCGGCGATTGCTTCTCCCGCGATACTATCGCATCTTTTCCCGCGTTTCGTTGAAGCCGGAAACCTTCCGACCCTTGTCTTGTTGACGCGCATAATGCTGCTTCAGCCGATTCTGCTCGGCCTCTCCAATATTTTCGCCGCGATTACGCAAACAAAGTTTCGATATGTCCTGTATGCCGCGTCGCCTCTCCTTTATAATCTGGGAATTATTTTTGGCATAACGGTTCTCTACCCGATATTCGGAATATCTGGGCTCGCGTGGGGAGTGGTTTTGGGAGCCGGACTTCACGCCGGCGTGCAAATCCCGTCAATTTTGCGCGACGGGTTCTTCAAAAGATTTCCCCGTTTTTTGGAACCGCGCGCTTTGATGAGTACTGTCGCGGTTTCCATTCCGCGCGCACTCGCGCTTTCAATGAATCAAATTACATTTATCGGATTAACCGCTCTCGCCGGAACGCTTGCAATCGGCTCCATTTCGATATTCATGTTTGCGTTCAATCTCTATAGCGTTCCTCTGGCGATAATCGGAGCATCGTATTCAGTCGCGGCGTTTCCCACGCTCGCCAGAGCGCTTTCCCTCGGTAAGCAATCAGAGTTTGTCGAACATATAGCGACGGCCACCCGCCACATATTCTTTTGGTCTCTTCCGGCAACTGCGCTCGTTATCGTCCTGCGCGCCCACATCGTACGCGTTGTGTTGGGGAGCGGAGCCTTTGACTGGACAGATACGAAGCTCACGGCGGCATCATTGGCGCTTCTCGCACTCGCCCTTGTCGGCCAAGGACTGATGCTTCTATTGGTGCGCGGTTACTACGCGGCAGGAAGAACATTCACGCCGCTTCTTGTCTCGGCCGGTATCGCGCTCGGAACTATAGGACTCGGCGAGCTGTTCATACGCGTTATGGATAACACGGCGGTCCTTTCATTTGTTCAGTCGCTTTTGCGCGTGGAAAACGTGTTAGGAGCCAATGTGCTCGCTCTCGCGACTGCCTACGCGGGCGCGACTCTTTTGGGGACAATATTTCTGGCATTCCGATTCGAGCGCAAGTTTCCAGGCTATTTCAGCCAGATTGGACGCTCTTTCGCGCACGGCATTGTGGCGTCGTTTGCTGGAGGAGTTTCCGCGTACGCGATGCTCGCGCTGGTCGGACAGGTTACGCTGGCATCCACCCTTGCCTCCGTTTTTGTCCGCGGATTTGCGGCTGGGGCCTCCGGGCTTATAGTATCCGGGCTCGCTTACTCGCTTCTTGGTAATCGCGAATTTGCCGAGACAGTTGCGGAAGTTCGCGGAAGATTGTGGCGCGGCTACATGAAGACCGAGGGCGGTAAAGCAATAGTCGCATCAGCGGAAGAAGCGGCGGAACTTAAGTAGAGGAGAACAGTTTACAGTGAACAGTAAATAGCAAACAGAAATGCGTTAGAAATTGTGATTTAGGAATTTTACTGTCCACTGTTAACTTAATGTAGCCATTGACCATTATGTCATCTAACATACGAAATTTCAGCATAATAGCTCACTCCGATACCATCCTCCTTCGGAGGAGCTACGGGGCAGGCATTGACCACTATGCCATCTAATATACGCAACTTCAGTATCATTGCGCACATTGACCACGGGAAATCCACCTTGGCTGACAGGATGCTGGAGATGACGGGCACAATCGCGCCGAGGGACATGCAGGAGCAAGTTCTCGACAGAATGGACCTGGAACGCGAGCGCGGCATCACAATCAAGATGGCCCCCGTCCGGATGGTTTACCATCCGAAAGCACGAAATCCGAAATACGAAATCCGAAAAGGGGATTCAAGTTTTGATTTTCGTGCTTCGAATTTCGAATTTCCAAATTCAGAATACATTCTGAATCTGATAGACACTCCAGGGCATGTGGATTTTTCATACGAAGTTTCGCGCGCGCTTTCCGCGGTTGAGGGAGTCGTTCTTCTTGTGGACTCAACGCAGGGCGTGGAGGCGCAGACTCTTTCCGTGCTATCGGTCGCGAAGGGGCTTGGCCTCGTAATAATTCCCGTGGTTTCTAAAATAGATTCTCCTAACGCGCGGATTGCCGACATAACAAGCGAACTTGCGCTGTTGCTCGGTTGCCACGAATCGGAAGTATTGCCCGCGTCCGGAAAAACTGGTGAGGGAGTAGAAGAAATACTTAAGGCAGTAATCGAACGCATTCCGCATCCGAAATCTTCTGGCGACAAATTACAATCACTCGTGTTTGATTTCGGATATTCCGACCATCGCGGCGTTATTGTTTACGCGAGAATATTTGGCGGGAAGGCCGCGAAAGGGGATGCGCTGCGCCTCGTTGCCGCTCATGCCGATTTTACGGCTCTAGAAGTGGGTATTTTGAGGCCCGGCGAGACGCCTGTTGATGTTCTTAGTGAGGGCGAAATCGGATATATCGTGACTGGGATAAAAAAACCCGGCCTGGCTTCCGTAGGCGATACCGTCGTGTCATCGCGCAATCCGGCGCCACCGCTTCCAGGCTATCGTTCTCCAGCGCCGGTTATTTGGGCGAGCGTATATCCGGAAAATCAAGACAACCTCGTTCTTCTTCGGCAGTCGCTTGCGCGCTTGCATTTATCCGACTCATCTCTTTCATATGAGGAAGAATCATCCGGGGTTATGGGCAAAGGTTTTCGTTGCGGATTTCTCGGAATGTTACATCTGGAAATTATCATCGAGCGACTTCGGCGCGA
>CAYHST010000015.1:11757-13886 GCA_964359415.1 uncultured Candidatus Saccharibacteria bacterium | reverse complement strand
TGGATGTTCTCGTCGCGGAAGAAATTGCGCCCGCATTTTCTCGGATTGTCAGCCGCAGGCGCGTGCGAGCGGAAGCCGAGGCGATGGTCGAGAAACTGGAAAAGCTATTGCCCCGCCAGCTCTTCGTCCTAAAAATCCAGGCAAAAGCAATGGGGAACATAATAGCGGCACGCAGAGTCTCGGCCCTGCGCAAGGATGTGACCGGCTATCTCTACGGCGGAGACATCACGCGAAAAATGAAACTGTTGGAGAAACAAAAGAAGGGAAAGAAGAAGATGCTCGCGCGCGGCAGAGTTGAAATACCCCATGATGTCTTTCTGAAAGTGATACGGGATAGTTAGATACTCCTTAAATAACTTGTATCTAAGCCAAAATCCAGTGGGTTGACATATAGCCCAATCTATGCTATTATTGCCATACCAGAAAGCAGGAAATCCTTCCTGTCTGGTGGTCTTTTCTCGAAAGGAGAAAGAAGCATGGATAAGCAACGTCAAGGAGAAATTGCTCTTATGTTGGTACGTATGTACATCAACAAAAAGGGCATTCCGGCATTGGACGATGTAAAGCTTGGCATTAACAAAATCGCCAAGGTTACAGGCTTGTCGGTAGCCGAACTGCTTCAGTTTGTCGACGGCATTTTGTCGGACACGCTGAAACAGACGGTGTAACTGTTCTTTAAGGAGAGCGTAAGCTCCCGGGGTTGGAGGATCGCCCGAGTATATAACCTTCACTTTTTCAATCACTGGATTGGGAAAATAAGTTCTCATCTATAAGATTTCGATTTTATAAATGAGAATTAACCGGTAACGATTTCGTTGCCGGTTATTTCTTTATGTATTTAAACGTTCCTTTATCCGGTAATCATTGAAACAACTCCTGGTGCGAAGAAGAGAACCATACTGATGATAACGAGGACGGCTACAACGCCCCAAAAATACTTCAGGGCTTTTTTGGTATTGCGGTGGAATAGGAAGGACATATAGAGCAGGCAATAGGTGTTAGGCAATAGGCATTAGTAAAATCCAAATTTCACGATGATGGTATGATTATACGATATGCAAAGCTTTCAGCAAAGGCGAGACCCCTTGCGCCTGTTTGGCAAACGTTTGCTTCTAATAATTATATCTGTGCTTGTGATTGTGGCAATATCCGGCGTATGGAAGGCGTACCGCAAAGAACAGGAATCACTCGCCCTCCGACAGGAAGCGGAAATCCAGCTTGAGGACATTGCAAAGAGAAGGGCTCAATTGAAAACGGATATTGCCAAATTGAATACGCCGCGCGGAATGGAAGAAGCGCTGCGCGAACAGTATCTTCTTGCCAAAAGCGGCGAAAATCTCATCATCATTGTAGACCCTCCAACGCCAGCACCGATAGAGACAACCTCTTCGGTAATGGAATGGTTTCAGAATTCTCTTTCATGGTTTACCCGCTAGACAGCAGGGTCATGAGTTTGGCATTTACTTACCCTTATGTGCTTATTCGCGCGAATAAGCATATAAGGGTAATGCGGAACATCGAGAAGACAACTGCGGTTTTCATAATGCACCCGTGCCTCGCCTAAGGCCGTTAATTTTGTTAGATTTATTCTGCGCGGAATTAGTTTAGTGGCAGAACGACTGCTTCCCAAGCAGTAGATACGAGTTCGATTCTCGTATTCCGCACCGCTTAGGAGCTTGCAAGTGTCCGCTCGGCGCCTCGCTTCGTACTATGCGCTAATTCTCACGAATTAGCGCATAATGAAAATTATTAAAGAATCTGCAGATTTTCTAGCCATTCCAAATATTCCGTACATTAAAGATACTTCCTTCCGTATGCGCGCATGGCGCCAATAACGTCGCGAAGAGCCGCGCCTTTTTTAGTCAGCGTATACTCGACGCGCTGGGGTCGCTCGCTCAATTCTTTGCGTTGTATCAACGACTCATTCTCTAAACGCTTCAGTTTGTTGGAAAGCGTGCGGGTGCTTATGCCCTCAAGGGAATTCTGCAAATCGCAAAATCGCCGCGGTTTTAGAAGCAGGTCGCGCAAGATAAGAAGCGAGCAGGAATCGCCTAATAGGTCTGCAACTCGGGCGACGGGGCAGGCTCGGCATAGTGTCTTTCTCTGGTGCGCGGTTCGTAGCATTATCC
>CAYHST010000015.1:0-11657 GCA_964359415.1 uncultured Candidatus Saccharibacteria bacterium | reverse complement strand
ATTATCCACAGTCTAACATTCAAGTGGGCACTTTACAAAGTAAAGTATAGGGCATATACTGCGGACATTAAGAGATAAAAATATAAATCATGAGCAGTGAAAATGTTTTGAAGGTTAAAATTATTCTCGGTAGCACGCGGCCTAACCGTTTTAGCGAGCATGCAGGGCGATGGATATTGGAAAACGCGAAGAAAATCGCAGGCGTCGAGGCGGAAATCCTAGACTTGCGGGATTATGAGATGCCTTTTTTCAACGAGACAGTAAGTCCGTCATACAAACAAGCGCCGTATAAGAACGAGGCGGTAGAGAGATGGACGAGGAAAATAGCGGAAGCCGACGGATTTATAATAATTACCCCGGAATATAATCACGGCCCCGTGGCAGTTCTGAAAAACGCCCTTGATTACATATTCAAGGAATGGAACAACAAACCCGTAGGGTTTATCGCATACGGCAGTGTGGGAGGCGCCCGCGCCGTCGAGCAATTGCGATTAATAGCGATTGAGCTTCAGATGGCGCCCGTTAGAAACGCAGTTCATATATCTGCGCCATGGGAGCTTGTTGATGAGAAAAACAACCTCAAGAGCGGCGCGCTCGATTCCTACAAGAGCGCGGCCGAGGAACTCTTGAACCAACTTGTGTGGTGGACGAAGGCGCTCAAAGTCGCGCGCGAAACACAGGTCTAAACGGATTGTGATATACTTTTGGCAATAATTATTAAAGATAAATATTGACTTATGACGGCACAACCGCAAATTACAATTTACTCGACGCCGACATGCCACTTCTGCCACGCGGCGAAAGATTTCTTCACAGCCAACAAAGTAAAATTCACCGATTACAATGTCGCGACAGACTTGGCAAAAAGGAAAGAAATGATAGAAAAAAGCGGCCAAATGGGCGTTCCCGTTATTTCCGTGGGGAATGAAATGGTTGTCGGCTTTGACGAAGCACAGCTTCGCACTCTCTTGAAAGTTTAGTTTTAACTATTTTTCCAGCCGGGGGGCGCGTATGCTAAAGTGCATATGCGCCCCTGTAGGTTATATTTGCAGGGTCGTTGCTCGGGCGAGGCACGAAGAGTTGCCATCTCGCTTCTCGTTTCGCCCCGTTCCTATATGCTTATTCGCGCGAATAAGCATATAAGGAAAATGATGCATCAGGTAAGCCCTCGTAGTTCAACGGATAGAACTTCGCACTCCTAACGCGAGAATCCAAGTCCGACTCTTGGCGAGGGCACATGAATGTTACAATATAGCCATGGAACCCGGCCAAAACAACCTTTTGAACGAGACCTATCGCCTGTCGAAGGAAAATAACAAAATGCTCCACAGCATGCGCCGCAGCGCGTTCTGGGGAGGTTTGTTTAAAGTGATTTTCTGGATTGTCATTATCGTCGCGCCAATATGGTTTTATTCGGCGTATTTGGCTCCAGTCGTTGAAAGTTTCCAGAATACCGTAAATCAGGTTCAGGGAACGGGCGCGAAAGCACAAGCGCAGCTCAATGGCTTTCAGGAGGTGCTTAAGCAGTTTGAATCTAAGTTTAAATCTACGCCGTCTTCGACGCCGTGAAAAATGAGTACAGCCTGTGCTACAGTGAAGTGAAGCTATGAAAGGCCTAGACAGACAGGTACTTGCTCCACATAAGGACGGAAAAAGTGGAGGGTCGCCTGCCGAGGCGATCCCGACAGCGAGAGATTTGATACTAAACACAGGACAGATCAAACAAATCCTCAATCAGAACAGACTTTCGCAATTCCCCGTATTAGAATCAGCCGTAAAAATCGTGCGCGATTTAACATTGTTTCACGAGGGTCCCATCTCGGAAAGAAAGAATCAAATAATTAGGTATAGAAAGGAATGGCTTGCAAGTGGGAACGAGTCCACTTCTGATAATGCGTTGCGGGAAGATTTTATTGCTATTCTAGAACACGCGACCATTAAGCACATTGAAAGTTTACCAGAATATCGTGTCCTTAAAGCGGAACGTCAGCAAGAATTCGCGCATAAAGTCGCTGAACAAATGAATTTCTTGTTCGACAACTTTGAAAAGAGTGTTGACTTATTGACTGCGCAGGAAAAAGCCGAACTTTTGCAACTACAACAAGAAGAAGAACGTTATAAACGTGATGAAAAGAGAAGACATTACGAGGAATTGTTCACTTCTAAAGAGGCAGCAGGCAAGTGGCTGTATGGCGTTGCGAGGAATGAATTAGAGCGTTCCGGTGGAAAGGTGGCGGATGCGGCAAGGAATCTCGTTCGGAGCGAAAGGGCCAGAGAACTCATCAGGCATCATAACTTTAACCTCTTCCAGTACGCTGATGAAGAATTTAAGAATATAGATGATGCACGAGAGCGAGACCAAGGGCGAGACCGTGCTGGCGCGAAATTGCCCGTAGCGGTACTACTCCAAGCGTTCGCCACGCCACGAACCATGCGCTCTGACGCACGCACGATTCAAGACTATCCTGTCGTGCACCTGCTACAGACGATAAATTTCTGGCTCAACGCTCGATTCACGGCCGAACTACCTAGCGGTGTTTATGGGCAGGCAGTGGAGGAAGATGAAAAATACAAACAAAAACGAAGAGTACACTCACGAAACAGAAACGCTCATTTTGATAAACCAGGTTTGAGTATACGTGGGGAGACAAACATGGGACATGAGAGCAAAGAATCTTCCGCATATTCAGATTCAAACGTAGCCGTGTTGTGGTGGGGTATACCGCTGTGGAAACAGTGGAAATTATTAAAACCATATATTAAAGAAGAAATAGGAAAGACGCAAAATAAGTCCCGTGGTTTTGTGCCGAGAAAATTCCTTGAATATATGGATGGTTTGGTTAACAAAGAAGCGCAGGCGGCGCCACAGAAACAGGGCGGCATTAGCGCCAATCTGGAAAAGATAATCCGGCTACGAGAGCTAAAGGAACTCTTTAATCTTGATTTCGTAATGTCCCCAAAAGATCGGGCTACAGAGATAAAACGAAAACAGGACGAACAAGCAAAGCAACGACTGCTCACTGACCGATTCCGGTTTCCATGGTAGAGAATAAAACACCGATACGTGAAAAATCAGTTCTGATGTGGTAAAGTTGCCCCGAAGCCCAGATAGCTCCCGCCTTCGCTCTTCGCTTACGCTTGAGCTACGGTCGGGCAGGCAGGTAGAACTTTAATTGCTACCGCGTGCCCTTCGTAGCTTCGGCAGAAGCCGGAGCATAGAAAGGCCCAGATAGCTCAGGTAGTTAGAGCATCCGCCTGAAGAGCGGGGGGTGGTCAGTGCAAGTCTGACTCTGGGCACAATTAGAATCCCATCGTATAAGTTAGAGCGTTTCCGCTTCCGTTTAGCCACTTTGAGGTGTCGAGTTTTATCTCGCGCAATTTGCCAAGCTCGCGGTATTTTACGTGCTTGTTTGCCAGCGCGTAGTCAAATATTTCCCTCGTAATCTCGACATCTTTCAGGCAATATTGTCGAACCTTTTCCACCTCGCCGGCTCGCCACCATTTGAGCGACTGCGCGCCGTCTGCCGACTTCTTCTTGCCCAATGTTCCATCCGCAATCGCGTCAAGGCGCAAGCGACGCCCGACAACATCCTGAATTTCTTTCATAAGGTCAAGACTTCGCACGCGAAAAAGGTCGCCCGGATAATATTTATTTAAAAGCGGTATATCAAAATGGTCGGAGTTGTAACCGACTAGCAAATCAGCGCGCTCCAGTATTTTCCAAAGCTGCGGCAGTTCCGGCTCAAGGAAGCTTTTATATTCTCCGGTTTCCGAATCGTGAATGCATACCAACGCGATGGTAAGGTCGGCAGGGTCGGAAGTCCCTGTGTCCGACATCCAGTTTGCGGTTTCGATGTCGAAAGTGATTACACGCATAGTTAGTAGTCAGTAGAAAGTAGTTAGTAGTGCTTGGCAGTCATTGCGTTGAGCATTCAGGGATTTTGGACCTAACTCAAACGCTCTATTCGGTGGACTTATCACTCGGTTTCTCGTTAGCACTTGCAGTCTTATGTGAACGAGTCTGCGTATCGCTAAAATCAGCGTTTTTCTCCGGTTCCGTTGTTCCAAATGTTGGTTGCACGGGCGAGCCAATAGCCTTTCTAAGAAGGTCAAAAAAACTATCTCTTTCATCATTACTTTGAGCCATATTTAAGATATTGAGTTGTCCACACTTTTTGTAATCTTTGACTTGCGTAATATATCCATGATACCATACCTGCATACCCCGCCTGTTGCTTCGGTGACAGGCTGCAAGCCCCCTCTTGGGGGCTTTGCGTTTATCTGATAAAATGCTTGTCACAATGCAAATTCCTCTTTCACAAAAGATGCCACCAGTACCCAAAACAATAGTGTACATTGACGGTTTTAACGTGTACTACAACTTGGTGAGAAATACTAATCATAAATGGCTGAATTTAAGAGAATTACTTGAATATGTTTTTCCCAAGACACACAATGATATTGTTTCTATAAAATACTTTACAGCACTGATAAAAACTAGACGCAAAGACCCCGACCAACTTATCCGGCAACAGACCTATATACGAGCCCTTGAAACAATTCAGGGGCTTGAAGTTATCTATGGTTCATTCTTAACTAATCCTGTCTTTATGCCCCTCGTTATGTGTGAACGGTGTGTAACACTTGGTCCTATTATGCAAGTGCTCAAGACAGAGGAAAAGGGTTCAGACGTAAATTTAGCTACTCACCTCATAAAAGATGGATGCCAAGGAAACTTTGACGTAGCCATAGTCATAACGAATGATAGCGATTTTGCGCTCCCGATTGGAATGGTAAGAGACGAATTTAAAAAGACAATTATTGTTGGCTACCCGACACCCAAGGTCAGTGGTAGACTTTCCAGTGCTGCAACCTTTGTTCGGCGCATAAGACGCGGGAATCTCCTCATGAAATTCCAGTTTCCGCAAACCTTGACTGATAAAATCGGCACGATTACAAAACCTGCCACTTGGTGATTTTATCCAATCTTCAAGCCAAAGAAAGAGAGAATGTGCGGGAGAAAATAGCCCGTTATGAAGGGGATAATCAGAATCGCCCAAGTTGTCTTGTATTTCGTGAGTAAGTATTCGCTAAGGTCAGATATTCCGATAAATTCTAGCCCGTCATCATTTAAGCCTATACACCTTGTGGAAGGTTCTTTGGCGCACCCACAATTTGCACATTTATGTTCGTGTTTATGAGAATCCAAAAGCTTCATTTTATTCTCGGCTATGGACAAATAACCACTATACTCAGCCAATCTATAAGCATTTCCACTGGACATTTCCTTTAGAAAGCCACCCTCGTTTATCATTGGTATGTGAACGTGTCCCGTTTTATCAATGTGGTCAACGTGGCGCTCATCGTTATTGTGACAATTAGCATACAATTTCCGCAACAACCACCAGATTTTGATAGTCCGTATCACGCCAATGATTGTATAACACAATTTCCATTTACTTGCCATAAGGGGATACACGCCAACTTTTTTGTATATATGTATACGCAGACAACAAGCTCGATAGCTTTCTGCCAAACCGTAAGCTCACGATAAGAACTCATGTCGTGTTTTGCGTTTTCTACTAACTATAGACTACTGACTATTTACTACCTACTACTAACTACAGACTACTAACTACTTACTATCCCAGCGATGAAAATAAATGTTCTGCGATTCTGTCCGACGGAAGCGTAAGCTCGTTGCCGGTCGCAAGGTTCTTTATCGTGTAGCGTCCGGATTCTCGCTCTTGCGCTCCTATGGCGATAACGAAAGGCACCTTCATCTTGTCCGCCTGGCGTATCTGGTCTCCCACGCGCTTGCCGGAGAAATTAACTGTTACATTAACGTCTTCTCTCCGAAGTTCCTGCGCAAGGCGCATGGCGTGAGGCAGGGCGTCCTTATCCACGATGCAAAGCATGAGTTCTGTTGCCGGAGCATAAGTTGGCAGTAGGTTGTGCGTCTCCAAGAAGTCGCGGGCGGTAACGTCTCCCATTCCAAATCCCACGGCAGGTATTGATTCGCCACTGAATATCGACAGCAGATTATCGTAGCGCCCTCCGCCAAAAATCGACCTCCGGTTGTTTTCGTCCGTGTCGTAAACCTCAAAAACCATTCCCGTGTAGTAATCAAATCCGCGGGTTATTTTCGTGTCCACAACCATGTTGCGCACGCCCATTGCCTCAAGCTGGGCGCGCAATTCCTCAAGATATGCCGTGCTGGTTGTGCGGTCCAAAAGCTCCATCAGCTGTTCCGCTTTTTTGTCGCTGACGAGAGATGCAAGTTTCTTGCTGAAGTCCGGATTTTTCGCGCGAGTATCCAGAAGCCGCGTAAGTTGCGCGCGAATTTCCGGTTCAATGCTGACAGTATCATAGAGTGAGTCAATAATCCGGCGGTCGGAAACGCGAATCTCAAAGTTTCTTTCATCGGCGCCAAGCGAGCGCATCACGCTGTGGGCGAGCGTAATGATTTCAGCGTCTGCTTCAACGCCTGCGGCTCCCACTATATCGGCGTTCAACTGCCAGTGTTCGCGCAAGCGCCCGCGCTGGGGCCTTTCGTACCGGAATATATTTGCGATGGAATACCACCTGGCGGGCAACGATATTTCTCGCGCTTTGCTAGCCACCATGCGCGCGAAGGTCGGCGTCATTTCCGGCCGTAGCGTTACCTCGCGCTCTCCGCGGTCTATGAATGTATATGTTTGGTCGTTGACTATCTCTTCGGATGTTTTTCCTCGATAGAGTTCGCTCGGTTCGAGTACCGACGCGCTATATTCTTCGTAGCCGAACAGTTCGCACACACGCTCCATGTGTTCAAAGAGATACCGCAAAACAAACTGGTCCTCGGGATAAAAATCGCGGACGCCCTTGTAAGGTTCCAAAGAAAGCTTCTCGCCTCGTTTAGCCATTGGCATATTATGCCCGGTTAGTAGAGTCTCGGCAAACGATTGTTGAGGTTTTTAAGGGATAAGGGGGAATCGTCACTTATGTGCTTTTGTTGCTATATGTGAGTAAGTTTCGTAAGAAGCATGCCGAGACTTCACTACCGGGTATGCACCAAAAATCAGATTAAGGAATACCAAAGGTCTCACCTTGGGAATTCGTGTATTTAAGGTGAGACCTTGGGTACGCCTGCTGTTGTGCGGATTTCGTTTTTACGATATAGTCTTGGACACAAACTGAATATGTCGCAGGAACAACTCATAAGAATTGGATGTGGCAAGTGCAGCCGCATCAATTACTGGTCGCGCAAGAACCGCAAGCTTGTAACGCGCAAAATTGAATTGAAGAAATACTGCAAATGGTGTCGGAGTCATACGAAGCACAAGGAGGCGAAAAAATAGGCATTAGGCAGAAGGCAATGGGCAAAAAGAGTTAGCGAAGAGAAGGGAATTGATTTACTATTGCCTAATCACTAGTGCCTCATTACTAGTGTTAGGGCCTATAGTTCAGTGGTAGAATTTCGGTCTCCAAAACCGAAGACCAAGGTTCGAATCCTTGTGGGCCCGCTGGGTTTATATCTTATAATGTAAGGCGATGCTTCACTTTCATTTACGCAAGCGAATGGCCGGGGCAATAGAACCCTATCCCGCGCGTACTTTCGGAAAAAGAACCCTTGATTTTTGTGTGTATACCGCCGGCATCCTTGGTCCGGTAATATCCCTGCCGCAGGTCATTCTCGTTTATGTCGGTCAGGATGTAGCGGGCATTTCAGTTATTTCCTGGCTCGGGTGGGCGATTCTTGATATCCCCTTCATTATCTACGGTTTTGCGCATAAAGAGCGTCCGATAATAATTACATATACGCTGTGGATGATGATTAATCTTTCTGTGGCAATCGGCGCTGTTATTTACGGATAAGTTCAAAGAACGCGGATGAAAACCAAGTTCACAATCGGCGTATTCGGAATCATACTTGATGAACAAGAGCGGGTACTGCTTTGCCACCGACGGGACTATGATTTATGGAATTTGCCCGGTGGAGCTTTGAAATCTGGAGAATCTCCTCTGGAAGGCGTAAAAAGGGAAGTGAAAGAGGAAACGGGACTGGAAGTTGATGTTTCTAAATTGCTCGGCGTATATACCAAGCCGGTCAATAACGACATCGTGCTTGCTTTTATCTGCACTGTAACTGGCGGTGAAATCTCTTTAAATGATGAGGCCGATAGAGTTGAGTATTTTGAAGTTGATAAAATACCTCTCAATACGTCGTCTAAACATATTGAGAGAGTCAAAGACGCAATAGAAAATCCCAAAGAAGTCCTCTTCAAGGTTCAGACAGGCAAGTCATCAATTCAGCTTATCAAAGAAGGAAAACTCTAAACCTGCTAAAAGCACTCTCGTATTCTTAAGAATATGAGAGTACTTCCGGCAAAGTGCAAGCTTATTTTCTAGGCGTATAATGCAGGGATGAAGCGGGTTCTTGTTGTCGGCGGTTCCGAGGAGTATTCGGGGGCTGTCTACCTTGCCGGAATCGCGGCTCTTCGCTCTGGTGCGGAATCGGTCATCATAATGGCTCCTGAAAAAGTTGCTTGGGCGGTGAACGCTCTTTCGCCGGATTTGATAACCAGAAAATTGCGCGGGAAATATCTCGCGATGGCGCACAAGGCCGAGATTATGCGCCAGCTCAAAACTGCCGATGTTCTCGTCTTGGGGAATGGCGCAACGACCCGGCCCGGGACATCTGCCTTAATGCGCGCTCTGTGCGAATGGCCGGGGAAGAAAGTGATTGATGCGGACGCGCTCAAAGTGTTACGCGCAAACAAAGTTTCAAACGCGATTCTTACGCCCAATGCAGGCGAATGGAAACTTTTGGTAAGAAATAACGACATCAAGAAACTTCTTGAAAAGAATGTGATTATAAAAAAAGGAATGCCCGCGGAGATTCTTTCCGGTGCAAAGAAATTCCGCCAGAGAAATACGAACCGCGGACTGGAAAAAGCCGGCACCGGCGACGTTCTCGCAGGTTTGTGTGCCGGGTATCTGGCACAGGGACTTTCTCTGTGGGATGCGGCCAAGAAAGCGTGCGAAACGGGGAACGCGATAGCGGAACTTCTTACAAGGAAAAAGAGAGGATACTATTTTCTTGCGAGCGATATTTTAGGAGAGTTGGACAAGAGAGCATAACAGGGCCCGACAGATCGTTTTTTCGCTCTGATTTCTAATTTCATAATATTCCCTATCCTACGCTATAGCGTAGGATAGGGAATATTATTTTTTGAGCCAATTTGACACGGTCTTGGGAATTTTCTTCTTGTGGCGCGTGGCGAACCACTGAATCTCGCGATTTCTATTCCAGTAGGTCATCTGCCGTTTCGCATAATTTACACTGTCGCGCGCAATTTTTTTCTCCAATTCTTTGCGAGAGATTTTCTTTTGCAGAAATAAAGCGAGCGAGCGGTATTCCAAGCCCAATGATTCCATTCTTTTGTACGAGAGACCTTTCCTGTGAAGTTTGATTGCCTCACTAATCATTCCCGCTTTCATCCGCGCGCGCATGCGCGCGCGGATGAGTTTCTTGAGTTCTTTCTTATCGCGCGAAATTCCTATCCACAGAGTGTCATATCTAGAATTACCCGTAATTTTTGCCACAGGAATCTTGCCTAAGGCGGATACTATTTCCAGCGCACGGACAAGCCGGCGCTTGTTGTGCCGGTCTATTATTTTTGCACGGCGCGGGTCGCGCTTTTTGAGCAGCATAAATAATTGCTCCGCGGTCATTTTTTCAAATCGTTTTCGGAGATTGTCGTTCATTGGAACATTTGGCGGGACTATTCGGCCAACCAGAACATCAATATAGAATCCGGTGCCGCCGGTGACTATCGGCAGCTTGCCTTTGCTGGAAATATCAGCGGCGGCTTTCGTGGCTCGCGCGGCAAAATCATGCGCT
This sequence comes from uncultured Candidatus Saccharibacteria bacterium, assembly GCA_964359415.1. Taxonomy (GTDB): domain Bacteria; phylum Patescibacteriota; class Minisyncoccia; order Phycocordibacterales; family UBA2100; genus UBA10103. The sequence continues at coordinate 1,771 of CAYHST010000015.1, read as the reverse complement.
GTGAAGATGCGATGAGGTGACACCTCATTGAGCAGGTGATGTGGAACGCCTTTCATCTCGCGTTTCGTAATTTTTCCTGTTCCCAAATCAAGGCCTTTATACACCTGCCGGGAATCTGCGGAAATAATTTCACCGTTGAATTCGCGCGCGAGCGCAACAGCTAAAGCGCTTTTGCCGGACGCCGTGGGACCGACGATAACAAGCGCTTTCCGCCTCTTTTGCATGGGCTCCACAGTACAGGAACGGATAGATAAGTGCCAATATCCTGCGCAATAAGCGTCTTGCGCGAGCCTAGGCGCACTATATAATTAGTTTAATCCTACCGCACTAGGAACAGATATATGAATGAATCAAGCGAACGGCCGAGTGATCCTAGTAAGAGAAAAACTCTCAAAAGGCTATTTCACGGTGGGCTTGCGGTCGCTGGTTTTACTGCTGTTGGAGGAATAGTGGGAGGGTACCTGAGTGAGACGGCAACAAGACGCGATAAAAAAAGACAAAAATCGTCTGAGGACATGAAATGGATAAAGGGAGACGAGAGGATGCACTCTACCGAGGTTCTTAATGCACAGATAGATTTCCTGAACGATTTACTGGAAAGTGATGTTAAGATTAACCGTGTCTTGATGGGAAGGGGGGACGGATTAATGCGATTGATAAATGAGAAATTCGATAGACCCGATGCACTCGCTAAAATAACCGATAATGACAAGGAATCATTTGCCCAGAGGAGAATAATGGGCTGGTATCACAGGTCTGAAAGGTTGAATCACGGTTTTACAGAAAAATCTCTGAGGCAAGAAATCAAACTTCAAATTCTTTCTCTTGAGCAACAGCTGGCTCGTGAAAAGGCTGAGTTGTCTAAGAGTGCACCAGATAGGCCTAGCCAGTAACGGTCTCACTGTGTTCGTCTGTGCCGGAGGAGGGACTCGGTCACAGGTTTTCGCTTGCTAGCGAAACCCGCGGAGCCTATCTGTGATTGATAGGCACCTGTAGACGGCCCGCCTCGCGCCGTCGCGCTCCGGCTTTCGAGTCCCTGCTCCCAATGCAAAAAGCACCCACGAGGGGCGCTTTTCACATTGGGTGTGCCGGAGGAGGGACTCGAACCCTCATCCCTTGCGAGACACGATTTTGAGTCGTGCGCGTATACCATTCCGCCACTCCGGCTTACAAGGCTTTATACATGATACGGTATACGGTATACTTTCGCCATGTCCGGCTATTACAGCGATTCTATATTCTGGGTAGAGGTAGAGCGCATCAAGCCAAACCCGTTCCAGCCGCGAAAAGTATTTGACGAAATGGCGCTCGCCTCGCTTGCCGAATCTATCCGCCAATACGGAGTTCTTCAGCCGCTCACGGTAACGCGCAGGGAAATAGAACGTCCCGGCGAGGGGATATTTGTGGAATACGAACTTATCGCGGGAGAGCGCCGACTCCGCGCCGCGCGGCTGGCCGGCCTTCTGCAATTACCCGTCGTCATCCGCACTTCGGAGGACAGCGACCGAATGAAGCTGGAAATCGCGATAATAGAGAATTTGCAGAGGGAAGACTTGAATGCGATTGACCGCGCGACGGCATTCCATCGTCTTGTGAATGAGTTTGGATTAAAGCACGTGGAAATAGGAAAGCGAGTGGGAAAAAGCCGCGAGTATGTGTCTAACACTCTTCGAATTCTGACCCTGCCGAAAGAGATGCAGGAAGCCCTCGGCGCAGGCGAGATTAGCGAGGGGCATACGCGGCCGCTTCTCATGCTCGTGGACCGCGCCGA
>CAYHST010000014.1:3039-21141 GCA_964359415.1 uncultured Candidatus Saccharibacteria bacterium | reverse complement strand
AAATTCGTATTCCCTATTCTACGCTATAGCGTATAATAGGGAATATGGGAAAGATGGAGGAACAATCGAAGAAAATCCGTAAACGGGCAAATATTCAGAATGCCGTGCTTGCCGCGGTTGGCATTGCTGGAATTCTCGCCGTAGTAATGATCGCTCCGAATATTTTTCAAGCACTTCCGGGTATCATGGGAAAAAAGCGCTACAAGCTCGCCTTTCAGGCTCGCACAGCCGCTTCTCGTCTCGCAATCAAGGGATATGTAAGGTTCATGGAAAGAAACGGGAAGAAATATATAGAGATAACCGACGCAGGAAGACGCGCCCTCGCATTCGAACAAGAAAAGGCGCGGCTTGGCGCCATGAGGGGCAAGAAATGGGACAGGCGATACCGTCTGGCGATGTTCGATATCCCAGAAAAATATAAAACTGCAAGAGATAGAGTCAGGCGCCTGCTTAATGAGTGCGGTTTTTTGCGCCTGCAAGATAGCGTATGGATATTCCCTCATGATTGCGAAGAATTAATAACCCTAATTAAATCTGATATGCGGCTCGGGAGGAATTTACTGTACGCTGTCGTTGACTCCATCGAGAACGATGCGCGGATTAAGCGGCATTTTGGCTTGAGGTAGGTAATCTGTTTCAGGCACTAGCTTCTCTTTAGTTTTTTGCGCTAATTTGCCTCCGTTGAATTTCCTGATATTCCTTTTCCTACGCTATAGCGTAGGAAAGGGAATATTTCCTAACGGTTAATCTTTGGCTAATCATTGGCGATCGCGACCAGCCTTGGTGCTTGAGGATTCGATGTCCTTGCAATATGCTTCGACGTATTCTTCAAAACTTTTGTACGGATAGTTCAATAATTTCCCTTCCCGCGGGCCTCTCTCGTACCACGAAGCAATCGCTTTGGCGAAATCATCTTCCTCCGCGATGATGGCGCCGGATTCGCGCGCGGCGCCAACATCGGTGGAAATCACGGGCGTGCCGGACGCGAGCGCCTCGACGATGACCATACCGTACCCTTCATAGAGCGAGGGCGCGAGGAGCAAGCTCGCAAGCTTGTAGTATTGCGCGGGGTCAGTACGCCCCTCAAAAAATACCCATTTGCCGACCCCCCTGTCCCCCGCCATTTTCTGAAGCGCTTTTTTCTCGCTCCCCTCGCCGATGATAATGAGGCAGGATTTCTCAAGCGCGGCCTTGGCAAACGCGTGTATCGCGAGCCCCACATTTTTTTCCGGTTCAAGACGAGACACGACGAGAAGTTTTGTTGGGAATAAATGCTCGCGCGCCGCAAGTTTGGTTCCAATCTGCGCTCTGCGATATTTTTCCACGTCTACAAAAATAGGAAGCACCGATATCGGCGCGCGAAGTTTGTACTTCGCGCCGATAGAACGCCTGATGCGCTCCGAAACGACGCGCACGCGGGAGGCCCGGCGCAAGACAAATCCGGCAATTCGCACTCGCAAGCGGTTGAGATGCGAGAGCCGCGAAAACTCCGGAGAAAGAAAATCTGTGTGAACCTGCACATGGAGCGCGGCGCCGCGCAATAGCGCGATGAGCCACCCCGCGATTCCCGTTTCAAACGGGTCCTGAACTGAAACCACCTCCGGCTTCGGCAATTTGAGCGCGAGCCAGAGCGCATCCATCGGATACAGAAAGCGAGAAAGAGAGTTCGTCGCGAGTACGCGCACATACTCGCCCAAATTGGTGTCCCGCACCCCGTGCCTCCCGCCTTCGCCAAGGCTTCGGCGGGCAGGGCGAAGCGAGAAAACGATGATATCAAGGCCTTCAAAGCGCTTTCCATATTCCCGCATTCGCGCCGCGGAAGCACTTTTCGCGTCAAAAATGGTTCTATCCGTTCCTATCTGTAATACACGCATCCCATTAGAAACGATTCGCGGTCGGACGGATTCATTGCTCATCGTATTCATATATGAATTGTGTCGATTATAAGCATATAACTGTTATTTTGCGCGACCGCGGTCTCTAACGGGACAGGTACTTATTTTTTGCTTTTAAGAACACTATTGAAAACAGCAAGATGCTCGCGGGCCACGTCATCCCAATTGTGGTCAAACTTAATTGACGCAAAGGCATCGGAAAATTGTTTGTAACGCTTATCATCCGAGAGCATTTCGAGCTTGGCGGAAATGTCATCAATAGAATTCGGGTCAATCATTTCCGGCAATTGATTGCGGATGCTTAAATAATTCTCTTTCGTGACAAGCGCCGGAAGGCCGATGGCAAGCGCCTCATATACCTGGTTCGGGGAAATATCCGTCCAGCTCGGCAGAATAAACGCCCTGCAATTTTTTATCCGTCCCATTGCTTTGGAAAATACCATGCCCCGCTCAATCCGCGCGCGCGATTGCAAACCGAGCTTTTTTACAAGCTCAACTATTTCTCGTTTTCGGGGACCGTCTCCAATCAACAAAAGTGTGTAATCTTTCGGCAATCGCGCTTTCGCGAACGCGCGCACAAGCACGGTCAGATTTTTCATTACGATGAAACGCCCCCAGTATACGAATTCCTTGCTCGCGAATTCGCGCTTTATCCCGCGCGTTTCCACCCGAGGGACAGGATTGTAAATCACGACAGTGCGTTTCAATCCATAAAACCTCTTATATAACTCGCTTTGCCTGTCTGAATTAAGAATTACTTTCTCGGCATTATTTAGAACAGAGCGGATAATCCAAAAAAATGGCTTATACGAAATCCTGCCGTATATTCCGCGCTCATAAAAATCCGAAAGCGGAATAGGCGGCGCGCCGGATTCAAGATATTTCTGCTCCCACAAGTAATCTCCCCCTGTGCGGACAACATAAGGGACGCCGCGGATGCGCGAAGCGAGCGCCGCCGGAAATCCCGCCGCGAACCAATCGAGCATGTAAACAATGTCACAGTTTTTTGATTGACTCAAAACAGAAAAAAACATTCTGACTCGATTCAGAAATTTATTTCCGCGGACAACTCGCGTGAGCGTGAATTGATACCGGGCGTCGGAATCAAAACGCGCTTTTGAAGAATAAGTGAGAACGGAAACTCGATGCCCCGCGCCGGCGAGTTTTCCCGCGATGTTCGGTGCGTAAACCGCCGGTCCTCCGCTTTCCGGCTCAAAGATGCCAGTGACAATAAGTATCCGCATGCAGTGAGCTTATACCTTTTTTGCAAAAACGTCGAAAATTCTCGTTCTCATGTCCAAAGCAATTCTGTTCCAATCATACTTCTGCGCTGCCAATGCTCGCGCGTTTTGCACCACTTCTGCGACAAGAGCCGGCTCTTTCATATAACGCGATACAGCGCGCGCGATTGATTCCGGATTCCTTGGTTCGCAGAACAGTCCGGTAGCGGGCTTATCTGGATTCTTGTCTGGGTCAAAAAGAAAATCCGGGATTCCGCCGACTGGCGTCGCAATCACGGGAATACCGGCGGCAAATGCTTCCACGAACGAGCTCCCGAACCCCTCAATAATAGATGCCCTGACAAAAATGTCGGAAATCTTGTAGTACGCGTGGATTGAATCATGGGCAACGTGTCCCGCAAAAATCACCCTTTGGGCAACGCCGGAATCTTTCGCTATACTTTTCATTTTCTCCTGCTCCTCGCCAGAACCGGCCACTAAAAGTTTCACATGCGGAGGTAAGAACACAAGAGAGCGAATTATGTCCTCTACGCCGCGGGAAAGTACGAGCCGAGATGCCGTAAACAAAAATACGTCGCCCGGTTTTTTGCCGAATTTTGACTTGAGCTCCGATTCCACTTCTTTCGGCACTGGTGCAGAGAACTTTGCGACATCAACAGCATTCGGTATCACCACAATGGGTCCTGTAAAACCTATGTTTCTAGCCAGTTCTTCTATAGAGTGTGAAATGGCCTTGATGAAATCCGCTTTCAGATAGACGCGTTCATACAGAGGCCAGAGCAAGAGCAAGACCGGTTGGCGCGCTTTCACTTGCTCGAGAGTATTGCCGTCTTGAAGCTCAAGAAAATAAGGAACTTCCGGATTCGCGTATTTGAAAAACAGCGCGCCAAAGCCGGCTTGATTCGCCATCATCGCCCAGACAATATCGTATGGGTTCTGTTTGTGAAGCGACCGAGCCTTGAAAAACGAAGAAAACAGAAAAAGAATTTTTGCGAGCTTGGCGGTAAGAGGTATGCGCCTGTCGGAAATATCAGGCGAATCAGTCGCCATTCCGATGCGATATACTGTCACGTTCCCAACGCGCTCCACCTCCGGCAGATTTTTATCGAACCGGCATGTAACCATGTCAAACTGATACTCGCTCGCGGGCATTCGGTCAGTGATTTCTTTTATCGCAATTTCCGCCCCGCCAATGAAGGGATGATACGTGAGTGAAAAAATGAGAACACGTTTCACCCCGTTAGAGGCAGGCCCCGTTAGAAGCCGGTAATCCGGTTTTTGTTTTGAGACTTGAGTTTTCGCGCGAGCTTCTAACGGGGCAGGTCGCGGTTGTGTATTGGTTTGTAAAGACATAGAACCAGTTGCGTAAAGAAGGAGTAGTAATATATCCGATATTATTTTGCGCGACCGCGGCCTCTAACGGGGCTTCTTTTTGAGCGACTCAATATACTCGCGCACTGTGTGTCCCGGCTCCCATCCGAATTCTTTTTCCGCGCGCGATGTGTCCACAATTGATTCCATGCGGTTTCCCTTCCGCTCCGGCAACATTTCGATTTTCCCGCCGAACATTTGAGCGATTTCAAGCACGGAATACGATTCGGGGCTTCCCAATCCGTATTCATCTCCGTGTCCTTTTTCCCCGACCATAAAAAGCCCGCGCGCTAGGTCCTCCACGTGTGTAAAGTTCCGGCGCTGTGTTCCAGGCGCAACGACCGTAATCGGTTTTCCAGCGGCATACTGCTTTTTGAACCTTCCCAACACGCTCGCGTACGGGCCCTCCGCAAGTTCGCGCGGTCCGTATCCGTTGTAGAAATATGTTATTGCATACGGGAGATTGAACCACTCTCCATAATTGCTCACGAGCTCGGTATTGCTCGCCTTCATCCACGCATACGGGCTTTGGTCGCGCCCCAATCCGCCGTCCGCGAATTTCGTGCTTGAACCGGCGTATACCAATTTGCATTTCGCGCCAGATTGATTGAGTTTCTTCCAGTATTCAAGAACACGGAATGTCCCCGCGACATTCGATTCCCAGACGAATTCTATGTCGTCAAAACTCTGCTCAACCCGCGAATATTCTCCGAGATGGAAAATTATCGCCGGTTTTTCGTCCGCGAGAAGCGTTGCGATGTCTTTGGTATGGCCTTTGATATACGTCGCGCCCTTTATGTGATTTTTTTCGGTGCCTATGAAGTAACTGTCCAGGGAAACCACCCTATATTTCGGGAGCAATAATTCAATTAGAGAGGGGCCAATGAGGCCTGCGCCACCCGTAACAATAACGGTTTTTTTGTCTTCCATTAACTCTACATTACACCAATTGCAACAATACTAAAACTCCGAGGTGTACACGAACTACCACATAATATCCCAGCTTCCCTCACGAGACAGTAGCGGAGATTTTTAGACGGTGCGGGTCCAAATTCCGTCTAAAAATCTCCGCTACTGTCTCACCCCTCCTTTTCCTCAACGATATCCCATTCGCGTTTTCCGGCTCGGCGGGAAGCCAAGACCGCGCCGGTACCGGCAAGCGCCAACCCGATTGCACCCAACCACCACATATACCCGCCTGAATCTGAAATAGTCGCGCCTGCCGCCGCGACTTGCGATGAACTTGCTTGTGCATCCACAGCGCTATCAGCGGCGTTTTCCGTTTCAGACAAAGTCGCGTTATCTGTTTGATTTGCTGTTAAACCGTAATGGTCGGGCGGGGCGGGCGCGCTGGGAATTGGCGGGGGATTCGCGGTGACAGGCGCTAAAGCAGGAGTTTCCGGCTTTTTAGAATCAGAGTTTTCGCTCACGGTTCCAACTTTTAATGCCAACGCGCCATTCGGATAATCCAATTCGGTTTCGGACGAACTTCTGAATCCCAGCGTTTTCTCTCCTATCCGCAAGGACTCGCCCGCGAGAATAATCGAATCCTTCGGCACCAAAAATTGGCGTCCAAATGAACGAACAATCCAGTTCGATAAATCGAGGTCGCGTCCGGCATCGTTTTTTATCATGATACTGCCGTCTGAAAGAGATATGAAAGCGAGTTTAGCGGGTTCCGCGGTAACAATTATCTTATCCGATGCCGCGTCTCGATTGTCCGCAATGTTGAGAACCACCGCGTATCTGCCGGGATACTCAAAATGATGCAAGACGCTCTGTCCCTCGCCAGTCGAGCCGTCTCCGAAATTCCACAGAAATCGGATGCGCGCCGATATAGTTTCTTTTTTCCGATTGTACGCACGCCCAAGAAATTCCGTATCCGCCGCGACAATCACTGTCCGATTGCCTCCCCCGTCCGCAAAGATTTGCGGTTCCGGCGGCGCAACGTAGGAGGAAACCGGCGCGGAATTGTTTGATGACGGAGTTGTGTTTGCTTGCGGTGAGCTAGTCGGATCCGGCGCAGCTGTTACAGCGTCAGAATTGCCGGAAGAAGATGCAATGAGCGAACCCGCGCCCGGTGTCGGCGTTCCAGCGGAAAATGCCGCGGAGGAAACGCTCGCGCGATGCAGAGAACTGCCATTATTTGTTGCCGCATCCGCCGGAGAATATGTGAAATCATGCGTCGTATCCGATGTATCTACGCGAATACCTATGAGTTCGCCTGCGCTGTTTAGATTAAACGAACTGTCAAAAAGCGTCCCGCTAAAAGTCGGCCAATCAGCTAAAAATGTCGAGGTGGCGCTCGCGATTATCGCGTACCCTCCGGAGGGCAATGCCGCGGAACCGTTCTCCAATTTGAGAGTGTGGTTCGTACCCGCCTCAAAAAATTTGTACGCGCTGATGTCCACGGCGGAAGAACCGGCGTTAAAGACTTCTATCCAGTCATGCTCGCCGCTTCCTTCCGTCCCCGGCGCGTCGTACATGATTTCGGAAATCACCACTTGCGCCGATGCTATAAACGGAAATAGCGCCAAGAAAACCACCGCCATTCCCACGATTTTTTGTACACGCATGATCTGTTTATCAACCGTACGGTCCCGCGAGAATTATTTATCTCCGATATCGTCTTTTGCATTAAGCACGCTCCGCAAAATATCCGTGGACACCTCGCCATGCGAGTCGTTTTTAGGAAGATTATCCCGCACTCCTTTATCGCTTAGCCGGTTCTCTGCGTGTGTTTTTCCGGACATGCCTGCCTGTCGCGGCTGCGACGCAGACAGGCGGGCGCGCAAAATGTCCGCCGGCGAAACAGAAGGCACCGTGCGCGCAATTTCATTCTCGCGCGGTTCTCCTCCATCCGCGCGCGCCATTTCAAGCGCCGCGCGCAGAGCGGATTTTTGGCTTTCTTTTTTAAGCACTGATGCGGAAATCGGGGCGCTAATCGGCGGAACGATCCGCGGAGCAACAGAAATTGGCGCGGATTGATTGATTCTTTCTGCTACCGGGTTCGGCCGCGCGAAATTCGGGCGGGCGGGACGAGTGGCTGCTTCAGAATTGTTATTTACCTGCGAATCACCGGCGCGCCTGTTGTTGCCGAAGGGTCTGGAATTTGCCGATGTGCCGTATTCCTTGCGGGGCGCTCTTTGCTTCGGCGGCTGGACGAATTCTGTCTGACGCTTCAGCACCAGCGCATCTATCTCTGCGCGCGGACGCGCGTACTGCGCGCGCGAATTCTCTATGACGTCATCTCTGTATGAAATGCTCGGCGGCTCAATGGGCGGAATTGTTTCCGCGGAAAATGGGCGCGAACCGACTCCGTCTATCATGAGAGTAAGGTAAATTTGCCCGATGCCGAGCCCCACCAAGTCTTCCGGCGTAAATGTCGGGTCGAATACAGTTTCTAAAACTTCCGCGTCAAATGGGCCTACGCGAAAGACGATGAGCGTGCCGACGTTGCCGAAAACCGCGTCGCGAACATTTTCCTCCATCTGCTCTATATATTGGTTCGCGAGCGTTAGCGCCAGTTTGTACTTGCGCGATTCCGAAAGAATATCGGCGAATGCCTCGTTCATCATTGATTGGAATTCGTCCACGTAGAAATAAAATCTCGGCAGTTGCGCCATGCGGATAGGCGGCTCGTCGGCGCGCGACATGGCCGCGAGGTAGATTTTCACGACGAGCATGCTCCCTAAAAGACTCGCGTTCGTCTCTCCCATCCGCCCTTTTGAAAGGTTCACGATGAAAATCTTTTTTTCGTCCATTATTTTGCGCAAATCAAACGTGGATTTTGCCTGCCCGACGATATTGCGGATAAGCGGGTTCGCCGTGAACTGGCCGACTTTGTTCTGGATTGCGGGAGTCGCTTCGCGCGTGTACGTATCCGTGAAAGCCGCGAATTCTTCCGTCCAAAACGAGCGCACGAGCGGGTCGGTTATTTTCTGCACAACATCGGCGCGGAATGCCTTATTCGTGAGCATGCGGTTCACGTCCAAAAGCGTCGAGTCCGGATATTCCAAAAGCGCGAGCAGGGTGTTCTGCAAAATGTATTCCATTCGGGCGCTCCACGCGTCTACCCATATCCGCTTCAGCGCCCCCATGAGGCCGGAAACGACAAGGTGGCGCTTGTCGAAGCCGACATCTTCCATGATGTTGAAGCCAATCGGGTGGTCTGTGTCAAATGGCGCGAAATACACGACATCTTTTATGCGATTGTGCGGAACAAAATTCAAGAGTTTTTCCGCCGTCGCTCCATGCGGGTCAATGAACGCCAGCCCCTCGCCGTTCTGAATATCCTGTATCGCCATGTTCTCCAGCATGGTTGACTTGCCCATGCCGGTTTTTCCGATGACGTAGATATGTTTTCCTCTGTCGTCTCCGCGAATGCCGAAAATGTCGCGCTTCCCGCGCGTGTGAGTGGCCGCAAAGTAAGTGATGCGGCGGTCCGGGTCGTTCGCATCCGGGTGCATACGAATAGTATACAGTATCTTGTATACGGTATCGCGCTCGTCGACCCAAGCGTTTGATGGCTTTCAAATATACAACTGAACGGTGTTCACAATCAGTATCTCGACGGCATCTTTCCGCACACGGTAAACAATCCTGTGGTCTCCAATGCGGAGTTTCCGAAATCCTTTAAGTGTCTGTCGCAATGGCGTGCCGAATGTGCTTGGGTAAAGCGCCAATTTATCTTCAATTGCTTTAAGCGCCGCTTTCTGCCAAAAAGAATCTATGCGATCCAGATTGCGGTCGAAATGCGAATTATATTTTAGCGAGTACTTGTCCTCTTTCCCCATACCTGTGCGTGGGAGAGCCAGCGAATCCTGCCTTTCAGGCGCTCGTCAGCGGAGGAGGTTTAACCTCTTTCACCCATGTCCAACACCGAGTGTTTGACACAGGGCTTGGAAACGCAAAATAGATTAGAACACATATTTAACGAATTAATTGTGCCTGTCCCCATTCCCTCCTTCATTGGAGCATCATAACACGCCGAAACGGTACCTGACACCGTTTATGCTCGCCGAAACGGTACCTGACACCGTTTATGCCTCCTCGATAAATATTACACCACGAATATTGCACTTGTGGGGTGCCTGACACCAATTCCCAATTCCTTCTGCTGATGTGTGTTCTCATGCTATTCCCCATAAAATTGCTTGACCGTTTGCGCCCGCGCCTCCTGTTCCGCCCGATATGCTAAGACCCGTTCCGCCGCCACCGCCGCCGCCTGCCGGAAACCCGCCCGCGCCTCCTGTTCCGCCCGTTCCTGTGAATGCCTTGCCACCGCCGCCGCCACCGCCTTGACCGCCCGCGCCATTCGCGCCATTTGCCCCTGCCGTTCCGGCAACCCCAACTGCACCGCCTGCCCCGCCGCCGCCGGGGGTATATCCGCGTGTTCCGCCTGCCGCACCCGCGTATGGATCATTTGCAGCATTAATCCCGCCGCCGCTTCCGCCGCCAGCGCCACCGAATATTGAAGAGCCACCTAGCAAGCCGACTTGTGTCCCGCCTGTTACATTTGTTCCTGCGCCCGCGCCTCCGCCCCATTCCGCATTACCGCCGTTTCCGTTTCGGTTTGATCCTGCGCCGCCGCCGCCGACATTATCCTGAATTGTTGCGCCGCCCCATTGCGCCGATGATGGCAAACCTCCCGCTGTATTAGACAAATTTGTGCTATTTGCGCCCGCGCCGCCAGCGCCACCGCCGCCAGCGCCGCCAGTGTCTCCGCCTGCGGTTCTACCTGCCCCGCCGCCGTAAGCCGTTGCGAATGTTCCGAATGTAGTATTTCCTCCTGCAATTGCTGCTGTTGACGGTGGTATGCCTCCCGCCCCGCCCGCCCCCACAGAAACCGCTGTAACTGTTCCGGGCGCAACTGCCGTTATTTTTCCTATAAGGCGCGCCCCGCCGCCGCCGCCTGAACTTCCGGGACTTACTGCAGAAATAGTTTCGTTTTTCCCGCCGCCGCCGCCGCCGCCAGCGCCGAACAGATCAAAGCCGATTGATGTATAACCAGGTAGATGCGTGAAATTGAATGTCGCCAGCGCCGTTAAGTAAAACGGAGTAAGCACAACCGAAAAAAACGCGGTTCCAGTGCATTGCACTAAACGAGTTTCACCGCCATACATCACGTAGGTTGCGAGCCCGTCAATTGTTTCAGATGCGTTCGGGTCAAGCGTTATGTCTCCAGTTCCCGAGTTGCGGATGTAGCAGAACCAGCCAGAGCCGAGAGTTGCAGCTGCTGTAAACGTCTGGCTAAATGTGCCGCTAGTTATGTCAATCAGCGTGCCGTTGTCTCCGGCGGCAAGAATGGTGTTGGATGTGCGGGCGGAACGGACCACTGATGAGCCTCCTACCTGCGCCGTGCCGTCATACTTGATGCGGGAGAGTTTGAATTGGGTGGTAGATACTGACTTGACGATGACTTGGTCGTTGGCGGCGCAGGTTACAGTTGAGCCGCTCGCCACGCCGTCTATCAGCATGTTCGCTCCGGCGGTGAAGGAGCAGGCTCCGGCGCAGATTAAGACGCGTTCTACCCCCCCCTGCGGAGCGTTGGGGAATGCTGTCGTGGTCGCCGTGCCTGTCCAGTCTATTTGATTGCCTGGGACAGTCCAGATGTCTGCTGTGGTGGCGTGGCTAGCGACTGTGGCGCGGGCGAGGTTGAGGCGGACGCCTTCAAACTGTATGCGGTTTCTGGAGATTTTGACGACCATGACTCAATTAGTATAAGGTATAAAGTATGAAGTATAAAGGGTTATTCATAGCAAATCTGTGCATATAGCGACACTTGTGACACTTGTGTGGAAGTTTAACATCTTTCATAACTGTGGATAGCGAAATGCACAAGACTTTGCAAGCGCCCTTATTCAGTTCGCAGGACTGCCCGCAGACTTCTGTACTTATTTGCCGGGTCCCAGAACAGGTACGAACCGAGTCCCGCATCTGTGTTGGCCTTGATCTGCGCGGATACCATCTCCGGCGTGTAGGTAACAGGATAGTCAAAGGATTGCAGCCATGGGCGGATTTTTGATGCGGGATATGCGGGCTTTGCGTAGATTGCGGCTAAAACATTCTGCTTCGCAGAATGTTCGCCCGACCCTTCGCTTTGCGAAGGGTTTAGGGGCGTCGAAGTGCCGACCCTCTCAAACGCGAGGCCGTTTATTGACGTCGTTGTCGCCATTGCCCGCTCTACGGCACGCACCAAGGAAAAATGCACGATGTCATACGAGTGCTCGTTCACATTCTTGTAGCCGTTGAATCCCGTCGGGTAATGCGACGGATACACCATCGGGTCAATAAAATCAAAGTACGGCATCGCGCGCTCAAGAACCTGCCCGATATTCAAATCATCATAATTGGTCGTCACCATGCCAAACAGGTCAACAGACATGACGGGCGCCCATTGCCCGTCCGAAGCCTTGGCGGAGGCGGGGGTTGGTTTCAGCTGGTCGTGCAAATATATGTAAAATCTCTCGAGCGCCTCGCTTTTATCCATACCGGGGTTCCACGTATAAAACGTGTCCTTCATATCGCCGTCGGACGGGAAACGAATGTAATCAAAATTTAATTCATCAAAACCGATTGCGTACGATGACTTGGCAATTCTCACGATGTAATCCCAAAACGGCCTGGCGCTGACATCAATAAAGGAAAGGCCTTTGTGGTCTTTCCAATTTGCCGTTTTGTCGGAAAGCCGCTTTACCGCAAGTTCCGGGTGAAGCGCCGTGTAGTACGGGTCTTGAAAAACAGTGATGCGCCCGATGACATAAATATTTTTCTCATGCAATTTGCCGATAAATTCTCTCATGTCCTGCGCTCCGCATTTCTCCGAGACGGAATCCTTCAGCGACGCGTCCTCCGGAGTAAAAGCAATCTTGCCCGCGTAGTCTTTGATGTCTATCACCATTGAATTTAATTCAGTCGCGTCTATAAGTTTGACAAGGTCGTCCCTCATGCTGGGAGTTCCCACGACGCACTGCGTCATGTAAATCGCGCGCACCGTGGCCGGAGTCGCGAGGTGCGCTACTTTCGGCTTTTCCTCAACGGCGGGCGCGGTCGGCGCAGCGCGCGAGAATACCAGTGGGTTATTAGCGGAGAGCTTTATTCCGCCCGCCCTCGTAATGTCCCCTCCCCAAATAATCAAAATCGCCCCGACAGCGACAGCGCCGAAAAGGACTGCGTATCTGCGAGCATGACTACGCATTTTCATGCGGTGATGAAGGCGTGTTTACATCTGCGAACGCGGCTTCTTTTTTCTTTTGTTCCGGCGCAACGGAATGCGCTTCCCGTCGTCGTACCGCTATTCCAAGCGAGATTATAAAAATGCCGGCGAGGAAGAATAGCGCCGTGTCCCAGCTGTTGGGAAAGCCCAAAAACGGCAGTACGGCGACAAAAGCGCCGGCGAGCATTATGAGCGCGTCAACTGTCATCGCGTCATTATACAGCTTCTTTTCATAGCTTCTAGTGTCCGGAAGAATGCCGTGCGAAAGTCCCTTCATTCGCAAGCCACTGCAGATTCTAACAATCTACGCCTAGGCGTAGATTGTTAGAATCTCGTTTGGCCATAGGCGTGAGGAGGCGCACTGACTCAACACCGTGTTACTGGTATGATAAAAATGTATGTTTTATAGGAACGTTCTTCGGCCGATACTCTTTCTGTGCAATCCCGAATTTATGCACGATTTTATGGTCTTTTTCGGCCAAATTTTCGGCTGGTTCGCGCCCGCGCGCTGGTTTATAAAACTTATCTGGGGCTACCGGGGCCCCGATATTTCTAAAACCGTGGACGGCTTGCGATACGAACGGCCAGTGCTTCTATCCGCCGGATTCGACTGCGATGGCGAGCTTTTTCGTGTTCTCCCCTCTATTTCTTTCGGAGGCGAGGAGGTCGGCTCGGTAACGGCGCGACCCTGCGCCGGCAATCGGAAGCCGCGACTGACGCGCCTCATTCGAAATAAAAGCATCGTCGTCTACAAGGGTCTCAAAAATCAGGGCGCTAAAGCAATTGCCGAACGCCTCGCGAAACGAAATGGTCAAAAAGGATTTGTCGTGGGAATTTCCATCGCGCAGACGAACGACGAGAAAGTGTGCGACGCGGAAGCGGGGCTCGAAGATTATTACACGACTCTCAAGACGATGAGCGAAACGGGCGCCGGCGATTACTACACTATCAACATCTCGTGCCCGAACACATTCGGTGGAGAAACATTCTCAACGCCGGAACTTCTAACGCGCCTGCTTACAAAACTCTCTACGGTGCCATGCGTTAAACCTCGTTATGTAAAAATGCCCATAAATCTTCCATGGAACGAGTTTAACAAGCTTCTGGAAATCATAGATAGATTCGGATACAACGGAGTCGTCATCGGCAATCTGAACAAAAAATATTCGATGATTGATTTTCCAGAAGACGCGCCTAGGAACTGGCGAGGCGGGCTTTCCGGCAAACCGTGCTTCGAACTTTCCAACGAGCTAATCCGCAAAACGCGCTCGGCCTACGGAAAACGATTTACCATTATCGGAGTCGGAGGCATTTTCTCTCCCGAAGACGCGCTCGTGAAATTCCGCGCGGGAGCCGACCTCGTTCAGCTGGTGACCGGCATTATTTTTGAAGGCCCCGACCTTATAAAGAGAATCTGCAACGCTTACGCAAAGTCACTGACTCCTAGCTACTGACTAATTATCACGACAAATTCACCGCGTGCGGATTTCTTTGACTCTAGTTGCTCCGCGAGCCCTTGCGGAGTGCCGGCAATCACTTCTTCATAGATTTTTGTAAGCTCCCGCGCGACGGTAACGCGGCATTGGGGCGCGGCGGCCGAGAGCTCTTTCATCAATTTCAATACGCGATGAGGCGATTCGTATAGAACGACGGGAATTTCACTTTTAACGATTCTTTTAATAGCCGTTTGACGGCCTTTTTTGTGGGGTAGAAATCCTAAAAACGTGAACTCCGTGGCATCAACTCCGGCAATGGAGAGCGCAGCCGTGAGCGCAGATGGCCCCGGAATCGCTTCTATTGTGTGTGGTTCCTGTCCTGCTTCGCGCAAGGCTTCGCAGGACCGGCGCACGGCCTGTACCAGCCGCGCGCCTGGATCGGAAATGCAGGGCGTACCCGCGTCTGATACGAATACAACATGCTCGCCTGCTTCAAGTCGAGCAATAACTTCTTCTGCTTTTTTTGATTCAGTAGCCGCGTCAAGGCGCTGAAGCGGTTTCTTGATTTCATATCGCGCGAGCAATTTGGATGTGACGCGAGTATCCTCTGCATATATTACGTCGCACTCCTTGAGTGCGCGGAGTGCGCGCAGAGTGATGTCCTCCAAATTGCCGATAGGCGTCGCAACTACTGAAAGCCTGCCCATGCTGTAACTTTGGCATTATTGCCGTTTTGCCGCAACTAATTTCGTTACATCGAAATTCGCCCTGTCATTATGTGTATCGTAACCCCTGTGGTTCACGCAAAATGACGCCAAAGTTTACTGCTGGGTTTGCCCATGCCGTAATTACAGAATCACGTTATCGACACACTTGCTTTTCACAGAACTATTCTGAATATCATCCGCCATGCAGAAATACACTGGAGCGTAGTAAAATAATTAATGCGTAAACAAGTAAAATGCCTCCAGTAATGCGTCCCGCTCTTTTTGACGACGGCCACGGTTTGGACGTACTTGTTGCCTGAAACTGGCCCTTCCATAGAAAGAAACCTCCTACCATTAAAAAAATGATTTCCATAAAACTTACTGTAGATAATTAATAAATCCAAACACCTTATGACCTCGTAGGAACGACAGTACTGAGTGGTACTTACTGCAAACTACTTCACGTAATACCTTGTGCATGTTAATGGGGTTGTTATGAAGCTAATCTTCTAAGTTTGCATTGCTTATTGGTTGGAAGGGCGTAATCTATATCTGAGTTTGTGGAATTCTCTCTACAACGACAATCCGCTAATCAAATTTTGCTCCAACGCGGACCAAGTAGCCCGTCACACAGTGCATCTACTTTCTAACGTGACACTTGCTTCTCACCGATTGGTCTTGGATATCGTCACATAAATTATCTTTTAGTAGAACCATATCATCGTAACACTTACTTTTCACTGATTGGTCTTGTATATCGTCACATTCCCATGTGAGATATCTATTATCCTTTGTGGTTTGCAGCAAACAATCATCTCTATCCGCTTGAAGAAACATATTCTCGCAACGCCTGGCTATTGTTATCAATGAAACAACGTCATTGAAACACTTGCTTTTCATTGATTGATTCTGAATATCATCACATCCAGATGCGAGCTTGATATTCACTGCAACTTGCATAAAACAATCATCTCTACTAGCTGGGTTTCGGATTTCACGACATATATCTGAGTGGACACTATAGCCTGCAACTTGCAGAAAACAATCATCTCTGCTCGCTGGAGTAGCAATATCCCCGCAATCCTTCACAGAGGCTATCTCGAGGCACGGTTTTTTGAGGTTTAGGGATTGAATCTTGTTGCATAACGAGGCATCCTTTAGTTCCCTCCCAAATTCCCAATAACAACTGTCTTTGGTACTTTGCTCGCTAATGTTTTCACAAAGCCTCGGGTCTTTGTTTTTTGCTGCAATTTCCCATGCGTTCCAAGATGTTTCATGTTCAGTTCTTATTTCAATAACCCTCTTATCATGATTGTTAATGAGCACGATCCAAGTTATCAGACTCGCCATAAGGGCAATTCCCAGCACTGGAATCATAATCCTCGCAACGCCTTCTTTTTTGAAAATCTCTAACACATAATGTCCGATGATTAACGATAGAAGTGATGCCAATATCACTGGCAACACGAATATTATATAAGGGCCGGCCATGAGCCACATATAAAGTGGGTAGAGAAGATAAAGTGCAATTCTGTTTTTTAGGCTATCAAGCAGTATTAGCGGAATAATTACTGAAAGAAGTGCTGGCAATAAAACACCGATAGAATCGGAATAAAGAATAGAAAATTCCACGTCATTTCTATTTAATAAATCTGGGATTGCATATATGGAGTATAAAATCAGTGCAAAAAGTAAAAGAAATAATGCCTTACAGATTCCGAACAAAGTGGCAATGCTAATATCTTTAAGATACTTCGGTGGCATAGACGAATAATAGCACCATTTCAATGTGACTCCCGCTAGAGACGATGCGCGTGGAAGTCTGATACTTTCACCAGCCGAGGCTCCTTCTCAACTTTCAGGGCTCTGTAATCAAGCGGCTCATTTCCGAACTAATTTTCCCCTGATTTGTTCCTCTCCCATATCATCTATTCCAATATTCTCAAGAATTTGAGAGTACTTATCGCCTTGCTTGTAAGCTTGTGCCGTACTTCGTTGCCTGCATGGCGTTTCATTACCAATCCTGCGATAGCAAGCCGACGAATATGCTCCGACACCGTTTTAAAATTTACATCCAGTGCAGTCGCAATTTCATCGACGGAAAGTTCCGGTGTCTTTTGCAGTAGCTCGATAATTTGAATGCGCCTATGATTTGCAAATCCTTTTACCGTTCTTTCTAGTTGTGTGTGATTCAAATTCATACTCCTATCATACCAGCTATTCTCAAATTCTCAAGAATTTAAGCAAAACAACATAGACGTCGCCTAAACCTAAAATTGACCTCTGACTTATCGTTGTGTACCAAGCCTATCCATTTTCCAACTTCAACGGATTTCGTACACAATGTTCACGTTTGAAACAATCCTATTTTCTCCAACGGGAATTTCTGGAGCAATGGAAGCCGCGCCGCCCAGACCCGTTTCCATCATTGCGGACTTCGCGTAGTAAATGGGTCCGCCTCCTCCTCCTTCGCTGAACCCGACAACCCTCACGAGCGACACGCCGAGAGATTTGGCAAGGGCTTCCGCTTTATCCTTCGCCTGCGCTATCGCCTCATCGCGCGCTTCCGCTTTGAGAGCGTCCTCGTCGTCAATCTCAAAAGACAGGCCGCTCACTTCCGTTGCTCCGCGAGAACCTACCCCAGAAAGCAAGTCGCCCGCCTTTTTTGTGTCGCGCACTTTCACGGAAAGTGTCTGCGATACTTGAAAACCAACGAGTACTTGTTTGCCTGGCGGGCAGAAGACGCCCTGCGGGCACGCGGATTGTTTCCACTCATAATCCGGATTGACGCTGTAATCCGCCGTTTTGATGTCTTTGTCCTCGATGCCGCCCTGTTTTAGGTACGCGATGATGTCGTTGCTTTTCTTGGTTGCCGCGTCCTGCGCATCTTTCACTTCCTTCGCCTTCTCAAGCACCGTTACTGAAAATACCGCCGTGTCCGGCACCGCGAATACTTCTCCCTCTCCGCTGACGCTTATCGTATTGCTCGCGGCAACGCCGCTCCCGATAAATCGCAAGCCCTTTAACTCGCTCACGGTGGCCGTCAGCAAAAATAGCGCCAGCACTCCGAGAGCCGTGGCCGCCATGGTGCGAGGCCAATGAGTCGCTTTGATAATTTCTTGCACGGATTGTTGTTCCATAATTATTGAATGGTTAGTAGTCTGTAGTTAGTGATTAGTAGTCTATTAATAGCTAAATTATAGCACTAAATGTCACTGAAGGAGCTTGCTTACG
>CAYHST010000014.1:0-2939 GCA_964359415.1 uncultured Candidatus Saccharibacteria bacterium | reverse complement strand
AGTCTATTAATAGCTAAATTATAGCACTAAATGTCACTGAAGGAGCTTGCTTACGTCAGAATAGGTTGAGAGAAATGAGGGGATTGCGAAAAATAGGCCTATTAATGGCAAGGCAAACGCGACCGCGGAAACAACAACAACGGTCAGAAAATATTTCCTTGTCTTTTCCGCCGACACGTACACGGCGTCAATCTTTTTCTCTAGAGCGTCAAGCCGTTGCGATATTTCCGATTCCACCATGGATGAAGTATATCAGCATTTCTCCGCGGCGGCTCTCGGCTGAAGACGCTTGTACTCATGCCACACCAACCATACGACGAGTGCGTCAAATATCGACAGAAAAACAAGCAAAATTGAATGTGTGTTCAGATAACGCACCATTTGATATGCAATGAACAAGGCGAGAACCGCTATCGTTGAAGGATACGCCCATATCTTGTTTCGAAGAAGTCCAGCCATGAGAAAAACTTTAACAACGCCGTGGCTCAAAAGATACAACGCGCCGAAAGATTGCACCTGCGGAGTGGTAGATAAAAGGGATTGTATGTAAGTCGCGACAAAGCTGTTGGGGTCTTCGATAAGCTCATTTTGCACAAGGACCGTCACGACATCTTCCACGACATTGGTGAACAAAAGAAGGGTGCCGAGTACGATTTCAAGAATTGCGTTCAACCCCTTGATAACAACCGCCCCGACAAAGACCTCATAAATAGCATGCTCGCGCTTTGCGACCACGGGGGATTCATTAAGTATTACTTCGGTCATAGGATTGCGTTAGGAAGCAATTGTAACCCCAATCACTGTTTTTCTTAAATTTGCCCAATTCTTGAAGAAAACTATTTCTGGGCGGCTGTCGGGAATTGAACCCGAATCGAGAGCTCCACAAGCTCCAATGTTAACCGTTACACCACAGCCGCCATACACACAAAGACACTGGCACGCCACGCATCATAACCATGAACTGGGAAACCGCAACGCGCCTTCGCATCCAACGAGGATTCAATTCCGAACTTCAACTGTCTTAACTGGAGTCGGCACGTCTACAGCCGTGAACGCGATGCGCCCGATGATGAGCCCGTTGCCGGTTTTTACGTTCACGCGCCACTTTCCCGCTTCTATATTTTCGCGCAAAGAAAACCCGCGGTATCCGCCGTCGCGCCCGCCGGTTATCGGGAAACCGAATGTCGCTGTTCTTACCCACGACCCCGCGCTCTCGTCGTAATATTCCCACTCGTGAAGAATTGTCGTTGCGAATTTCGAGGGAGCAAAAACCGCGGAATAAATGAACACCGTCTCGCCGGCCGTTTTGTGAAAGAGCGTGTTGTAACGGAGGTATGATTCGTACCACGGCACTGGCTCCGCGCTTAAAACATACTCATCGCCCTGCTTTGCGACATTGTGATACACGCCGGCGTATTTAAGGGCGAGCGGCAGAGGCGGAATCGCGTTTGAGAAATAAAGGATATTGAATACGACAAAGATAGCCGCGATACTGCGCGCGATTTTCGTGCGGTGCGCTTGTACGTACTCTGGCATAAGATACGCGAGCAACCGCACAAACGCCGCCATAAGTATCAAGCTCAATACTCCGCTCGCGACAAAAATGCCCGGCCCGATGCTTTTGAGAACTACCGGCAGGTAAAAAATGAGAAAGGAAAATAATACTGTGAAAAGTATGCCGACTTGAAAAGTGAACCTCGCGTAAAATCTCGTGAAGCGCTCGTTGCCGAGAAGAAGCAGGGCGAGGAGGACGACAAATATCCAGCTTGTGGAATACGCGGCGCTTCTGCTGTACAAACTGACATATCCGCTAAAAAGGCCGCCGAAGGCAAACTGTGCTATGACTGGCAAGAACGGAGCGGCCTTGATGAAGAACGGCTTTTGAAGGCGACCGGTTGCTATCAAGTTAATGAGTACAATTCCAACTGACACAACTGTCAGATAGAAAAACAGGAGAAGGTTGCTTGTCCAAAGGTCAACTCGGCGCAAAAGGATGTAATTGTCTGCCAAAAAACCGGCAACAAGAGCAATGGGAGAGATATATCTCTCGTACCATCGGACTAGTTCTTCGGTGCTTTTCGGCAAATATTTTCTCATAATGGTTTCCTTGGATTAGGGATAGTAATATAACATTCTCACATTCCGTCTACAGGTGCCGATACCAAACCTATCGGCCTCAAGTATGTAAGGATGTTTATAGGTACTGCGGAGGACGTTCAGAAACGCCAGCCCGATGATTTTCAAGCCGGACTAATGCGTAAAAAAGAGAGGAGAGGCGGTTCGCGTACGCGCGGCTAGAGTCGGAAACCGCGCGCTCGCCGGATTCGTGAAGCTGCACTAATCTTCGTTCTACGCGCCTTGAAACCGCTCGCGCGATGTCCAACCGCGCGGAAAATTCCGTCCCGCCCGGCACAAGAAAAGATTTCACTTCTGGAAGTGATTTTTCGATTGTCTTTATAAGTTCGTTCATCGCATCAACGCTTGTCTGCGCGATAGATTTCGAAGCGCCGGCAACTTCCGCCTGCAGAGTGAAAAGATGGTCCTGCACATCAAGCAAAATACCGTGCGCGGTTTTTTCTCCTGCTTTGAGTTCCGGCGGAGCAACAACCCGGCACCAGCCAGTAAGAGTATTCAACTCGTCCAACATTCCAAGGGTCTCAAAAATCGGCGAGGATTTGGAAACTCTTTTCCCCTGCGGCGAGTCAAAGAGTTTAGTTGTGCCAGCATCGCCCTTACCCGTATAGAAAGCCATAGCGTTATCATAGCAAAAAAGACAACCTAATTCGTCCCGTCGTACGACAGCACCCCTTATAGGCTAATTCGTGCGAATTAGCCTATAGTGCGAGGTGGACGGCCCGAGCGCAAACGGCTCATATACCGGGTATATGAGACCTCTAATCAGGAATCAAGTGAAAGCGGTGGATAACTCTCTTTTCACA
>CAYHST010000013.1:0-21394 GCA_964359415.1 uncultured Candidatus Saccharibacteria bacterium | reverse complement strand
CTCATTTAAGGCGGAAATGAGCCGATTGGATCAGAATCGGCACCTGTAGACGGGCCGTTCGACTTCAATGCCCTTAAACAATTTACGCTACACGAAGCATTTATGTGTGGGTTACAATAACGCTATATGAACTCCGATGAACAAAAGATTTCCGAGGATGCTTTCCAGTACGTAAAAAGTCATTCTGACGAGATAATCCAAAAATTTGCAGGACAATCTGTTTCGGTGGCAACGCCGGTCTCGCTTTTCATGGCGGGTTCGCCGGGAGCCGGAAAGACTGAAGTCTCGAAAAGTTTCGTAAAAAGATTCAATGATGTGCCGGTGCGTATTGATGCGGATGAAATACGACCCCTATGCCCCGGCTACACGGGAGGCAATGCGCACTTATTTCAAAAAGCCGCGAATAAAGGAGTGAACATTTTGTACGATTACGCACTTCATCACAGTCTCAACTGCATTCTCGATGGGACATTTGCGTATGCAGGCGCCGAGGAAAATATCAAACGCTCACTTGCCCGTAAGCGTCGTGTCGAACTCTGGTTCGTATATCAAGACCCTATAAGGGCGTGGGAATTTACCAAAGCCCGGGAAGCGCGAGAAGCGAGGCATGTTTCAAAAGATGTCTTCATACGAGCTTTAGCTGAATCACGGCATAATGCTCGTGCGGTCAAAGAGCGATTCAAAGACGATGTGGAACTGAATTTGCTTGTCAAAGATTATGAAGAAGGCAGAGAGGATTTCCAACTCAACATATCTGGAGACGAGCTTGACCGGAGAACCAATGGCAGATACACTTTAGAAGAATTGGAGGAGATACTTATATGACAGACTTTATTAAAGGAATTATTGCCTCGCTCAGCCGCGGGGCAGACCGAAAAGACAGCGACTTTTCAGATTTCTTTACGAAGTCGGCTGGGGATAAGGCGAAAGTGATTCGTCAGGTTTTGCGCGAGGCAAATGAAGAGCAGCGCAAGGTGATGAAGGAATATCGGGAAACATCGTCCAAGGCATAACCGCTATAAGATGTCGGGATTATTACTGAAGCAATCCGTTTCAAGAATCGTTTTCCGAATCGGCCTGCCTGTGCGGCGAGCGACGTACGCAGACAGGCCGACGAGGTAGGCGTCGGCACTTGTAGACAGGCCGTCTACAGGTGCCTATGTCAAACCCATAGGCCACGATTTTCCACATTCTTCAAGATTGTACAATAAATCGTTGTGATATAGTGCGGGCGTGTCCGCATCAAAACCCACCACTGCGAAAAAGCATGCGGGTGCGCCTCGCGTTATTAGAATGGAGGAGGCAGGCATCGGAGACGTCCGGCGCGTGGGAGGGAAAAACGCTTCTCTCGGAGAGATGATTCAGGAATTGGCTTCGCAAGGAATTCGCGTGCCGACCGGCTTCATCATAACTACGGATGGCTACCGCTCATTTATAGAAGAAGCGGGGCTCGCGCCTTTCATAAAAGAAACGCTCAAAAAAGTCAGCGCCAAAAACATAACGGTTCTTGAGAAGAAATGCCACGATGTCAGGCATGCCATCGAGAAGGCGGAATTGCCAGTTTCTCTTCAGAACGAAATAACGGAAGCTTATGCCGAAATGGAAAAACAGTATGGGAAGAATATTGACGTGGCAATCCGCTCGAGCGCCACGGCTGAAGACTTGCCGGGCGCGAGTTTCGCCGGCGGGTACGAAACATACCTCGGCATCCGCGGAAAGCATGACGTGTTAAAAGCGGTGAAATCATCTTTCGCGTCGCTTTTCACCGCGCGCGCTGTCTCATACAGAATAGATAAAAAATTCGACCACTTTGCTATCGCGCTCTCGGTCGCCATTCAGCGTATGGTGCGGACAGACATGGGTGCTTCCGGCGTCATGTTTACGATAGACACGGAAACGGGTTTTGAGGATGTCATTATAATAAACGGCGCATACGGTCTTGGAGAAATGGTCGTGCAGGGGCATGTGATACCGGATGAATATCTCGTCGCGAAAAATCGCCTGCATCACGCGCCGGTTCCAATCATCGGGAAGAAGCTCGGTGCGAAAAGTTCCAAGATGGTTTATGGGCCGAAAGGAGGAATCAAGCCGGTTAAGGTGGTAAAGACGAACGCGAGAGACAGGGCGAAATTCGTACTCAATGACGAACAGATACTTACGCTCGCGCACTGGGCGGAAATAATCGAGAAGCACTACACGAAGAAACGCAAAACCAAGAGCCCGATGGACATTGAATGGGGTCTCGATGGAAAAACCAGCGAACTTTTCATATTGCAGGCGCGCCCGGAGACCGTGCAGGTCTCAAAAGACCGAGGCAAGCTCAAGGAATATATTTTGCGCGAGGAGGGAACTCTTCTCGCGAAAGGCTTTTCAGTCGGGAACAAAATTGTTACCGGAAAGGCGCGCGTTATTTCAAGCTTGCGGGACATGAGTACATTGTTGCCGGGCGAAGTGCTTATCACTGAAATGACCGACCCCGACTGGGAGCCGATAATGAAAAAGGCCGCCGCTATTGTGACAGACAAAGGAGGCCGCACTTCGCACGCGGCCATTGTCTCCCGCGAGCTGGGGCTTTCGGCAGTCGTTGGCGCGGAGCCGGTTACGAGGCACATTAAAACTGGACAGATGATTACAGTGGATACGACCGGAAGCGAGGGCAGGATTTATGCGGGCGCTTTGAAGTTTGACGTGCGCGAGACGAATGTCGCTTCAATTCCAAAAACGCGAACGAAGATAACAATGAATATCGCCACGCCGGACACGGCGTTCGAGAAATCATTCCTTCCGAACAGCGGAGTCGGGCTCGCGCGCGAAGAATTCATAATCGCCGCGTCTGTCGGCGTTCACCCCTTGGCGCTTCTCCATTACAAAGAACTTGAGCCGAAACTGCAGAAAAAGGTGGACGCGCTGACACGCGGGTGGCACGACAGAGGCGCGTACTATGTCGACAACCTTGCGTTCGGCATCGCGAAAATCGCCGCCGCCTTCTATCCGAAACAAGTCATCGTGCGCTTTTCCGATTTTAAGAGCAACGAGTATCGCTCGCTTTTGGGCGGCAATGTGTTTGAGCCTCACGAAGAGAATCCGATGCTCGGATGGCGCGGGGCTTCTCGATACTATGACCCGAAATTTCGCGAAGCATTCCTATTGGAGTGCCGCGCCCTGCACAAGGTACGCGTCTCTATGGGGTTGGACAACGCGATTCCCATGATTCCTTTCTGCAGGACTTTGGAAGAAGGCAGGAAGACTTTGGAGACGATGAAAGAGGGAGGGTTGTTCGCGAACTTGCTTCCGCACGAAGGTGAGACTGACGCCTCGGTAACGCCGGTCATAGTCATGTGCGAAGTTCCTTCCAACGCGATTCTTGCCGAGGAATTTTTGGAAATCTTTGACGGTATGTCCATCGGCTCAAACGACCTGACGCAATTGACGCTCGGCCTAGACCGCGATTCGGGAATTGTGAACAGGGTGGCGGACGAGAACGACCCGGCAGTTAAAAAGCTCATTTCACAGGTTATTGCCATTTGCAAGAAAAAGAAGAAATACGTCGGCATTTGCGGACAAGCGCCGTCGGACCATCCTGCTTTCGCGAAATTCCTAGTGGAGCAGGGAATAGAGAGCATGTCTCTGAACCCGGACTCCGTCATCAAGACCACAATCGCCGTGGCGAAGATTGAGGCGAAGATGCATAAAAAATAGCTTATAGCCGGTAGCTGGTAGCCTGTAGCCAAAATGCAAACAAAACAAAATAAAAAAACCAAAAAATCGTTGTCACACCTTATTTTAGTTCGACATGGGAAATCCGAGTGGAACAAATTAGGGTTGTGGACAGGCTGGACGGACGTCGGCCTTGCCGAGGAGGGAATTGAAGAAGCTCGGCAGGCGGGGTTTGCTATTAAAGATTTTAAAATTGACAGCGTGCATGTCTCGACCCTCAAACGTGCGCATGAGACGTGGCACGAAATTAAAGACGTCCTCGATCTCAAACATGAACCGAAGCGGCATTCGGCGCTCAATGAACGCCACTATGGCATCTATACCGGCAAGAATAAGTGGGAGATAAAAAAAGAAATTGGCGACGAGGAGTTCCAGCGCATTCGCCGGCATTGGAATTGTCCGATTCCCGAAGGCGAGACAATGAAAGATGTGCATGACCGTGTCGTCCCATATTTCAAGCATCATATTCTGCCCGAGCTTTTGGAAGGGAAAAACGTGCTTGTTGTCGGACACGGGAATAATCTGCGCGCGCTTGTTAAGCATCTGGAAAACTTGAGTAACGATGGTATCAGCGACCTTGAATATGGCACGGGCGAAGTGTATTGCTACAATTTTGATCGTACTGGGAAGATACTTGAGAAAGAGATTCGCGGCGCGAATCCAAGTAAAGGGAAGGTTTAGAAACTGTCATTAAAGCGACAGAAATTTCGAGTTCATCGGCATCAAAAAACCTCCGTGTATTACTGGGGTAAGTCTGATAATGTCAACGATTCTATACGACCGTGAGTGATTGTTGACATTTAAGTATCAATCTCATAGTGCCTCCTGCCGCGCCTTCGTTCGCGAAAAGCTACCCGCAGAATCTGAAACAGAATCAGAAGCATGAATACGAGAGAAACGTAGAACAATGTTCTGGAGCTTACAACGAAAAGTCCCGCGGCCGCCATGTATCGGAGCGTTTTAGAAAGCAATGACGTTTCTGCGTCGGCGCTTTTCGTCGAAGTCGCTGTGACCTTAGAGTCAGAAGGAGTTGTTACAGGATTCGGTTGCGATATTGGCGTTGAAGCTATTGCGGGTTCGTTTTTTGCAAGTTGTTTTTCAAGCGCCGATTTTGCCTGCGCGCGGAGAGATTCTGTCGCATTGAAGATAGAATTGGCCGCGCTGACAACAGCCGGGGCTGTGGAAGCGAAACCTGTTTGTATCGCGGAGGTAACAGTATTCAATACTTGTTCGGTTGGCGAAGGCGGCGGAGCGGCTTCAATGCTGACCGCTATGCTTCCAGTCGTTCTGTCCGATATTGCGGCGCTAGAATTCATTTTCGCATCCAGCACTTTTTCCATGCGCGCGGAAAGCGCGTGAGTTCCGACCTTAGCGACCCACGGCATAGACACGACCTGTGTTTCGCCTGTGGCAAGAGTGAAGCTCTTGGTGCCGATTGATGAGCCGTCCACCTCTATTACGACATCACCGCTTATGGAATTCTCACTGCTGTTGTAAAGAACCGTAAAGATGTTAACGGATTCGCCCGCGACAACGTGCGAACGCGACATCCAGAGCGCGCTTTGCGCGAACCCCGCGCGCAAATCCGTTGTCGCCGAATGCGAAACGGAAGGGAATACAAAAGGCAAAAGAAAAAGCAGGGCTATAGAAAATCTCTGCAACCACTCCATAACCGTCCGACTCATGCTTGTATTGTATAACGTATCGCGAATGTTAACCCGCATCGCAACATTCTAACATTTTGCAAAATGTCAGAATGTCCTCTCAACTGGGGCGGTTTCTTATATCTTCCTCCAGCTTGCCGATGTCGGTTTTTTTAATCATTTCCTCAAGCTCCTTGTCTTTTTTCGAGATACCTTCATGCCGGTGCAATTCCGCGAGAAGTTTCAGAATTTTAGTAATTTCATTTTCCGCGCGTACATCTATCTCAAAATCCATCTGTTGCCGCATATCGGCTATCTTTCCCTGGCGATTCTGCGTTATAAGAACAATTGTCGCGAGGAATATTGCCTCCAAAGATACAATCATTGTAAGAAGTCCGTAGGGGAATGGGTCGAACGGTTCATATCTGAAGTATCCGTTATTCCAAAGTATCCAGCCGGCAAAAAATATCCCGTTTAGCAAAAGAAATCCTACTGTTCCAAATAGGCCAGTCAGCACATCAGCGATTTTGTCAGTCCGTTTTGTGCCAGCTTTTACAAGCGCGCGAAACCCAAGAGTAAGATTGTCGGGAGTTAGTTTTTCGCCCTGCTCGCGCAGAAAATTTAGAGGGTCCTTGAAGACATCCATAGCGCTAGTATATGGTATCTAGTATCTTGTATCTAGTATACGAAATACTTAACAAGCTACATCTTCCTGTCAATTGTAATGTCTTCGTACGACCTTTTGTCGCCGATGGGCTCTATGTGTACGAGTACGGTGACATCAGGAATTTCATCGCGGATGTCTTTTTCCACTACTTCAGCGAGGTCGTGTCCCTTTTGCACGGTCCAGTTTCCTGGAACTAGCAGATGGAACGAAACGAATCTCCTCGCTCCCGACTGCCTCGTAAGCAGTCCATGATATTTGATGTCCTTGCTTGTGTGTTTTCCCAAAATTAACTGCAACTTATCTCGCTCCTCTTGCGCGATGGCGGTATCCATAAATCCCAATGCCGAACGTTTTATCAGCTGGTATCCCGTGTAGACGATATTGAGCGCGACAAGGAGCGCGATTATTGGGTCAAGCATCGTGATTCCTGTTATTGCCACTATGCCCACGCCGACTATTACGCCAACTGATGTCCAGACATCTGTAAAAAGGTGATGGGCGTCTGCCTCGAGAGTAATTGAGCGGTATTTTTTGCCGGCATTTAGGAGTTGGCGGGCGATTAAGTAATTGATTACAGATGCAATGGCCGCGACAATAAGACCAATGCTGGCCTGCTCAATTTCTTTTGGGTTAATCAATCGTTCTATGGCGGCGTATCCGATGACAGCCGCCGCGACAATAATCAACACGCCCTCTATGATGCTGGAAAAATATTCCGCTTTTGAGTGGCCGTAAGAATGTTCTTCATCCGGCGGTTTAAGCGCGATTGTAAGGGCTACAAGCGCGATTACGGCGGCAACGAGATTTACTACCGATTCAAGAGCATCAGAGAGCAAGCCGACCGAACCAGTCAGATAATAGGCGATGGTCTTGAGTGCAATCGTGGCAATTGCGCCAGCGATTGCAAGCCAAGCGAAGCGGGTGAGAGATTCGCGGTTCATACGTGCGTACTATTGTATAACATTTCGCTCCATTCTATATGCTCAAAATATGGGCTTGGAGCAGTTTTCAGACATACACTAACTTTACGCGACCGCGTAAAGTTAGTGTATTGAACAAATATCACCCTAACCACCATTTTCTTTTTCTGACCCTATTTTCTCTCCGGATTTATTTAAGAAAGTCGGTAATTTCTTGGAATGTTTCTGGATAGCTGTAAATGTCGTTATGGTCTGCGCCGGAAATCTCAATAAACTTCTTATTGCCTACCTCCATTTTATCGAAAAGCCGTTTCGATTCTCCAATTGGAATAATCGTATCTTTGGTCCCATGAATTATCGCAACCTTTTTTATATCTTTCAGCCAAAGATAATTCTCGTATTTGTCCCGAAGCAATAACGCAATCGGATAAAGCGGGTAATGAACCCTGGCTGAATCCGCGAGACTATAAAAGGGAGAAATAAGCAGCAACTTGTCTTCATCGGCCATGGAGGAATGATAAAGGGCCACCGATGCCCCCAAGCTTTCGCCGACTATGGCCAATTCTTTTAGAGATAGCGTGTTCAGAAAGTTATTTATATTTTTAACATCTTCCATAATGAGTTTTTGCGACGATTTTTGAGTATCGTTTGAATATCCGGCATATTCCGCGAAAATATAGGAATACCCGATGCTGGCGAATGTATCCTTAAGAAAGGAACCCTCGCATGCCGACCCGCCGTTGCCGTGGTAAAAAACTACCAGCTTGGCCGATATTTTCTTGTAGTAAACCCGCGTGCCGTTCAAATCCAATTTCTCGCTATCAGAAAACTCCCCGCATGAATTAAAATCCTGCGCGAATGGATAATAAATATAATCGTTCTGGCGCAGAAAAAGCAAGAAACCGAATCCGAGATAGATTAAAATAAGACCAATTAAAATCCTTTTTATTATTGTTTTCATTGGGGATAGAGGATTGGACGAGTATCAAGTTAGCGAGCGAGGGTCACGAGCGAGGGTCAGACCCCATTTCCATTTCTCGCATTACACAAACCATTACTCGCTCTTGGTCTTCGTATTGTGCTTTCCATCACCGCAATCGCATTCGGTCAAGGGCTTCCCGTGCTTGGGACATGTTTTTGCGCCGCATGTCCCCGGCTTGCCCGAAACCCCCTCGCATCCTCCCGTGCAAATGTAGTGCTTCATCTGATTTAGCGAAATCATGTGATTCTGCAGAATCATGCCGTGTACTGTCCATTATTACACGGCCACGTCCATTATAACGCGGCTCTCATTGTATCAGGATTCTTATCTGTCGTCTGCGTTTGTTCAGTTCCGCTTCTCGCGTTTCTTGCCCGTTCGTCAAGTTTTTTATTGATGGCAAACTTAACAAGTAACGGCTCGCACTCCAGCTCCTCCGCAATCTTTTTCACAATGTTCTTCTGCGTTCCAACACCCTTTGCAAACATTCTCATAACGATGCTTTCAAAAGCGCCTCTTGAAACTTCCACCTTCGCGGGGTTGCCATTTTCTTCGATCATGACAAAAACTGTTTCAGGAATGGCAGTGGCATTATTTTCCTCCGAAAACGTACGAAGTGGTCCCGCCCGCGATGGGAGGCGCAGTCTTGTAATTGCTCTGGCCTCTGCTGCTTTAACTGTAGATACGTCTATGTCAAGTATTTCACCTACCTCTTCAAGCGTCTTATTGTCATAAACTCTTAGAAGGATAACCTTACGTTCTCGCTCAGGAAGAGCGTCTATCATAGACTTAGCAAGCTCAGCAAGTTGCTTTCCCTCTAGAAGTTGTTCCGGCGACTCGTCCACTGGATATTGCGCTATCTCCTTGCCGAAACGTACGCCGTTAATCTCTCGCCCTGATAAAGGTTCCAGAGCAGAATTTCCTCCTGTGTCGTCCGCGAAGCTTGTATTGCGATAATACCCCTCTTTTTTCTCTATGTAGTTAATGAGCTTGCGGTCTTTTACCGATAAAGGTTTCAATCCCTCGTGATTCCCCATACAAGCCAATGTTACCACAATTAAAGACGCGTGTTGCTCTGGCAGTCAGACTGCCAAAATTTAGCAGTCTGACTGCCAGAGTGTATTGATGCTGTTACGGAAGTGTCTCGCAAACACGACCATCCTCGTCTCGGTCTAGACCGTGCGGGTCGTTTGTCGGGTCGTTTGCTTCGAAGAATTCTTGCGCCTCTCGCTGTGTCTTAAAATCTTTGCAGTCCTTATCGGGCTCTCCAGTTGGAAGAGTCGAGCGTGTCTGCGTTGGATTATCAGTGCGGGTAAAAGGATTTGAACTCGACGGCTTGCTTTTTCCGCTATCACCAAACATCAAGAATCCGCCTGTCGCGACTGCTGTGCCGATGACCGCGCCAATAATAGTATTTTTCATACCCGATTCCATACATGAATTATAGCGCATTTAAAAGCGCGCGAGTTTTTGGTCCGACAGCGCCAGTCTGTTCAAGTCCGTGTTTCTTTTGGAACCCTTTAACCGCTCGTTCTGTGGCTGGTCCGAAATAGCCCGTGGTTGAGCTTTCGGGATAAATATCGGGATAGCGGACAAGAACCTGTTGCAATCGCGAAACCTGATTATTTTCCATTCCTTTTGCGAGTGTATATGTAATTGTTGTTTTGGCAGATGGTGCAGTTGTCGGCAAAGAAATAGTTGGCGATTTGTTTACGGTCGGGACAGTTACGGATTTCGCAGATGGCGCTTTGTATTCTGGCCACGGCTCTGTAGTGCCTCCGCTCTCATCGTAGTGACTCCGAATAGGTTCTTTGGGTTGTGGAAGTGCTTTTGCGTTGTGGCAGTGATACTCGCCAGTAGAAAGTCCCCATTTGGGACAATTTGTACGGCATGTATGACAGCCGGATGAATCGGTGCGGCCAGGGTGAGCAAGTGTCACTGACGGAATTGCGATGAGGAAAAGCCCAAGAACGATACCATGCCAATTTCTCATACACTCACCCTACGCTCACTAGGACAGAGGTCAAGTGCTACCTGCATTGGTCCCAGAGGTAAAGTCAGCCGCGATGTTTCTTTCCTTCCCTTATTGTCTAATTCGTGAGAATAAGAGAATAGTTGGGTTGGGAATTGAGGTCAAACACAATATTTTTTAGTTAAAAAAGTTAAAATTGGGCCGCGAGCGACCGAATAGTTTTCTTGCGCAGAAAAACAATCACGCTTTGTACTTTTGCGGCGAACCATTCTACCCTCGAAGGAAATAGGATTGATACCCACGGGTTTTCTTTGTTGAATAATTTTACGCCCGCCAAACCCCGATACTCTCTTATTGTCCTAGGTTCAAGCTGGTCATTCAACGCTTGCGCGGCGCTAAAATATAATTCAGGAATACTAGCTTCAATAGCGGTATCTCTTACCACATCGCTCTCCATCACCATATTTTGAGAGCCGATTCTGATTGTTTCATTGTCTTGCAGAAGCAACTTACCATGCACCATTCCATCAGTGAGACTAATAGTTAGATTTTTTGCATGTACGCCCGCTTCCCTAATAATCCTTTTGAAAAAATGTTTGTTTCTATATCGGTTTGAGTGCGCGTTGGCCGCGGTTATGAAGTGAACTTTAACATTCCGATGTAATAGCAAAACGAAAGCTCTTATATAATCAACGTCGCCAAGAAATGGCATGACGACGGTGATATTGTTTTTGGTCTGATTAATGAAAGTTAATAAATTATTATGAAGATTATCACCCTCGAATTCACAAGTGGTTGAAGTTATGCATTTCATGGACTCCCCATAATGTAGGTTGGTTCCGGAAAGAGACATTGTGATTGTCCGCGTTACGCGAGAGTCATTGGTTTTGAACATAAAATCAAGCCAGGGCGGCGAATTGCCCGTTCTATACTCGTCAGCGAAACCGATACCGCCGACATAAGCAACTTTGTCGTCAATCGTGATTACTTTGGAATGGTCGTATAACTTATAAGAATCAATAACATGCACGCGAGGATGAGACCGCATCTTGTCGGCTAAAGGATTAGGCCGTTGGGCTCTCGGTCTATTATTGTATAGCCATGCCATGGCTTTCGCCTGCCAATACATTGTGCGAGTTGAATGAGTTGAGAAATACGAACAAGCGGACGGGGAATCATGAAAGAAACTTTGGCCATTTGCCTCTGCGTATTCAAAGAATGCTCCTATCCTGTCTTTTACGATATATACCTCGACACCGCGGTTGGCAGATTGTATGAGCTTGTGCGCAACCAGCCTTCCCGTATCGTCATTTCTCCATAAAAAAGAACGGATGTGAATGTATTTACGCGCCTGTTCAAACTCATACAGCAAGTCATCAAAAAGTGCCGACCCCGATTTAAGTATGATGTGTTCGGGCTTCATACTGACTGGGCTCCGCGGCCAGGGCTCGAACCTGGGACATCCTCGTTAACAGCGAGGCGCTCTACCAACTGAGCTACCGCGGAATATTTTCACGAACGCCATAACGCTCGCTACTAGGCAGGAGTATAGCGAAAGAACCTGTTATTGAAAAGCAAATTCTACCTGTACAATACGGTCATGCGATGGGCCTACTTGCTCCAGGGATTGCTTTTTATTGGCCTGATTTTTGTCGCGGTTTACGCGCTGCAGTCAAAAGAGCAGCCAAATAAAGTTGATATAATAGAAGCGAAACCGAATATGTCTCTCTCAATAACAAGTCCAGCTTTCGAACACAACGGGCGCATACCGCCAAAATATACTTGTGACGGAGGCTCTATAAGTCCTTCGCTCGCATTTTCCGGCACGCCGGAAAATGCGAGATCGCTCGCTCTCATAATGGACGACCCGGATGTTCCCAGAGTTTTGCGTCCCGACGGCGTGTTTGACCACTGGGTGCTGTTTAACATCTTGCCTGCGACTGCCGGAATTGGCGAAGGAAAATCAGCTGGCACTGCGGGCGCAAACGGGGCAGGCAAGAATGCGTATACAGAGCCATGCCCGCCGCCGCAGTACGAGCCCAAAGAGCACCGCTACGTTTTCACGCTCTACGCGCTGGACACAACTCTGGCGCTAAAAGATGGTGCGGCCAAGCAAGAAGTTCTGAAAGCGATGGAAGGGCATGTTATAGAGCAGGCTGAACTCATAGGAAGGTATAGCCGCGAATGATGGTAAAATGAGAATATGAATGACCTGACACTTTATGTGAAAACAGGATGCCCGTGGTGCGAGAAAGTTCTTTCGTTCGCGGGCGAGAAAGGGATTCAATTTGAACTTCGCAACATTGCCGATGCGAAAATCGCCGAGGAACTTATCGCGCGAGGAGGAAAACGCCAAGTTCCGTATCTGGTGGATGGAAAGAATCAGATTGAAATGTATGAATCAGCGGATATTGTTGAGTATCTAAAGAAGATTTAACAAAATATAAAAGAATAACCATGAATTTGCGCATAAAGGCGACGAATTACGAACTGACGCCGGAGGTAGAAAAGTATCTCGACGAGCGCTTGAAGTCTCTTGAGAAATTTATCGGGGCTGATTTGGATGTGGTCCGTTGCGAGGTGGAACTCGGGCGCGACGCTGGCCGTCCGCGCCACGGCGCCAATATCTGGTTTGCGGAAATCGCAATTATTATTCCTGGGAGAGACCGCGTGTACGCGCGAAACAATTCCGAAAGTGTGAACGGCGCGATTGACGACGTGAAAGAGGAAATTGAACGAAAACTTTTGAAGGAGAGAAAATTGCACCGCCGCATTTACCGCAGGGGAGGGGCGATGCTCAAAAATCTAATGCGATTCGGAAAAGACAAATAGAAACATTCCAACATTCTTCAGAATGTTGGAATGTCCAGGGTGAACAAGATAATCGCGAAATAAATATGAGTAGACTGACAGCAATTGTATCTCTGGTCGTCGTTCTGTGTTTTTTTCCTATGTCTCATGTATACGGACAAGATGTATCGCAAAATGCTAACATTGCTCCCAAAAGAGTGGAAGGTTCTGGATTTCCAACTATAACAAGAAGCGATGTTGCCACGTTTGTTTTTGCTGCCGCAACCGGTGGAATTGGCGCAGTGGTACATGCAGCTAAATTGGCTGCGGGATATTATTTTGCAGATAAGGTTATAAAAGAAATCCCGCCTGTGGACGAAGCAAGGAATGCGATAATGCAAGGCGCTAACGATGCCATTTCGGCGGCGGTTACGCCTGTAATCGGCGCAGTCATGACCGTCCCCGGCGCTTCCGCGATTGATAGTGCAGCATTTGATTTGTTTAAATTTATGGACCAGCCAATTATTGGCAGTGGTAATAGAACCGATTCACTAACGCCAGTTGCAAGCGAATCAACCGCATCTCCTTCTGACAGCACCGGTATACAGGAGGGCTTCAGTAATTTTGACGAATCCTTACGCAATTCGCAGGGATGGACATCACCAAGTAACAAAGAAATACAGAATATTTCCGATGGCATTCAACCCCAAACAAGCGGATTTAAGTGGCAAGATTCCGTAATAAATAACTCACAATCTCTGGAGTCGGTACCTTGGATTGATTCTTTCCGCGGCCTAAATAACAGTAACCCAATTATTGCGCCAACAAATGACGAAATCACATCCTCATTTCAGCCAGCACAAACCGCCTCATGGTCGGGCGATTATTTGAGCTCGTTGTTCAATAATCCATATTATCCTAGTAGCGACAACACTTCTGTCGGGACCAATTTCTCTCCAACGTTGGGAACTGACTCATCGTGGACTTACAGCAACGGGAATTTTGAGAACGCAAACCAGCCAAGCGATTCGGTCCAAACGCCAACATCGCCGAATCAAGAATTTTTAGGCGGAGATAATAGAGATTACGACTGGTCTCTTTACTAAGGTTATTTGACAGGACGGGCGCCGGAGCGCAGAAATTCTTCGTACGCCATTTCTTTTTTCCCTTCGGGTTTGACCTTGTCGATGACAAGCTTTCTTGCCCCGAGCGGAGTCGAGGGGTCAATGTGCGCGTCTAAAATCCCGACGCGGATTTTCTTTTCATTTCTCTCAAAATAAGTGTATGTCCCCACGGTTGTGTCAAAGGCTCGGATTTTGAGAAGATTTTTATACGCGTCGCCGCTTAAGCTTATCAACCCATCTTCTTTCGTGATTGTTGAACAGTATGTAGCCACATCATGGTTCTGGTCATGCGCTTCAATTTCTCCGGCAATCCAACTTGGCAGTATTTCAATGAGGAGCCGCGCGCTCTCGCACGTTGCGAGCGCTTCCAATTCCCGCGCACGCGGCGGCCATCCGCCAGCTGGCGGACTCAATTTCTTTTGCGCTATGACCGGACCGTGATCGATTTTCTCGTCCAAAAGAATTATTGATGTTCCGATTTCGCGGTCGTCGTTTAGGATAGCCGCGCGCACGGGCGATGTGCCGCGCCAGCGCGGCAGGAGAGAGAAGTGAATATTAAGAGTGCCGCGCGCGGGGATGTCTAGGATTTCCTTCGGCAAAACCTTTCCGTAGTAAATGACGATGAATAAATCAAACTTGCGGCCGACGGCCAATAGTTTGGAGCCAAACTCAGAGTCCAGACGCTCCGGCTGAAGGACCTCAATGCCCTTGATTTGAGACCATACTTTAACGGGAGATGACTGAATAGCAAGTCCGCGGCCTTTTTTCTGGTCGGGCGCTGTTACGACGAGCGCTGGCAGGTATCCGGCTTCCTCAAGCGCGTCCAAAATAACCGTCGCCAATTTCGGCGTGCCGAAAAACGCAAATCGCAGCTCATTTCTACCAAGGTCGGACCTTGGTAGAAAATCATTTTTCTTCGGGTTTTTCGTCATAAAGTTCAGTTGCTTTATCGGTGTAAAGAACTCCTTCAAGATGGTCCAATTCGTGCTGGAAAACGTGGGCGAGAAATCCCGATGCTCCGCGAGTGAACTGCACTCCGTTCTCGTCGTAGGCGCGCACGGTCGCTTTCTCCGCGCGAGGCACAATGCCCCATTTTCCGCGAACAGAGAGGCACCCCTCATGTTTCGGGCTTTTTCCGCGCGACATTTTTACGAGTTTTGGGTTTATGTATACCTGGTCTGGTGGCACGACTTCGCTCTTCCGAGCTTCGTCGGCCGAAGGCGGAGGATTTTCATTCTCGTCCGGGGCATTGCGTTTGCCGCGCGCAAGCGCTTTTCCAGAAACTATGAAAAGACGCAAGGATTCGCCGACCTGCGGGGCGGCGAGCGCCACGCCGTATTTCTCTTTGGAAAGCAGAGTTTTCATTTCTTTGATAAGGCCTCGTGTTTTCTTGTTTTTTACCTCACCAACAGGCAATTCTTGCGCGATTTGACGCAGGGCGGGGTTCTTGTTTTCCGGCAGGATTTGATACATAAGCGAAACTATAACGGAAAGTGTACAATGTAGCTATGGCAATGCAGCACATCAGCACTCACATCAAACGCGCCATGAGCAAGGGGCGGGAGACCGAGCGCGGGGAACTGATGAAATATTTCTGCGAGCGCATCAATTCCGGCCGTCTGCGCGACGGCCTCGCTCCGATAACCATGGGGCGCATGGGAAAGACGCTTGAGAAAATCCCGACGAAAGACCTCTACTATCTGAAGAGCGTCTGCGACCAAGCCGAGAATTTTTCTAAGAAGTTTTGGTACAGTTTGAACCCTGATAAGTACGAGAAGGCAAACAAAAACAAATCTGGCAGGAATAATGACAGATATTAAGTCCTTGCCCATGTGTCAACGATTATCTACGACCGTGAGTGATTGTTGATATGTAGGTGTGCAAAAAATAGATGAAGAAAAGGAAAAAGCCGCCACGTGCAGGCACGGCTAATTCCGTGTTACGTGTGCGGCTTTGAAAAATATGGTCGCGTCGCCGCTAAGTGGTGGCCGCGAGGGCTTGGTTAAGGAACCGATCATGTGCCGCGTTTGTCACCGCCATCAGAAGAGCTTGTCCAGCGAGGAATTCGCGAATTTCGTCACGCTTCCAGCCGGGCGTTTCGTTGTCAAAAAGCAATTGACCGCCTTCGCAACTCCCCTGGGCGAACGTAAATGGCTCACCGAGTTGCACTAGCCCGTTATTAAGCAGGTGGTCTTGCCAAAGCTGGCTATGGGAAACCGATACGCCCACCAGGAACTCACCGTTTTCCAGTACACGAAACAACATCCGTCCTTGTGCCTTTTCGCTGTCGGACCTCCTCCGTTTAGGCGCTACTATTTTGAGACTAAACTCTTTCATCGTTATCTCCTTTTCGGGTTGATTACACGCTCGCAATTTCCCGAGCTGCTGGCACTATCTCAAACCAGAGAGAGAGTCAATGGCATGTTCCTAGAACATGCCCGCGGAACACGCGGAATCCGCCAGCTGGCGGAGCGCGGAATGACGCAGAAGGAAGAAAGACACCGTTAGCGTAAACACGGACAAGGAGTCACCTCCGGCAAAGCCTGAGGAGACACCTTGTCCACCTCAAAATGCGGGATTCCCGAGGAGAGACCTTAAATTCATCCCCTAATTTCAGTGAGAAGACCTGGTGATTTTTGACGGTTTGAGTGATTCCTCCGTCAAAAATCATCAGGTCTTTGAGCGTCCCGCTGTACTCCATACACGCTTTGGCGTACAATGCCCCCACTTGCAAAAACCATGTCATTTTCATTCTCACCCAAACTCGGCATTGACCTCGGCACGACGACCGTTCTGGTTTTCGTGCCTGGGAAGGGAATAGTTCTAAACGAGCCGTCCGTGGTAGCAGTTTCGGTGGCGGATAATAAAATCCTCGCGGTGGGGAACGAAGCGAAGGAAATGATAGGTAGAACTCCCGACGACATCATCGCATATCGCCCGATGAAAGACGGCGTCATTGCTGACTACCGAGTTACCGAAGCGATGTTGCGCTACTACATAAAAAAGTCTCTCGGCAAATGGAATATCTTCCGGCCGGAAGTGATGATTAGCGTTCCCGCTGGCGTAACTTCAACCGAGCGGCGCGCCGTGGTGGAAGCGGCGACAAAAGCTGGCGCGCGCGAGGCATACGTAGTCAAGGAACCGATTCTCGCGGCGATAGGCGCGGGGATTCCCATTCACGAAGCGCGCGGGCACATGGTGGTGGACATCGGCGGAGGCACGACCGACATCGCGGTTATCGCTCTCGGCGGGATTGTCGCTTCAACATCCGTCAAATGCGCGGGCAACGCGATAGACCACGCTATCGCCGATTACATAAAGAAGACGGCAAATCTCGGCATCGGAGACACAATGGCGGAGGAAATAAAAATCCAGATAGGTTCGGCAGTTCCAATAGACGCGGAGCTTACGATGCAGGTGAAAGGGCGCGACCACCTGACAGGACTTCCGCGTTCTTTGGAAATAAGCACAAATGAAATCGTGCGCTCAATAGGAAAAGAACTGCGCACAATGATAGCTTCGATTAAAGATGTCTTGCAGGACACGCCGCCGGAACTCGCGGCGGATATTATAGACAACGGCATCATCATGACGGGCGGTTCGTCATTAATGCGGAATTTTCCGGAACTCGTTTTCCGCCGCACCGGAGTCCGCGCGCGCCTAGCGAAAGACGCGCCATACTGCGTGGCCAAAGGCACAGGCGAGGCGCTCAAACACCTGGAAACGTACAAGAAGGCGATAATCGCTAAAAGGTGATGTGCCAATCTGTAGAATCCCAATCTACAAATGGATTCCAATCTACAAATAACTACGAATGAAAAATACCGGTATTTGTAGATATTTGTAGTATTCGGATGATTCGTAGATTGGGATTTCTATTGCCTACCCGCTTCAGAGTGCCCATTCTTTAAGCGTTCCACGTCCGCCAAGAGTTTTCGCAAATCCCTTTGGATTTCGTCGAGAGTCGCCTTTTCCTGCGACTCTTCGCGCTTTTCAACCTCCTCTTCCTCCGCAATGTCTTCCACGTCTTCTTGCAATTCGTCCACGTCCTCCTGAATTTCTCCGATGTCCTCCTGAATCTCCTCAATATCTTCCCCGACATCTTCAAGTTCCTGCGTTGTGTGGTTGATGGTCATTTGAATGAATATCGAAAGATATATCGCCTCGAGCGAAACTATAGTAGTAAGAACAAGTAGCATCTCGTCATAATCGATGAGCCCGGTTTTCACCGCTACAAAAAATCCTATAAAGATGAGAGTGTGAGTCGCGAGCGAACTCGGCGAGCCAATCCAGCGCGTGAGCGCGAGAGCAGTACTCCGGGTTTTCTTGGGAGGAGTCGCCATGGTTGTTAAATGAATTGCGTCGTGTTTACTGCTTGTAAAAAAGGAAGTCTAGCACAGTCTTAGGACATTGTCCGTCAATAAATGAATGCCTGTGAATTTCTCGCGAGAGCCCCCGCTTGGAGGTGAAACCTCCAAGTCGGGCAAAACGTATGCATCGGCATATCATCTTTAGTTGATATACTGACCGCATGGGAATTGAATTATCGGGGAACGTTCATCTTGTTGCCGGCGGCAGGGAAATGATTGAACGAGTTCTTGAAATACTCGCGCGCAAAGGCATTGATACACCGGGGAATCCGGATATTTTTATCAGAGAGTACCTACAATTCGGGATAGATGACGCGCGGGACTTACAGGCGCGCGCCAGCGCGCGCGCGATAAAAGAAAGCTCGCGCGCGTTCATCATCTCCGCGTCTCAAATGACAGCCGAGGCGCAAAACGCCCTCTTAAAAACTCTTGAGGAACCTTCTGCGGACGCGCTCTTTTTCATCATCGTGCCATCGCCGGAAACATTGCTCCAGACGCTCCGCTCGCGCGCGCAAACATTGTTGTTGTCCGGAAATGATAAAAAAGAGAAAGTAGGGGCGAAAGAATTCCTAGCCGCTATGCCATCCGTCCGCATAGAAATGATAAAGTTATTCTTGCCGAAAGAAGACGAAGAACGAGATATTGGGGCGATAATCGGTTTTTTGTCGTCGCTGGAAAGAGAATTGGCGCGAATCGGGGCGCGCGAGGCGAAAGAGGGGCTTGAAGCAGTTTATCGCGCGCGAAAATACGTAGCCGACAAAGGGTCACTGCTGAAATCGCTTTTAGAGCAGGTTGCGCTTCTTGTTCCTTATCGCTAATGTGCCAAGACTTGGAGATGTTATAATAGAAGTCCCAATCTGCAAATGATACGAATACTACGAATGGCTACAAATGTGAGAGTTGTTTATTCGTAGTTATTTGTAGGTTGGAACATAAACAAACCATGCCATACGACTTCAAGATATTTGATGGGAAGCTCGCAGGGGCGCGCGAGTGGCTCTCGCGCGAGTATGGCGGACTCCGCACCGGTCGCGCAACACCGGCGATTCTTGACGGCATCTTGGTTTCCGCGTACGGCTCGATGACGCCGCTGAAGCAGGTGGCAAATATCGGCATTGAAGACGCGCGCACACTTCGGGTCAGCGCCTGGGACGCATCTCTCGTTAAAGACATTGAGCGGGCGATAGCGGCGGCCAATCTCGGCATCGGCACGACTGCCGATTCTTCTGGGCTCCGAGTGACATTTCCAGAACTCACCGCCGAGCGCCGAGAACAGCTTGTAAAAATAGCGAAGCACAAATTGGAAGAAGCGCGCACGGCGGTGCGCATCGCGCGCGACGAGGCGTGGAAGGAAATTCAGGCAAAGGCACACGAGGGAACGCTTACCGAGGACGACAAATTCAGTTTGAAAGAAGAGCTTCAGAAAAAAGTGGACAATGCAAACGGGGAATTAGAAAAAGCGTTTGCAAAGAAAGAAACGGAAATGGAAAGTTAATCCCAATCTACGAATAATCCGAATGCTACGAATGGCTACAAATACTCGCAACGCCGATAAAGTACTGCATCCCGACCTCTCGTACACAATCGTAGGGCTTTGTTTTGAGGTTCATAACGAACTGGGTCAGTATGCAAGAGAAAAACAATACGCCGATCTTCTCGAAGAAAAATTAAAGAATCAGAATGTGAAATACAATCGGGAGTTGATTATCGGTGGCTCTGGTAATATCGCCGATTTTCTTGTAGAAGGTAAAATAGTACTTGAATTAAAGACGAAACGGTTGGTAGGAAGATCTGAATATCGCCAAATACAGAATTACCTGCAACAGTCAAAACTTGATCTTGGACTTCTCATAAATTTCAGTGACAAGTTTCTGCGACCCAAACGGATTCTACGCACTACGGTTCTTCACCGTTCGTAGTCATTTGTAGATTGGAATACATTTGCAGATTGGCACTTATATGATTACTGCTCTTCTCGTAATTGCAATTCTCGTCGTGCTTATTGTTGCCCACGAGTTGGGGCATTTTATTGCCGCTAAAATTTTTAAAGTTCGCGTAGAAGAATTCGGCGTAGGGTACCCCCCTCGTGCATTTCTTTTCGGGAAAATCGGCGAAACCGAATACACGTTTAATTGGTTGCCATTTGGCGGATTCGTGCGTCTCTTTGGGGACGAGGGAGAGGCAAAGCACGGCGAGGGAAGTTTTGTCGACGCAAAGCGGCACGTGCAGGCGCTTATTCTCATTGCCGGGGTCTTGGCGAATGCCATTCTCGCGTGGGGCTTATTTGCCGGAGCTCTGGCTCTTGGAATTCCGCGAGTGGTGGATGTTCCGCGGCCCAACGAAACTGTGCATCTCGTTGTAGCGGATGTTGTGGCTGGCTCGCCAGCGGAAGCGGCCGGAATTATATCGGGCGATAATATCGTTGGTGTCAGAGATAACAAAGATAACGCACTTGCACGGCTTACCGCCGATTCCGTGGCGGATTTTGTCCGAGCGCGCGGAGGCAAACAGATTTTTATCGCCTATGAAAGAGCCGGCACGACCACGACTGTTGCTTTGCGCCCCGCTCACGCGGTGATAACGGATAATGCCGAAAGACCCGCGATTGGCGTCGCGCTCGTCCTAGTTAGTAAAGACGCGCTACCGCTCGGCGAGGCGCTAAAAGAATCTTTTTCTCGCACCGGAGACGCATTCAAGCAGGTCGGAGGCGGTCTGTGGAGCATTCTGCGCGGAGCTCTGCGTGGCCAGCCGAATCTGGCGG
Organism: uncultured Candidatus Saccharibacteria bacterium; assembly: GCA_964359415.1. Classification (GTDB taxonomy): domain Bacteria; phylum Patescibacteriota; class Minisyncoccia; order Phycocordibacterales; family UBA2100; genus UBA10103. The sequence goes on along the minus strand of CAYHST010000013.1, from coordinate 451 downwards.
ACATAGTCGGACCTGTCGGGCTTGTCGGCGTTGTTTCCGACGCGGCAACGCACGGCTTCGCCAACGTCTTGGCGCTCGCCGGATTTATTTCAGTCAATCTCGCGATTATAAATCTTATTCCAATTCCGGCGCTCGATGGCGGGCGGCTCTTGCTTTTAGGAATAGAGGCGGTATGGCGGAGAAGCGCGCCTCGACTATTTGTTCAAACTCTGAATCTGCTCGGAGTAGTCCTCATTGCGCTCCTTATGCTTACGGTCACCTACAACGACATCGCGCGGCTTTTCTCTTAAATTTAGACGGCAACTCGGATATGGATATGGTATATTCATGCCGTGTGGGGATATGCCCCGACTTTTCCCCTTACACAGTCTTTCTGCCCTTTATACTTTATACGAGATACGTTATACTAATTCAGTATGACAGAGCAAGCGGACACCAACCTATACCGCAG
>CAYHST010000012.1:6318-21432 GCA_964359415.1 uncultured Candidatus Saccharibacteria bacterium | reverse complement strand
TCGCTCGCGAATTCTGAAATGTGAACAAGCCCAGCAACGCCCTCTTCAATGGAAGCGAGCGCGCCGTGCTTGTTGTATTTGATGACAACAGCATCAACCTTCTGGTCCTTTTTGTATTTTGCTCCGGCTGAAATCCACGGGTCTTCTGTAAGCGCTTTGAGAGAGAGCGAAACTTTCCCGTCCTTTACTTCAATAACCTTCACTTTCACTTTTTCGCCGACTTTGTAGCGCGACTTCGGGTTCTCAACAAGCGCCCAATCCATTTCGGAAATGTGAACGAGGCCTTCCAGTCCTTCCTCTAGCTTCGCGAATATTCCGAATTCCGTGGCGCCGGTAACAATTCCATCAAACACATCGCCGACGTGATATTTCTCAACGAGCGAGGTGCGTTCGGATGTTCCCGCGCCTTTTTCGCTAAAAATAAGTTTCTGTTCCTTCGGGTTCGCTGTGATGATTAAGACATCAATCTTACTTCCGACCATTTTCTTGAGTTCCGTAAAAATTTTGTCCTTGTCGCCGTCCGGAACGCGCGGGTAGTGTTCGTGGGAAAGTTGGGAAGCGGGGAGGAATCCGTGGATGCCGTTCCAGTTGATGATTAGTCCGCCCTTGTTCGCATCTGTTATCGGAAGCTGGAACACGGTCTTCTTATTCATCGCGGACTCGGCCTCGTTCCAGATGAGCGCCTGGCGCGCTTCGCGCAGACTCAATTCGATATATCCATCCGGATTATCCGTGCCCATCACTTTCGCCGTGATGGTGTCGCCGATGTTGACGTTCTTCAGCGTCTCGCGGGCAGAGAGGTATTCGCGCCCGTAGATGATGCCGGTGCCGAACGGATGAATATCAACGAAAACGCGCGCCCGTCCGAACGCGATAACCGGCCCTTCCACGACATCGTCAATCGCGGGAACTTTCGGAGCCGCGCGGAGCAGTTCCGCCATAGGGCCGTCTACAGGTGCCGACACCAGACCTGTCGGCCCGTCTACAGGTGCCGACACCAGACCTGTCGGCCCGTCTTTTATTAAAACCTCTCCTTCTTCTACGTTATTAATTTTTCTATCCTCCTGCCCAATAATTGCATTCGACATGTTGTAAGTAGCATACGGTGCCCTCTGCTCCTTCCGTTTCAGACGCGCGGCAGAAGAGTATAAACCGTCCGCTCTCTATTAAATTATTACGCCGTTAAAAGTTGGCATCTGCATAATATATAGTAGCCGTTGCTCGTATGCAAGGACAAAATACATCCGTATTAAGATGACGCCCCGGCAAATCGCGCGGGGCATAGGACGACGATTCGTAAGACTGAAAATTTACGGCTCTCCATCCAATATCTTGCTCAGATGGGCCGGCTGGAAGATAGCCCTGAAAGCTATCCACAGAAAACTAGCCAGCGTGAAAACCGCGCCGAGCAACACTAATGAAAGCAATCCAACGGCCGCCATCGCCATCGCGATGATGAGAATTTCTATCAGCATAGCAGTTCTCCTGTGATGCAGGGACCACTCCCTGCGCTTGTTTCTAACGGCACTATCGCAAACCAGAGAGAGAGTCAATTGGTTGGGCAGTCAGTAGTTAGTAGTACGTAGTAGGTAGTAACAGAAATGCAGAATCCAAATGCTAACAAATTACGCCTAGGCGTAATTTGTTAGCATTTGGGAAGCGCTTATATTTTCTGCGAAAATCTGCGCATAGTAAGAGAGTCAATTTTCCTGTTGCACAGAATCTGATAATGGGTTATAGTGCCGAAATGCAGAGAACAATAAATACTCAAATCCGACGTCGAACTGGTATCTACCGGCTGTTTTAGACTGCTTATTACTGAGAGCATCAAAACGGCCGTAATTGGCCGTTTTTGATTATTAAGGTAAAATTGAGGGGTGTGCGAATGTATTCTCTTGACCCAGCACCTTCGTTTCCTTAAGAAACAAAGGTGCTGGATGTAAGATTTTCTAATTCGCTACGCTCATAACAAAATCTAACATGAAACCACAGCATCCGTATCACAAAGTCGCCTCTTACGAGGGAAAGAAAGAAGACATTAAAAAGGTCGTGCTTCTCTATTCGGGAGGGCTCGATACTTCCGTACTGCTGAAATGGCTCCAAGACGAATACAAAGCCAAAGTTATTACGCTGACTTTGGACCTCGGACAACAGCACGATGACCTTGATGCCATCAAAGAGAAGGCTTTGAAGTTCGGAGCCGTGAAAGCGATTGCGCTTGATGTCAAAGAAGAATTCGCAAACGAATATCTCGCGTATGGAATAAAAGCCAACGCCCATTACCAAGGCGAGTATCATCTTTCAACTCCGATGGCGCGCGCGATTCTCGCGAAGAAAGCAGTTGAGATTGCCGAGAAGGAGGGTGCAGACGCAATAGCTCATGGAAGCACCGGAAAGGGAAACGACCAGGTCAGGATTGACGGATACATTCTCGCGCACAGTCCGAAAATGAAAATAATCGCGCCAGTCAGGGAATGGGGAATGGACAGGAAAGAAGAAATCGAATATGCGAAAAAACACGGCATTCCGGTTCCAGCAACGGTTGATTTTCCTTATTCCGACGACGACAACATGGGCGGTATCACATGGGAGGGAGGAGAAATTACGGACCCTGCGCTCATCGCTCCCGAGGAAAGATTTCTAACGACATACACCTTGCCGAAGAACGCGCCCGACAAGCCGGAATTCGTTAAGCTCCAATTCAAACAGGGAATTCCAGTCGCGTTGAATGGAGAGAAATTAAGTCTGGCCGCGCTCATAATGAAATTGAACAAAGTTGCCGGGAAACACGGGGTTGGGACGTTTCAAGTTGTTGAAGACAGACTGATAGGACTGAAGAACCGCGGGATATATGAACATCCGGGACTTCACACGATTATCGAGGCGCACCGCTCGCTGGAGAGGTATGTTTCAACAAAGATATTGAACGAAGTAAAAGAAACGATGGACACTCGCTGGGGATATCTCTGCTACAGTGCATATTGGCTTGACCCAGTCATGGATGCCATTAACGCGTTCAATGATTCGGTCAATGAAAAGGCGGAAGGAGAGGTGACGGTAAGACTTTTCAAGGGAAACACGACCGTGGTCGCGCTCAAGTCGCCCAACGCCCTTGCTTTCGCATCTTTCAACAACGCCGAAGGGTACAAATTCAACGTGAACGCGAGCGCTGGATTCATTGAACTGTACACACTCCAAATGAAAATCGCAAACGAAATTAAGAGAAAAAAGAAGAAGTAACTTACTAAAACCTAAAACCTGTTCCCTATAACCTAACTTTATGGCCAAACTCTGGAAAAAAACTGAAAGTACACTGCATCCCGCAGTGGAGAAATATACCGCCGGAACGGATTCTGTTTTTGATTTGCAACTCTTGCCGTTTGATATTCAAGCAAGCAAAGCTCATGCAAAAGGGCTTGAGAAAATCGGCATCCTGTCGGCCGGAGAGGCAAAAGAAATTCTTGGCGGACTGGCGTTGCTTCTCCAAGATTTTCAGGCGGGGAAAATCACAATCACGCCGGAGGATGAGGATTGCCACACGGTCATAGAGAATTATCTGATTGAGAAAATCGGCGATACCGGCAAGAAACTGCACACGGGTAGAAGCAGGAACGACCAAGTGTTGACTGCCGTGCGCCTCTACATGAAGCACAATCTCGCGAAATTGGGAGATTCTTCCGTCAGACTTGCGGATGTATTTCTAAAGATGGCCAAGAAATACAGCGCCGATGGGGTTAATATCGGCACCTGTGGACGGGAAGTGCCAATGCCTGGATATTCGCACACACAACAGGCGATGCTCTCTAGTTTAGGGCATTACTTCTCTGCATTTGCCGAGAGTCTTTTGGACGATGCCGATTACATTGCCGCGACAGCAAAGCACATGGACAAGAATCCGCTCGGTTCGGCTGCCGGTTTTGGCGTCTCAATTCCTCTTGATAGGGAACTGACCGCTAAAGAACTCGGATTTGCCAGCGTACAAATGAACTCGTTGTATTGCCAAAATTCGCGCGGGAAATTTGAAAGCGCGTATATGGAATCTCTTGCGCAAGTGATGCTCACGTTGGGTAAGTTTGCGAACGATATGATTCTCTTCACCTCGCAGGAGTTTGATTTCTTTGCCGTGGACGGGTCGCTCACGACCGGTTCAAGCATCATGCCGCAGAAGCACAATCTGGACGTGATGGAAATTCTGCGCGGGAACGTGAGCGTCGTCATCGCGAATCAGTTGATGGTGAAAGACATCTCAAAGAATCTTCTTTCCGGCTACAACAGGGACGGACAGCTAATGAAAAAACCGCTATTTGAGAGTACGAAAATCGTCGCCGATAGTTTGGACATTGTTGGCTTGCTTTTGGAAGGAATTATTCCGAAGCCGGGAAATATCAAAGCAAAGATAACGCCCGGCATATTCACCGCGGACATCGCGAACAAACTGGTGACCGAAAAAGGCGTCCCATTCCGCGACGCCTACAAACAGGCGGCAAAAATAATTTCTGGAGAACCAGACCTTGCGGCGAATATCGCATCAAAGGTGAGTCTTGGCGCTCCGGGAAATCTTGGCCTCGCGGAACTGAAAAAGAGAATCCAGAAGAGTAAGAACGGAAATTTATAGAGATTACTTCAGGTGGGCCAGGTGGGCATCGAACCCACATCCCTTGCGGGACACGATCTTAAGTCGTGCGCGTATACCAATTCCGCCACTGGCCCTCTGTCATCACTTTAACAGTTTATTGATAAATCTTTCAAGCGGTGTGCGCCAGTCAGTCTCAAGTTGTGAATATAAGAATAGAACGAGTTGTTTTTGAGCAGGACTTGTTGCTTGTTTTGCAAGCGCAGTCAGTTTTCTAAAAATCCGCCTGTCTTGGGCGTTATCTAGAATATACGGAGTCTCTGGTTTCGGTGGGATTTTCATATTGAGGCCCGGGCGGGAATCGCACCCGCGCATGTGAGTTTTGCAGACTCAAGCGTTTCTACTTCGCCACCGGGCCGTGCAAAACAATATAACACGGCGGATTATTTATGGCGCATTAATTCACCAATTTTTTGGCGGTGTTTTTCTCCTAAATCTAGCTCGAAATCCACAGTCGGCAGGAATTTCATCTGGCTTTTCTTTTTTAAATACTCCCGGAAATCCGTGCGGACTCGCTTCGCGAACATGAGAGCCGATTGCTCGAACTTCTCCGGCAGAACTGAAAAGTACACGGTAATTTTTTTGAGGTCCGGAGACATATCCGAGCGAGTGACAGTGATGAGCGACTGATGATTAGATTCGCGCTCAAGAAACTCTCCCGCGAGACGAGCGATAAGTTCCGCAACCTGTGTTTGGCGCCGTGAAGCCATACCCGGTTAGTACAATTTCGAATTATTTCTGCCGTGGATAAACAAAAAAAAGCATCTCATGTCCGTGTGCTCGGTAATTTGCAGATTTGGTCGGCAAACATTCATACAAGGCGATTCGAAATTGTCCTACCGGGCTTGATTTTATTTAAGTACCGTCGTGAAGCATTGGAGCGTATCGCCCTGCGCTATCTCAAAGACAGCTTCTATCTGCGCGCCGAATTCGCCTCCAGTTTCCACACGGTTCACGTTTTCTTTGTGTGATTGGATATTTTTAATCTTGCCGATTCCGATAACCGTCCCGCGCCTGATTACCCGCACTGACGCGTTGCGCTCAAGATATCCTTCCGTGACTGAACCGCCGACAACGTGCAAAGTTTTCTGGGTGCTGAATTGCCTTATGACTTTCGCGCTTCCCGTTATTTCTTCAACGCTTCTCTTTGGAGCGGATTCGCGGAGGATTTTTTCCAGTGATTCCACAAGTTTATAAATGATGTCGAATTTCTCGATGCGGATTCCGTGTTGCCGCGCGCGCTCAAGCGCCACGGCATCGACATTTACGTTGAAGCCGACGACAACCGTTTGTTTTTCAAAAGAAGATGCCGCGGCTTTAATGTCATTTTCAGAAATGTCTCCAATGCCGGAAAGAACTATTTTCACTTGCGCGTGTTCGTCGCCGATGCGCTTCATCTCGTACTCGATTGCTTCCAGAGAGCCCGTTGTGTCGGCGCGCACGACGATAGGGATTCGGAAAACGCCGGCTTCATCCGAAGAAGCGCCTCCAGGGCGCGCGGTTTTCTCATTTGTTTGAGCCGCGGAGCGCGCGCTTTCCGCATCGCGCCTGCTCTTGTATGCTTGGAACGGTTCGCCCGCGATAGGCAATTCGTCAAATCCTGTGATGGAAACAGGGCTGGAAAGACCGGCTTGTTTAATGGTTTTGCCGGCAAAATTCTCCATGATGCGCACCGGCGCTATCGCGCGCCCGGCGCGCACGGACATGCCCGTAGTGAGCATTCCATTCGTTATGATGAGAGTCGCGGCGATTCCTCTTTTTTTGTCTCGGTGCGCTTCGATAACCCACCCTTCGGCGGGAAGCGAAGCGTCTCCGGTAAGCCCTTCCATTTCGGCAACTACAAGAATGAGGTCAAGCAATTCATTCACGCCCGTTCCATTTTTCGCCGAAATCGCGACCCACGGAACATCTCCGCCGAGCGTCTCAAGGTACACGGCATTTTCCATGAGCGCAGCTTGCGTGCGCTCAACGCTTGCGTTCGGCTTGTCTATTTTGTTTATCGCGACGATGAACGGAGTTTTTGCCGCACGGATGCTTTCCAGCGCCTCCAGCGTCTGCGCTTTGACGCCGTCGTCTGCCGCGACAACGAGAATCGCGATGTCCGCGACATTTGCTCCGCGGGCGCGTATCGCTTTGAAAGCGGCGTGGCCCGGCGTATCTATAAAAGTAATTCTCTTTCCTTCGGAAAGCGCGGATTCACGCGAACTCGACGTTGATGGACGCAGATTATTATCCGCGTTTATCTGCGGGAATTTCTTATCAGCGTTTATCTGCGGTCGGACGACTTCGTACGCGGCAACATGCTGGGTAATGCCTCCCGCTTCGGAACCAGCCACATTTGTTTTTCTAATGAAATCCAGGAGCGTGGATTTGCCGTGGTCAACGTGGCCCATCACCGCGACAATAGGCGGTCTTTCCGTTATATGAGAATCTTTTTGGGACATACGTGTTTCTCATAGAGAGAAGATTTTCGGAAGTATACGCCAAAACGGCGGAAATGCTACACCCGGTAGGACAATTTGGCATCGCCTTGGTTGCGGTTTCTCAAGATAAAATTAATCGGGTCGCGTGGAGCAAATTTTGACATTGCGCGAGGTAAACAGCGGCAGAAACTATGCCAAATTGTACTGACCGGGTACACTGGGAGGATGCCGTTGTTTGGGAAACGCCGGATATATCTAGATTATGCCAGCGCGACGCCGATTTTGGCTTCGGCAGTCCGCGCGATGCGCAGTGCGGAGAAATTGGCAGGAAATCCGGGTTCAATTCATGACGAGGGAGTGCGGGCATCGCGTTCGCTCGAGAATTCTCGTGCGCGTATTGCCGCGCAACTGGGGTGCAAGCCGCGGGAAGTCATTTTCACATCCGGAATTACCGAATCAAACAACCTCGCAATTCTCGGCTCTTTCAAGAAAATGATACTTGGAGGTGAAACCTCCAAGTACACGCATTGGCTTACATCGTCAATTGAACACGCATCCGTTCTCGCGTGTTTTGAGCATATTAAAGAGATGGGGGGAATTGTTTCTTTTGTAAATCCCGATGCGCACGGAACCGTATCCGCAGATGCGCTCAAAAAAGAACTTCGCAAGGAAACAGTTTTTGTTTCCGTTGGATGGGCGAACAATGAAATCGGAGTTATCCAGTCTCTTTCCGAAATTTCTCGGACCATACATGAACATGGAAAAAAACACGGCCATTCGGTCGTATTTCACAGCGACGCGGGCCAAGCCCCGCTTTATCTTTCCGCCCAAGCGCACTCGCTCGGCATAGACCTTTTGTCGGTGGGCGCGGCCAAGCTTTACGGCCCGCATGGAATCGGCGCCTTATATGCGAGCGATAAGGCGGAGCTATCGCCGCTCATTCTCGGAGGCGGACAGGAGCGCGGGCTACGTTCCGGTACTGAGAATGTCGCGCTCGCGGCAGGATTCGCGGAAGCGTTCGAATGCGTAGCGCGCGAGCGCGCCTCGGAATCTAAACGTCTCGCTCTTCTGCGCGACCAGCTTGCGGATGGGCTCATCTCTGGGATTCCCGGCGCCGTTATCAATGGCGACCTATCCTTCGGCGGAAAACACACGCTCCCGCACATGCTGAATATTTCCGTGCCGAATATATCCGGCGAATACTTCGTACTGTCGCTCGATAGAGCCGGTATTTTCATTTCTACAAAAAGCGCCTGCGGAGAGGGGACGGAAAAGCAATCGCACGTCGTCGCGGCGCTGGGCGGTAATCCGCCGTCCGCCAACTGGCGGAGCGGATGGAAGGCGCAAAACCCTCTCCGCTTTTCGCTCGGAAGGGACACAACTGAACGAGACATACGAAGGGTGATTAAAGAATGCCAAGCAATCGCCGCCCGTTTTCAGCCGCGCTGACTTTCTGTCAAACACTCGGTGTTTGACAGACGCGAAACTTAGAATTTGGAATTTGTTTTGGATTTAGTGCTTGCCTGCCCGCCAAAGCCTTGGCGTAGGCGGGGGATTTGATATTTTCCGCATCGTGGTACGATGCGGGCTATGCCCGGTAGGACCAATTTGGCATTGCCTTGGTTGCGGTATATCAAAATACAATAAAGGTAATTAGTATGAATATAGAAAATTGCGTAAATCAAGTCATCAGCGGCAGAAACGATGCCAAATTGTACTAACCGGGTATGGACATTGAACATCTTTCTAAATCTCAAATCATACTTCTGACGCTTCTGGTAAGTTTTGTTACATCGATTGCAACGGGCATCGTCACGGTGTCGCTCATGGAGCAGGCTCCGCCGTCCATCTCACAAAGCGTGAACAGGATAGTAGAGCGCACGGTGGAGAAAGTCGTGCAAGGAAGCCAAACGGCGGCCGTTGTCACTCAAGAAAAAACAGTGGTAGTGAAAGAGGCCGAACTGATTCCACAAGCGGTTGAACTCGTCAAGCCAAGTGCGATTCGCGTCTATTCAAGCAGTTCTGATGTTCCGTTGTTTTTGGGATTTGGTGTAGTAATTGATTCCGACGGCACAGTGGCGAGCGATTCCGATATTCTTGGGGAGAATGCGGACGCTGTAATCACATCGTTTGACGGAGAGCGCGCGCGCGCTTTTGTTACCTCTCGCGACGCGGGTTCTGGAATCGCGTTCTTTCGACAGGCCACAACATCTTCAGATGGCAAGCCGCTTGCCTGGAAACCCGCGGCTATCGCAACTCAAAAACCGGTGATGGGGCAGACGGTCATAGCTTTTTCCGGAAAGAGTATATTTCGCATTGCCGATGGCATAATGACGGCTCTAATTCCGCAGGAATCAGCGGACAAACTGCGCGTCGACGTGATAGACACGAGTATTTCCGCCGGGGCGATTTTACCCGGCAGTATCCTGATAAACACAGACGGTGAAGTGATTGGAATGAGTACCGGAGTTTCGCGGATGGTTTCCCCCAGCGGGTTCATCTCGTCGTCAGCGCTCATTAGAAGCGAGCAGGTTGAGAAGAAGCCGACTCAATGATAATGGTGTATTATTACTCACAGTACGTAGTGCGTAGTACGTAATACGTAGTTGTGGCACAATGGCGTATTCCATGCATTTTACTACTGACTACGTACTACTAACTACCAACTAGTCCTTATGGTTCCATTCAACAACTACACAACAAAGGCGAAAGAAGCGGTACACCGCGCGCATCAGCTCGCGGTTGAGCGTGGCCACAATCAAGTATCCACTCTGCACCTCTTGGCGGCGCTTCTCACGCAGGAGGAGTCGATGGTACTTCCCATGCTCGAGCAGGTAGAAGTTGATGTGGTGCATCTTACGGATTCAGTTCTTGAACTCATAGAGGGAAGCGGAGGAGGAAATACAGTCTCCCCCTCTTTCCAGCTGTATCTCACGCCGGAGCTGGTGAAAGTCTTTGAGGCAGTTCCGAGGATTGCCGCAAGTTTCAACGACCAGTTTGTTTCTCCGGAGCATCTTCTTTTGGGAGTCGCGGAAAATCCCGGGCCTGCGTCCGACGTACTCGCTCGCTTTCGCGTAGACCGTGCCGCGCTCGCGCGCGTGCTTACGGATATAAAAGAAGGAAAAATCCGCGATATTGATGAGCCGAAAAAACCGCGCGCGCTCGCTCGCTTCGCGCGCTCTCTCACGGACCGCGCGCGCGAAAATAAGCTGGACCCTGTAATCGGCCGCGATATGGAAATCACCCGCGTCATTCAGATACTCTCGCGGCGTACCAAAAATAATCCGATATTGATAGGGGAGGCGGGTGTGGGAAAAACCGCAGTCGCGGAGGGGTTGGCACAGCGGCTTGCTTCGAGCGATGTGCCGGAATCTCTGCGCGGAAAAGAGCTTGTACAGCTTGACCTCGGGCTTCTTATCGCCGGCACGAAATATCGCGGAGAATTTGAAGAGCGGCTGAAAGCCGTGATGCGGGAAGTGGAGCGCTCGGAAGGAAAAATAATTCTTTTCATCGACGAGATGCACACGCTGGTCGGCGCGGGAGCCGCCGAGGGCTCGATGGACGCGTCCAACATGCTGAAGCCGGCGCTCGCGCGAGGCGACATCCGCGTCATCGGAGCGACGACGCTCAAGGAATTTCAGCGGCACATTGAACACGACCCCGCGCTCACGCGCAGGTTTCAGCCGGTCTATGTGAACGAGCCGACTCAAGACGATGCAATTGCGATTTTGCGCGGCCTCAAAGAACGGTACGAATTGTTCCACGGCGTACGCATCACGGACGACGCGATAGTCGCGGCGGTCCAGCTTTCAATACGCTACATCACCGAAAGATTTCTTCCCGACAAAGCGATTGATTTGATAGACGAGGCGTCGTCGGCGCTTCGGCTCTCGCTTGAGAACAAGCCGCCCGCGCTTGAGGAAGCACAGCGAAAGATAATGCGCTTGGAAATAGAAAGGGAAGCTCTGAAAAAAGAGGCGGAAGAAAGCGATGGAAAAGCACGCGCGCGCGTAAAAACGATAGAGAAAGAAGTGGCCGATTTGAAAGACGGCACGCGCGAGCTTGAGCTAAAGTGGAAAAATGAGCGCGAAACCATCGCGGAAATCAAGCGCGCGAAAGGCGACCTTGAAAAGGCGCGCATTGAGGCGGATTCGGCGGAGGCGGCGGCAGACCTCACGAAAACGGCAGAAATCCGCTACGGAAGGATACCGGCTCTGGAAAAGGAAATTGAGGCCGCCGCGAAGCGGCTGAAGAAGCTCCAGGCGACCCGCCGCGTTCTGAAAGAAGAAATAATGCAGGAAGATATCGCGGGAGTCGTATCGCGGTGGACTGGGGTTCCAATTACGCGCATGCTTGAAGAGGAGGCCGAGAAGCTCTCGCGCATGGAAGCGGAATTGAAGAAGCGTATCGTGGGACAAGACGAGGCGCTCCAAAAGATATCAGACGCGATTAAGCGGAGCCGCGCGGGAATATCCGACCCGAACCGCCCGGTCGGAAGCTTCTTGTTTTTGGGGCCGACTGGAGTTGGCAAAACCGAGCTCACGCGTGCGCTTGCGGACTTTCTCTTCAACAGCGAGAAAGCGCTTATCCGCGTGGACATGTCCGAGTATATGGAAAAACACTCGGTCTCGAAAATGATCGGCTCGCCTCCGGGGTACGTCGGACACGACGAAGGCGGGGGGCTCACGGAGCTAGTGCGCCACAGGCCATACTCTGTAGTTCTCTTTGACGAAATAGAAAAAGCGCATCCGGAAGTGTTTAATATCTTGCTCCAAGTGTTAGACAACGGAAGATTAACGGACGCGAAGGGAAGAATCGTGAACTTCAAGAACGCCGTCATCATCATGACTTCCAACATCGGCTCCGAACACATCGACAAAATGTCCAGTCTCGGTTTCGGAAGCGAATCGCACGGAAGCGAGGGCGATAGATACGAAAAGGTCAAAGAGAAAGTAATGAGTTCGCTCAAAGAATTTTTCCGCCCGGAATTCCTGAATCGTCTCGATGAAATCGTGCTATTCAACATACTTTCTCCGGACGCGGTCAAAGACATCGTACGCATGCAGATAGAAATAATCGCAAAACGGCTTGAAGAAAAGCAAATAGCGCTCACATTTTCCGATGCCGTGCTTGTGCATCTGGCGAAAGAGGGGTACAGCTCGCAGTACGGCGCGCGCCCTCTGAAGCGCTTGATGCAAACGAAGATATTGACACCGATTGCAAATATGATGGTTGGCAGGAACGTGATGGAGGGAGGTTCCGTTCACGTCGATGTATCCGCCGGAGGCGGATCCGCCTCCGGCGGAAAAGAAGCGGGACAGGAAACTAAAGCAGAGTTCACCTTTGATGTGCGCAAGGGAGCTATTCGCAAGCGCGGCGCCCACGCCCGCGCTCATGCCGGAGCGCACGCCTAGTCCGCTTCTCGCTCTACGCTTTGATTTTGGTATACTACGGCAGTTGCGCCGGTCGTATAGCGGCAATTACACGACGCTGTAGACGTCGCGCCTTCGGGCTCCGCAGGTTCGAGTCCTGCCCGGCGCACAATGTCAAGAATCTTTACGCCACGGTGGCGTCAGATTTTGACATCGGTCGGATAGGGATTCGAACCGCGGGCCGCAGGCATCGAAGAGATGTCGAAGGTTTCTCGTTGCACCAGCAACGAGAGGCGAATCCCTCCCGGCGCACAAAAGAAAAATAGGACACACCGATTTATGCTTCTTGCCCATTCAATCGTTGGAATAATGCCAGTAAGCAACTCCGAGTTTTCGTGGTTCTGGTTTATCGGTTCTGTAATTGCAGATATAGACCATTTGTTTGTTTTGTATGCGCATAAAATATTTTCTTGGGATAAATTTATTGACGCTGTAAAATATGAAGATAAATACGGAATACATTTCAAGACAAAATACATGCATTCTATTTTCGGGGCGGTTGTTACGAGCATTCCTCTATTTTTCATAAGCGCGGAGGGCGCCCTTTATTATTTCGCCGCCTATCTTATTCATCTTGTCCTGGATTGGCCCGATATAGACGAGAAGCAGTACTTCTTTCCGTTTAAGAAAAAGGTCAGGGGATTCCTGCCGATATTCTCAAGAATTGAAATAGTTTTCACCGTCTTGTTGCTTGGCATTCTTGCATCTATCATGGTCTAAACGCAATTTCTCTGCTTTAGTGTACGATGGAACTATGAAGAGATTTGAGACGCCACCCGCGGACACCAAACGGCCCCTATCGTTCGGAGAGCGGCAACAGGAACTTGCTCGCGAAAGAAAAGCTCGTCTTGAGAAAAAACGCACCGACCGAACTAGAAAGAAACTTGAGGAAACCGCGAAAAAGCTTGAAGGACTTCAGAAAACAGCGGAGTCGGATAGCCGGGCGCTTGAGGAGTCTACGAGGATTGCCAGAATGGCCGAGAAAGACCCCCTAACTGGTCTTGCAAATCGAGCCGAGTTTGGCGCGCGTTTAGATGTACTCGTTAAAAAATGGCAAACAAGGTTGCCAGATTTTGTCGGACATAGAAGTGAAGATCCGGCTCAATTAACATCTCATATTGATAAGAGGAAATCTAACGATTTTGTGGTCATAATGATTGATATCGATCACTTTAAAGCCGTAAACGATACGCTCGGACACGCTGCGGGCGACGAAGTGCTTAAGCTCGTTGCCAAAGCCCTTTCCTCTGGCGATGTCCTCAGGGCCAGTGATTTTCCCGCGCGATACGGTGGTGAAGAATTTGTCGTGCTATGCCCAGAAACTGAAATAGAAGGAGGACAGAAAGTCGCGGAGAAAATCAGAGAAGCTGTGGAAACCCTCGATCCAACATACTCTGGCAGAGTCTCAAAAATTACTGTAAGTGCAGGGGTTTCATCGGCTGCAACAACTCTAGATATCAACAAAATAGTCTCCAGGGCAGATGTTGCCCTGTATCAGGCAAAAGCACGAGGCAGAAATCGAGTCGAGAAAGCGTTACCCACAAGACATATCTCCTCCCGTACCGAGATTTCGTCCAAAGAGTAATTGCAATCGCACCGTTTTCGCGCAGTCTGTTCAGAGCCTCACTGCCCGACAAAATTATACGCCGAGTTGATGTCCTGTAGACGGCTCATGTCGGGATTGAACGTGCGCGCGTCGGAACTCAAGCCGAGATTAAAAGTATTATTTATAAGAGCGAGGATTCCAAAAACAGAAATCATCACGAGCATGCCGATGAGTCCCCAAAGCATATGCTGTTTGCCCTCCGTGTTTTCTCCGCCTTCGCCGAGATTGAATATAAACGTAACGAGGCCCCACAGGAACAGGAGGAAGCCGGCTGTGAAAATGAGCAATATAGTCGGGTCTATTATTAGTGTTATAAACCGGTCAAGGAGCCTTGTTGCATAATCCATAAATCTGTGAAAAGAGGACAATAAAACCCTAGCGGGTGCCACCCGCCGCGACTCAAACTAAGTCTGCACGCCCAGCCGCCAAGTTCAAGAAACGAGGTTGCGGACACCTATGAAGAATCATTATTATTGTTGTATTATTCGCGACGGAATTATGGCCTGCTCGGTACCGGTGATGCCAAATGTACTTTGCAGAATGCGGATAAGGCCCCAGACAGATACCATGACGAAAATCGCGATTATACCCCAGAGCATGAGCTGTACACCCTTCTTTGCCGCATCCTCGCCGCCGATTTTGGCAAGATACGTAACCAAACCCCAGAAAAAGACCACTATCGCTATGGTAATGAAGAGAAGTATTACACCATTCAGAAGTCCAGAAACAGTAGTGAGTACGCCTCTAAGACCACCAGCCGTAGAAGCACCAATGATTATTTGTTGCGCCAGAGCCACAAACGGCAACGCAAGCGACGCAAACGCAAGAGCCGAAAGACCAACAGTTTTTGCACGCATAAAATATTGTTTAATTACCTTACTATATTAAGTACTGTAATGGTATATGATTGGGCAAAAAGCACAACTATAGGTAAAAAGAGGTGTGGATAACCAAAACAGCTTGTAGCCAGTTGCCCGTAGCTAGTAGCTCCGTAATCCAACAAATGAAGCAGAATCAAGG
>CAYHST010000012.1:2723-6218 GCA_964359415.1 uncultured Candidatus Saccharibacteria bacterium | reverse complement strand
AATCAAGGGGAGTCCTTGATTCGAGGCCTTGATTTCCTTTAACGCCGCGGCGTACCGCCACTCTCTTTCTTCTCCTCCCCGCTATACGCATAAATTATTAGGCCGATTACAAGGAGGAAAACGATTGTACCGATTATGTACGCCATGTTTGCGGGGTGGCGCTGGAAATACTGGATTATGCCGAGCAGGACGATGAGAACGAACAAGATAGAGAGCCCCCATTCTATAAGTTTTAACGATTCATCGCGGTGTGGGCAGCCGTATCGCGTGGTATAAATGATGACGGCGGCGCCGTACAATATCAAAGCCAGCGTAAGAAAAAGCCCGACGAATATATTGAGAAAGCCGAAAAATTGGACGAGCGTCATCGCGGAAGCGGAGGCCGGAAGAAGTACCGTTATCGCGGCAAGCGCCCGCAACCAAGAGATTTTTCGTGTCATACTCGGCATATAATCAAGCTTCCCGTTGTCCAGGAGTCAGTTGTTGAGCTTGATTTGATGAGCCATCGGGCGGAAAGAGCGTATTTTGCATTATCTGCAAAATTCCCCAAATACTCACCATTACGAAAAGTATTATGATCCCCCAGAAGAAAAATGCCTTTTTCTTCTCTGGATTATCCTCGCCGAATTTGAGGATGTTTGAATACATTCCATAGAAGTAAATCGCGACGCCGAGCGCGACTAAAACCGCTACTCCGGCATTCATGAGCGACACAAGCTGGTCAACGAGCTCGCTGTATGTGCGGGCGGCAGTAACGGCAAAAGCAACGCTTGGTATTACCGCCACGCACGCCAGAATTGTCGTCAGGACGCGGTTCATATCAGGGCGCCACTAACTGCGAGACGGTTCCCGCTATCAAAGTCGCAAGAACCCAAGCCCCCATTATGAGCAGCGCTCCAAAGACTACCCACATGAAATTCTTTCGCGCCGCGGTGAGTTCGCTGGGATTTCCTTGCGCGGAGATGAACTTAAAGCCCGCGAGGACGAAGAATAGAACGATAACGGGCAATGCTATAATCACGACGGCCTTGAGCGCTCCGGCTATAAAAGTCGGGACTGTGGAAAACTCCGGCCTTAAAGGATTGCAAAGGGAACCGGGCGCGCAATCCGTTGCAGAATGGGCGATGGCAAAGCTTGCGAAGAATATTACAGGCGCATACAAGAACCAAGAACCTATCTTCTTAATCATATTCATATTTGTGTGTCAGGTAATGATTTCAAATTGGCCCCAATCTCCTGACTGGCGCGCTGGATGGCGTCCGAGAGACTTAAAGAACCGCCGGTAATATTTTCAATCATAGCGCGGAATATAGAGGATGTCTTATCCGGGTTCGGGTCGAACCATGAGCGTGAAATCAGCGCTTCCCGCTTGTAGAGCTCGCCTGTGCCGGTCGAAGGAAGAGCGAGCACGTCGCGCAAGGCGCTCGGTACTCCGAGAACAAGCGAGAGATTTCTCCCCATTCCGGTTTCCGATGCGGACGCGAATTGCGATACGACAGCAAAGGCGCCCGGCTGATTCTTGGCCGTACGCGAAATAAGGATGCCGTACACGCGCGCCGTGTTAACTGCATTCTCGCCGTTCTTTATCTGCGGCAAGGGGGCAACATCAAAGTTAAGATTCGGATTTATTTTCGCGATTGCAGGGCCTTCGCTGGCAAATCCTATGTATAGAGCCAAGTCTCCTGCGGCGAATGTTTTTTGCGATTCAGGCAACGACCTGTTCCATGAATAATAGGATTTGGAAGGGTTTGCGAATTCTGTGTAAAAACGCATGGCGCTTTCCGCATATTGCGCGGTGTCGGTTCCGCCAGATGACAGGTCGGTCGTTAATATCCCCGTGTTATTTCTCGCGACAATCCGCCCGCCCGCTTGAAGAATAAGAACGCTCAATATCTCCTTTGCGTTTGTTACATTCGCGTATTCTCCGAGAGCTATCGCGCTTTTCACAATCGCGCCGGCGTCATTTCGCTTCTGCATCCTTTCTCCCATTTTTTGGACTTCAGCCCATGTGCTGGGCGGCTTGGCGTATCCAGCCGCATTCAGCATGTCTTTGTTCCAGTAGAGGACAAGAGGGTCGGCAAAGATTGGTATCCCAAGTACGCCGCGCGGGTCGAGAAATACGGCGCCAGCGTCTATGAACAGATTATTGAATTGTGTTGGAGACAGCGAGGTTGCAGGTATCGGAATGACCCGTTCCGCATTTTGTAGCAGTTGGTCTTGGCGCAGGATGAACATGTCGGGGCCGGAGCCGCTGGCAAGGGCATTCACGAGTTCGGATTCGTATATATCCGGGTCCTTTTCTTCATACTTGAGCTGGTCGAAATCCTGATTGTTATCGACGGTATTTTGTATAACCGCGTTCATTGCCTGTGAATCAATGTTGCCCCATATTAAAACTGGGCCGACATTTGTGGTGCTGTTGCCAACGTTCGCGAAAGCAAAAATGAGCACGCCGATGACGCCGAGTACGCCGAAAACAATTAGTAGGACAATCTGAAAGAGTGAGAGTTTCATGTTAGAGATTCTTAACGAATGATAATGAGTTTAGAAGCTCTTACACCCAGCACCTTTTACGTAAAGTTTGCTCTTTAACCGCTGGCTGGTATTTAGGTTGTAATTCATATGCAAGAAATCATTTTACGTCAAAGGTGCTGGGTCGTGGAAATTACAGTCGCTTCGCTCTTTAATTTCCTACGAAAAATAAGCCCATAATGATGCGAGCCGGCGGGGAACTCGCGCGAAAGCTCAAAGCCGTTCGAAAGGGCGAGCGACTTCGCGTTTTCTTTCGTCACGACATCAACTTCCTGCGGGCCGATGCCGCCGAAAGAATCGCTCCAATCTATTATAACAAGCCGTCCGGAGGGTTTGAGCACGCGGTGCGCCTCCCGGAGAACGGCGTTCTTGTTGTTAATTTGGAACAATAGGTTAGAGATAAGCACCAAGTCCAATTCTTCATCCGAGATTTTTGTCGCGCCCGCGTACTCCAAATCTCCCCAAATTACTTCCACGCTTTTGTATGCTCTCTTGGCCGCCTCTCTTTTAATTTTGCGAAGAAGGTCTCCCTGCACGTCAACCGCGTATATGTGTCCGCTGTTTGCAAGCAATTCCGCTATCGCAAGCACGTATGCTCCGCTTCCGGAGCCGAAATCGGCAACTTTCATTCCTGGAGTTATGCCGAGCAGTGCGGCATTCTGCGCGGGGTGCGCAAAATGGGCATGCAAGCCGTGAGCATCTGTGATTTTGGCCGTATGCATTACGCGCATTATATAACGGCTAGCCGCGCAACGTACGCCTCTTTACTGTTAGTATGGGGAAATCGGAAGAGTCAACCAAGTTTGCTCTCGGGTTGCACTTGTTGAGCTTTCTTTTCGTCTCGTTTTTTCTCTACTAGCGTAAGGACAGTGTCAGAAAACGGACTCGTGTCATTTGCATATGCAATTGTTATAGGCACTCCTTTCTCCAACGCCATAGCAAGGATTGAGAGTGCCGCAACCA
>CAYHST010000012.1:0-2623 GCA_964359415.1 uncultured Candidatus Saccharibacteria bacterium | reverse complement strand
ACTTTCTGCTCAATATTCTCTTGAGAGTCTTGCAATGTCTCCGGCACGGCCTCCTTTTCCTGCGGAGTAGACTCGTGAAATTCACCACCAATTGGATAGCCCTGGAACATATACTCTATTCTACCGCACTTTCGTCGCCTGCAAATACCACAAAGGACGCAACTTTGTCGTTTTCTCGCAATTTCATTACCCTGACTCCCTGCGTCGCGCGGCTCAATGTCGGGATTTCGTCTAGGCCTGTCCGTATCGCCGTGCCTTTTTGGGAAATTGCCACCAGCTCTCCAGCTTGCACTGGGCCTGTCGAAGTGCCCGATTTCCCTCCGGCCTGCGGTGAGCTTGTCGAACCCGCGACCACAGCCGCGCCCACGAGCTGTTTCGTCTTCGCGGTAATCGACATCGTTTTTATGCCGGAACCTCCGCGTCCCTGGCATTTGTATTCTGAAAGTTTGGTTTTCTTTCCGTAGCCGGTAGAGGAAAGGACCAGCAGTTCGGCAGTCTTGCCGGAAGAAGCCGGAACAATATCGGAACCGACGACAAAATCGCCCGAGCGGAGTCTTATTCCGCGGACTCCGCCGGCTTGCCGCCCCATTTCGCGCACCGCCGACTCCTTGAATCGTATTGACTGGCCTTTTGAGGTGGTAAGAACCACATCATCTCCCTTGTGCGCGAATCTGGCGCAAATCAGCGCGTCTCCTTTGTCGAGCGTTATTGAAATGAGGCCGCTTCTGCGAACATCGCGGAATTTATCAGCCGAGACTTTCTTCACGGTTCCGTTCTTGGTTGCGAGAACAAGCGAAAGTCCTTGAATCGCCTTTAGTTCTTTCGGCATCGCGAGAACCGATGTAACGGCTTCTCCCTGTTCAAGAGAGAGAAAGTTCATGATTGATTTTCCTTTCGTGGCGCGCTTGCCCTCCGGCAGGTCGTACATTTTAAGCTGATACGCTTTTCCTCTGTCGGAAAAGAAGAGGATGTCATTGTGCGCGCTCGCTGTCAGGAATTGCGTGACGAAATCCTCTTCTTTCGTGTCCAAGTCCATGACGCCTATTCCGCCTCTTTTCTGCCGGCGGTATTCGTTGGGATTCGTGCGCTTGATGTAGCCGCCGGCCGTAAGCACGAGTACGCTGTCCTCATCCGCTACCAAATCTTCCGCGGATAGGATTGTCGCCCCGCGCTTTACAATTTTGGTTCTCCGAGCGTCCCCGTACTTCTCAATGACTTCGCGAAGCTCTTTGGTGATAACCTCCATCAATTTCTTCGTATTCTTGAGAAGCGCTTGCAAGTGCGATATAAGCGCCTGCGCCTCTTTCAATTCGTCCTCAATTTTCTTGCGTTCAAGGCCTGCGAGCTTCTGCAGGCGCATTTCAAGAATCGCGTTTGCCTGAAGCTCGGAAAACTTTCCGCCGAAGGCGGACCCGCCTTTGGCGGGGAATTTCCCCATCAATCGCGCGCGCGCATCATCAACATCTTTAGAGTTTTTGATGAGCTTGATTATCTCGTCAATATGGTCGAGCGCCTTGGATAGGCCGAGGAGAATATGCTCGCGGTCCTGCGCTTTTTTCAGGTCAAATTTCGCTCTGCGGGTGACAACTTCTTTGCGATGCTCGACGAAGTATTCGATAAGCGCCTTGAGCGAGAGCGTCTGCGGAACGCCGTCCACGAGCGCGACGACATTGTAGTGGAAAGTTTCTTCAAGCTGGGTGTGCTTATACAAATAATTCAGCACGGTCTGCGGATGGGCGTTGCCTTTGAGTTCAATGACGACGCGGATATCCTTGGTGGATTCGTCGCGTATATCTCGGATGCCTTCAATTTTCTTTTCGTGAACGAGGTCTGCGATTTTCGTCAGAAGGTCTGATTTGTTGACGCGAAAGGGGATTGAGGTCACGATAATTTGATAATCGCCCTTTTTGCCCTCCGTTATTTCCGCGTTCCCGCGCACGACGACGCCGCCGCGCCCTGTCGCATACGCGTGTGCGATATCTTTTTCATTGAAAGCAATGCATCCGGTGGGGAAATCGGGGCCCTGAACGAATTTCATTAAATCGTCGGTTGTCGCGTCGGGGTCTTCTATTAAATGTATCGCCGCCTCGCATACTTCGCGTATGTTGTGCGGAGGGATGTTGGTCGCCATGCCGACCGCGATGCCGAGAGTTCCATTAACCAGAAGGTTTGGGAAAGCCGCTGGCAATACAGAAGGTTCCTTTTTTGTGTTGTCGTAGTTGGGAAGAAAATCCACCGTGTCTCTGTCTATGTCGTTCATCATCAGAGATGCGAGGCGCGACATTTTTGCTTCCGTGTAGCGATATGCCGCGGCAGGGTCACCATCAATCGAACCCCAATTGCCTTGACCGATTAGAAGCGGATAGCGCATCGTAAAATCCTGCGCCATCTTCACCATGGAATCGTAAACCGCGACATCGCCGTGCGGGTGGTATTTTCCTATAACGTCTCCGACTACTGTTGCAGATTTTCTCGTTTTCGCGTTCGCGGAAAGTCCCGCCTCCTGCATTGCAAATAAAATCCTCCTATGCACCGGCTTTAGCCCGTCGCGCACATCGGGGAGCGCGCGCGCCGTGATGACGGACATCGCGTAGTCCAAGTATGACTCGCGCATTTCTGTCGT